>JAKATJ010000022.1:4044-4483 GCA_021828005.1 Actinomycetes bacterium | reverse complement strand
GGACCACCGGGCTGTGCGGGACCACCGGGCTGCCCCGGACCCGGATGAGGGAGTCGGCGCCGTTGCGAGCGGCCGCAGCCCAGCTCGAGGAGTACTTCTCGGGCGCGCGCACGTCGTTCGCCCTCCCGCTCGCGCCCCGCGGCACCCCGTTCCAGCTCGCGGTCTGGAACGCCCTCACCGGGATCCCCTACGGCGAGACGATCACCTACGGCGAGCTCGCGCGGCGTGTCGGCCGTCCCGCGGCGTCCCGAGCGGTCGGCCAGGCCAACGGCGCCAACCCCCTTCCGATCGTCTACCCCTGCCACCGGGTGGTCGCCGCCGGAGGGCGGCTCGGCGGCTACGGAGGCGGAACCGAGACCAAGCGGCGCCTCCTCGCGTTGGAAGGCGCGACGCTCCGACCCTAGGCGAGCCGTCGCCGCGCCGTCGCCGCGCCGTCGCC
>JAKATJ010000022.1:0-4011 GCA_021828005.1 Actinomycetes bacterium | reverse complement strand
TGAGGACAGCGCCGGCGCGAGGCTCGGATAACCTCGGAAAATGTCCACCGTGAACGCACCGGTTCGCGCTGCGTCGATCGAGGTGAAGGGGCTCACCAAGCGGTTCGGCGCCGTCACCGCGGTCGACGACCTGAGCTTCAGGGTCGAACCCGGACGCATCACCGGGTTCCTCGGCCCGAACGGCGCTGGAAAGACCACGACGCTCCGCATCCTGCTGGACCTGGCCGCACCCACGTCGGGAAACTGCACGATCGGCGGCCGGCCCTACCGCGACATCCCCGACCCCTCCCGTCACGTCGGCGCGGTGCTCGAGGCCACCAACTTCCACCCGTCGCGCCGTGCCCGCGCCCACCTCCAGATGATGGCCATCGAGGCCGGCATCGCCTCCCCGCGGATCGACGCCGTGCTGGCGCTCGTCGGACTGACCGCTGACGCGAAGCGCAAGGTGGGCGGGTACTCGCTGGGCATGCGCCAGCGCCTGCAGCTCGCGGGCGCGCTCCTCGGCGACCCGGGCGTCCTGATCCTCGACGAGCCGTCGAACGGGCTCGACCCCCAGGGGATCGCGTGGTTGCGCGACCTCCTCCGGCACCTCGCGGCAGAGGGGCGGACGATCCTCGTGTCGTCCCACCTCCTCGCCGAGATGGCCCAGACGGTGGACGACGTGGTGATCGTGTCGAGGGGGCGGCTGCGCGCACAGGGGCCTCTTTCGATCCTCACGGCCCGGGCGCAGTCGTCGATGCGGGTGCGTACCCCCGAGGCGGACCGGTTGAGCGAGATCGCGCGGAGGGCCGGGTTCGCGCCGAGGCAGCTCGGAGGCGACGCTCTCCTCGTCGACGGCGCGACGCCGGAAGCGCTGGGGCCGCTCATCGCCACGAACGGCGTCGTCGTTCACGAGCTGGTCCAGGTAAGCCAGGACCTCGAGAGCCTGTTCCTCGAGCTCACCACATCGATGACCACCCTTGACCAACCTGCGCCGGCGGTGACCCGATGACAACCATGCCGCGCCTCGTGCGCGCCGAGCTCTTCAAGCTCCGCACCACGCCCGGTCCGTGGGTGTGCTTCGCGGTCGTGGTCCTGCTGACCGGGCTCGGCGTCACGACCTCGTTCATCGTGGGCCACCACGGCGTCGTGCACTTCACCGCGCCGACGACCACGACTCAGTTGCGGCGCCTCATGGGGGCCGGGTACACCGCGGCGATCGTGATGGCTCCGGTCCTCGGCGTGCTCTGCATCACGACCGAGTACCGCCATCGGATCCTCACCGCGACCCTGCTGATCCACCCGCGCCGCGCGGACGTCCTCGTCGCCAAGGTGCTCGCGTCGGCCGCCTGGGGCGTGCTCATGGCGGTGGCGTCCTTCGTGATGATCGCGGCGATGGGCATCCCCCTCCTCCTCGCCGAAGGGGGATCGCTCCCGCACCTCTTGCGCCAGGTCGGCCCGGTGATGCCAGGGATGTTCGCCGCGTACATCCTCCTCGCCGTCTACGGGATGGGCATCGGCACCCTGGTGCGCAACCAGATCGCCGGCGTGATCCTCGCCTTGGGGCTCAGTCTCGTCCTCGAGCCCATCATCGTGGCGATCTTCAGCTCCCTCGCCCACATGGACGTGAACTTCCTCCCCACACGCGCCACGCAGGCGCTCGCAGGCAGCCTCTCTGCGCGCGGTCCGGGCGGCGGCGCGGGCGGGACAGCCCGTGCGCTGCTCAGCTGGTGGCTCGGGGCGATCGTCCTCGTCCTGTGGGGCACGGGGACCGCCGTGCTCGGCTACTTCACGACGTTCCGCCGCGACGTCACCTGAGCACGCTCGCAACGTTCGAGGTCGCTCCCATCCCGCACGTGGCCCGGCCGGCCAGAGAAGCCCCAGCGTCTCGAGCGGCGGGCAGTCCACCACCCGTCGCGACGCCTGTCCGATGGGTGTGCTGGAAAAGACCGGGGGTCCGGATGGTCCCGGCAGTCCTCCACGTGGGTACGCGAGCGCTCCACTACGCGGTCTCGGACAACGAGGACGCGCACGGGCCCGCAGGACCGGGGAGCCCCCCCGTGTGGGCGGTGAACGTCCACGGCTACCTCGCGGGCGGGCGAATGTACTGGCGGGAGAGCGCGTACCTCGCCGCGCAGCTCGGCTGGCGCGTGGTGAACCCGAGCCTTCCCGGCTACGGCGGCAGCGACCCGTTGGGATGGCACGAGGTGTCCGTCGGCGCGCTCGCCGAGCAGCTCGCCCACGTGGTCGGCCATCTGGACGCCGGCCCGGTGGTCCTGCTCGGCCATTCCATGGGGGGCGCGGTCGCGGTCCAGTACGCCCACGACCGGCCTGATGAGGCACTCGGCATCGTCTACCGCGACGGCGTCGCGACGCCCGCGTGGCGCGACCGCCGCGGCCCGGTCAAGAACGTGGTCGGCGTGATCTCGCCCGACATGGCACCGTTCGCCGATCTCCTCGCGTCCTTCGTCGCAGACGTCCCCGACCTGCTGGCGGGGATGATCGCCACGGTCTCCTGCGACGTGGTCCCCGTCCGCCGGAAGGTCCGCACGATGGGCCTCAAGCTGCCGGTCGGCGCGATGCTGATGACCGTCGACCTCCGCGACCAGGTGCGCGCGCTGGCCGATGCGGGGCTCCCGATGCTCGCGGAGTGGGGCTCGTTCGACCGTGTCGTCGGCATCTCCACCGCTGACGAGTTCGCTCGTTGCGCGCGCACGTCGGTGCAGTGGGTGCCGGGCGGCCACTCGTGGATGCTCGCCCGCCCTCAGGGGCAGGCCGACGTGCTCGCGCGTCTCGAGAGCGGACGCCGTTTCATGACGCAGGTTGGCGAGCGTCAGCTCGAGCTGGACCGTGCCGCGCGGGCGTCGAAGCCGCGGCAACTCCGCTGACGGCGCACCGTGCCGCGGACGCACCGAGGGTCGGCGCGCTGCTCCTGGCGCCCGGCAAGCGGCCCTCGGTCACCCGCGCTCGCGCGTCAGCCGGAGCCCGCGCTCGCGCGTCACCCGGAGCCCGCGCTCGCGCGTCACCCGGAACCCGCGACCGCGCCCGTTCCTCCGCGCCGCTCCTCCCCGAGGCGACGGTAGAAGTCCGCGTCGGCGCACGGATCGGTGCGCGCGCCGACGGCCGGGTCGGCCCCCGAGCGGTCGCCGGGCGCAGTGCCGAGCCCGAAAACGGCGTCGGGCCACGTCGGGTCACCGCCGCCTTCGAGGGTGAAGTAGAGGTAGCCGGTGACGGGGACGGACGCGACGGCGGCAACCTGGGCGCGCAGGTAGGACCGCCTGTCCCAGCCGTCCGCCCTGCAGAGCGCGCCGCGCGTCGCGAAGCCGTCCTCGACCCACAGAGCCGCCCCGGGCGTGGCTCGCTGCTGCTCGTGGCACCATGCGGAGAGGGCTCCCGGGTCCGGGCGCGTCTCCCAGGGAGCCGGGGCGCGCAGCCAGGGGAGATGGGCCGGCTCCGCGCGCAGCCAGGGAAGCGGGGCCACCTCCGCACGCGGCGGGCACCACACGACGAGCAGCGCGTCGAACGGGTAGCCACCCCGCCGCAGCGGTGCCGAACCGTTCGAGCCGGGCGCGTGGGTCCGGCCCGCGGCGAAGTGGTAGGCGACGTCCACCGCCCGACGCGGTGAGCGGCGGCGGAGCCGGCCGCGCCGAGGCGGGCCGCCTCCGCCGAAGGGGGAGGTCGCCGCTGCCAGACGCCGCCGCGCCAGCTCGCCGAGATCCCCGTACACGGTCACCTGATCGTGGCGAGCCCGCCGCGCGTCGATCCACGCGTCGAGCTCCTCACGGTCGACGCCGAGCGCGGGCGCGCACAGCAGGTCCACCATGAGCCGGTGCCAGTCGTAGGAAGCTGACACCCGCAGGCCGAACAGGACGACGGCGTCGGGCTGGACCTCGTGGATCGCGGTGTACGAGAGGACGTGCGCGCTGAGCGCGTTGTCGACGACGGCCCATGCGTCCGACAACGCGCCGACGCGCCGTGGGGGATGACGGCCGTCGACCCATCCTGCGAGGGCCACGAGGTTCGGCTGACGCA
>JAKATJ010000146.1 GCA_021828005.1 Actinomycetes bacterium | reverse complement strand
CCACGCTGAGCGACATCGGTGCCGTCGGCGGCAGGCCGGCCCACGCGGTGGTGGACTTCTGCGTCCCTCCCGGGACGGACCTGGTCCTGCTCGCGACCGGCGTCGCCGAGGCGGCTCGTGCGTGGGGATGCCCGGTCGTCGGCGGCGACGTCACGACGGCGTCGCAAGTGGTGGTGGTCGCCGCCGCGACGGGGGTGCTCGAGGGCGACGCGCCGCCCGTCCTGCGCTCGGGCGCCCGGCCGGGCGACCTGCTCGTGGTCACCGGGCCGTTGGGCGCGTCGGCCGCGGGCCTCCGCGCGCTGCGCGCCGGGGCACGGGGCCTGGCGAGCGTGATCGCCGCGCACCGGCGCCCCCTGGCGCGGCTCGCCGAGGGCAGGGCGGCCCGGCGGGCCGGGGCGACCGCGATGATGGACATCTCCGACGGGCTCGGCATCGATCTCCACCGCCTCGCCGAGGCGTCCGGGGTCGGGATCGAGCTGGACACGCTGCCGGTCGCCGACGGCGCCACCGACGACGACGCGCTCGGTGGCGGTGAGGACTTCGAGCTGGTCGTCGCGACCCCCGATCCGGCCCGGTTCGCCGAAGAGCTCGCTGCGGCAGGGCTCCGCCCGCCGATCGAGATCGGGCGGTGCACCGCGGAGGTCGGGCGACGGACGTTGCGCGGCCAGCCCTTCGGCCGCTCGGGGTTCGAGCACGCGGTGGGCTGACGTCCGCCCGGGTCAGGTGACAGGCAGAAGCCGGTCAGACGTTGGTCAGGCGCCAGCCGAGGGAGACCGCCGGCAGGGCGCGGGCGGTGACGAGCGGCACTGTGACCTGCTCGGCACCCAGCGTGACGACCACCTTTCCGAGGGGGTGCCGGGCAGGGAGCGGTGCGCCCACCTTGTCCGGCAGGACGACGGTGGTCGAGATGCGCTGGCCCGGAAGGCCGGTGAACGCGACGTCGCGCGTCGACTCGAGCGCGACAGATCCGGTCCACGGCGCGTGGATCGTGCCCAGGACCTCCCCGCGACGGACGACGGTGGAGCGTACGAGTGCGTGGTCGGCGCTCGCCAAGAGCGTGAGCGTCACGTCGAAGGTCTCTGTGAGCGCGCTGGGCTGGGCGGTGGTGCCGTACTGGTGGAGGACCGCGCCGACCAGCGTGACCGGCTTCCCGTCCAGCTTCGTCTTCGCGGCGAAGACGAAGCAGCCGCCCGCCGATGTCGTGTAGCCGGTCTTCACGCCGATGATCTGGTGCTTGCCCACGAGCGCGTTCACGTTGTACTGGAGCCCGGCGACCGGCAGTGTCACCTGGGCCATGTCGACGATCGCGCGGAACGCCGGCATCGTCATGTCGATCATTGCGAGCTTCACCTGCGAGGTCGCGGTGCTGTACGTGCCGGGGGTGACGCCGCTGGCATCGGTGTAGTGGGTGTCGGTCAGCCCCAGCCGACCGGCCGTCGCGTTCATCTCGGCGACGAACGCCGGCTGGCTTCCGGCGACCCAGTCCGCGAGCAGCGCCGCGATGTTGTCGCCGGAGGGGATGAGGAGCGCTTCGAGCGCCTGGAGCTCCGAGAGCTTCTCACCGGACCGGACGGCGACCACGGAGTCCCCGGCCAGCCGGTCCTGTCGGTACGTCGCGACGTCAGCCGGGGTGATCGTGATCGTCGGGCCGGAGGCTGTCGCCTGCAGCGGGTGGGCGCGCAGCACGAGGTAGGCCGTCATCAGCTTGGCGACGCTCGCGAGCGGCGTCGGGGTCTGCGCGCCGGACGAACCGAGAACGCCGCCTCCCTCGATGCCGATCGCCGCCTCACCCTGAGTCGGCCACGCGAGCGAGACAGGAGCGCCGGGCATCGACGTCTTCGCCGCCGCCGTCGAAGCCGACGCCGTGACGGAAGGCACCGGTCTCACGAATTGCACGACGACGTACGCGACGGCGAGCAAGACGATCACGACGGCTGCGGCGAGTCGGCCCACGGGCAGCGATGTTGCCATGGAGAACGATCGGTGCGAGCGCGGGCGCTGCTGCCGCGCATGGCGCGGCGGGCTCATCGCGGAGGAACCGGGGATGCCGCGTTCAAACGGGGATGCGGCGGCGCGGCGGCTTCACGACCCGCCCCGCGCGCAGGCACGAGGTGCACACGTGCAGACGACGGGGCGCGCCGTCGACGAGCGCACGGACCCGCTGGATGTTCGGGTTCCAACGGCGCTTCGTGCGCCGGTGGGAGTGGCTCAGGCTCATCCCGAACGACGGCTTCTTGCCGCAGAGCTCGCATACCGATGCCATCGCCTTCGCCTCCTGGCCGTTGTCGCCCTGCTACCTCGTCGAAGACCAGCGCAGGCCTCCGCAAGCCCCCGGCGCCAGCGGCGCGGCAGGCACCTTCAGGTCACGAACGGCGGCAACGTTAGCATCACCGGACGATGAGGCCGGCCGTCGCGTTGGGGCCACGGGAGCTGCGAGCGGCCATGGTCGCCTTTCGGGACGCGCTCTGGACGCACCGCCAGCGGCTCAACCGGCTGAACGTCTACCCGGTGCCCGACGGCGACACCGGGACCAACATGGCCCTCACCCTGGATTCGGTCGTGAAGGAGCTCGTTGCGGTCGACGGCTCGGCTCCCATGGCGGACGTGTGCCGGGCGATGGCGCACGGCTCGCTCATGGGGGCCCGAGGCAATTCGGGGGTGATCCTGTCGCAGCTCCTTCGCGGGATCGCCGAGCGGCTCGGGGCCGTCGACCAGGCGGGTCCCGACGCGCTCGCCGACGCCCTCGTGGTGGCGAGCGACCTCGCACGCAAGGCGGTGGTGCGGCCCGTCGAGGGCACGATCCTCACGGTGGCGCGGGCTGCGGGCGAAGGTGCGGTCGCCGGGCTGAAGGCGGAGCAGACGCTCCTGGGCGTGGTCGAGCATGCCCGAGAGGCGGCGGGCGAGGCGCTCGCGATGACCCCGACCATGCTCGAACCGCTCGCCCGCGCCGGGGTCGTCGACGCCGGGGGTGCGGGCTACCTGCTCCTGTTCGACTCGCTCCTCTCGGCCGTCGACGGCCGCCCCCCTCCCGAGGCGCGGGACGAGGTGCTCGCCTGGGATTCGGTGCGGGGGGCACCGGGCGGAGCAGGGGTCCAAGCGGGACGCGCAGCGGCGTCCGCCGCCGCGGGAGGTGGTGCCGACGAGGCGGGCGACCTGCGCTACGAGGTCATGTACCTCCTCGACGCGCCCGACGACTCGATCGACGCGTTCAGAGACGTCTGGTCCGACATCGGGGATTCGATCGTCGTGGTGGGCGGGGGCGGCGAGTGGAACTGCCACATCCACACGAACGACGTCGGCGCGGCCATCGAGGCGGCGATCGACATCGGGCGGCCGCACCAGATCCGCGTGACGGACCTCGAAGAGCAGGTCCAGGAGGAGCGCTGGGTCCGTGACGCAGACCGGGACCCCGGCGCGCACGAGGCCCCGGTGCCTCAGACCGCGGTCGTGGCGGTCGTCGCCGGCGACGGCGTCGGCCGCATCTTCCGCTCCCTCGGCGTGCAGCGGCTCGTGCGTGGAGGTCAGACGATGAACCCCTCCACCGCACAGCTGGTGGAGGCCGTCGAGTCGCTGCGCTCGGACGGCGTCATCCTCCTCCCGAACAACGAGAACATCGAGGCCGTGGCGGGTCAGGTGGACGGGCTGACCGCAAAGACGGTGCGCGTGGTGCCCACCGGCAGCATCGTCGAGGGGTTCGCGGCGCTGCTCGCCTACGACCCCGCGGCCGATGCGGACGAGAACGCGCAGGCGATGCGCGCGTCGGCGACGAGGGTGCTGCCGGGAGCCGTGACCCGAGCCGTGCGCGACGCCGAGACGGAGGTGGGCTCGGTGCGTGAGGGCGAGTGGATCGGGATGTCTCGCGGGGGCGTCGTGGCCGTCGCCGACTCGCCCGAAGGCGCCGCCCTGAGGCTGCTCGACGGCCTCCTCGGGGAGGGCCACGAGCTCGTCACGGTCATCGAGGGAGAGGGCTCGACGGCGGCGGCGACGCGGCGCATCACCGAATGGCTGCACGAGGAGCACCCCGACCTTGCCGCCGAGGTCCACCACGGCGGCCAGCCCCTGTACCCCTACCTCTTCGGCATCGAGTGACCGCCACGAGCGCACCGGCGCGCTCGCTTCGGCAGCTGGTCGAGATCCCGGTCACGCGGCTGCACGGGGTCGGCGAGCGCAAGGCGAAGGCGCTGGGTGAGCTGGGGATCGAATCGATCTTCGACCTGCTCACGACGTTCCCGTTCCGCTACATCGACCGGAGCCGGCGGGCGGATCTCGCCGATCTCGCTGTTGGGGACGAGGCCGTCGTCCTCGCGACCGTGAGGGAGGCCCGGGCCAGGAGATCTCGCAACGGCCGCACCCTCGTGGAGCTCGCGGTCCATGACGGAACCGCGGGGGTGAAGGTGGTCTTCTTCAACCAGCCGTGGCGCGCCCGCCAGCTTCCTTCGGGGACCGAGGCGCTCTTCTTCGGCAGGCTCGACACCTTCCGCGGTCGCCGGCAGATGACGAACCCGC
>JAKATJ010000145.1 GCA_021828005.1 Actinomycetes bacterium | reverse complement strand
GCACTTGACACGTCCCGAGGACCACACGTCCACATACGACACGGTGATCGGCATGCTCAAGATGAGCACGGACGAGGTTGTCGAGCTGGGTACCGACGAGTACGCCAACTACGTCCAGGACCAGTGGTCATGGACTCGCCAGTTCAGGACGACCGCCGCCAGCTACGGCGTGAGGGCGTGATCCACGTGAGCGGGGTCGACCACACGTGCTCGACCCGTTGGGCGCTCGATCATGGCTTCGTCGACGCGGACTGCCCGATGGACGCCACCTGGTGCATCACGGACAAACGAGACGTCGTCATGCGCCAGCGAGAACCGAACCCCATGGCGACGAGCCTGCGTCTCTGGCAGAAGAAGCCTCTCGAGCTCTACTACGCGCCCTGGGACTGGATGAACAGAGATGCGCCGCGCCGAAGCGGCCGGCTCGTTCTCTGGGCCGATGTGAGAACGGCTCGTGTCCGGGCTGAACAGGATCGGTCTTGCCAAGGCTTTGCAGATCCCGACATCTCCCTGTCTGTTCTGTCCGGAGCACAGCCGTCTTCTCGGACCGGCATCGGCGATCGGGTTCCCGCTGCCGCTCTGGCGTCACACGGTGGACGAACTGCTTGCCGCGGAGCTCGATGAGGAACCCGACGAACCGGAATCGGGGCAGTGCTTTGTCGAGCTGGACGACGATCCACCCGTTGTCGCCAGGACGTGGGCAGGCGTCGTCCTTGCTGCAGGGCTGACGGTGGCTCCTGCGATCGATGCGACGCCGATACCAAGCCCAAGGCAACCGGCGACCACGCCCGCTCCGAGAAGGGGACGCGTGAGTTTCATGTTCGGATTCCTTTCTCGTTTCGACGCAGGACTCGGTGCCCTGCCGCCCTGAATTCAAGGGCAGCGACCTAATCGTGACGTGAACGAGGAGTAATGCCCATGTAAGAAGTCGGCTCCCTCGCAGTGTTGGTCCACGCGTGACCGTTCGCCGACGCGCACGTGATTACGATCGTCGAGAGTCCGCTGCGAACGTGCACATTCGTTGAGGACCTCTCGGCGTCGTGCGCGTCACCTCGCCGCTGTCGCACCGGCTGGTCGAGGCGATGTCCGCGTATGCGATTGCGCTGGGGGCGGTTGCTGTGCACATTGCGCGCATCCTCGCGAAGTCGGGCGCGTACGAGGTATCAGCTCCATCGCTGCTCACCTGGTCCAAGCACAAGGTCGCCGCTCGGCGACAGATCGAGATCATGTTCCCTGCCACCCCGGGTGACCGCCACCCCGGCGACCACGGCCGGCGCACATGCGCGGGTCGGGCGGCAACTACCACGGCGAGCGTGTGCGCGGGTCGGGCGGCAACTACCACGGCGAGCGTGTGCGCGGGTCGGGCGGCGCCCATGGGCTCCGGTACGGCCAGCTCCGAGCATCGACGGCCCGGCGAGCTCTGCGGTCGTGGCGGCGAAGGAGCCATACGCCGATGAGCACGTCGACAAGCGGGTGCCGGCGCGCAGCGTGCCAGAGGACGGCGAGGACGAAGACGGTGACGCAGGCACCCACCACGAGCAACAGGACGCCAGCGACGGCGATCTCCTCGATGACCGGTAGGAGCACCAGCCCGGCAACAACGACTCCGGCGACGATGGCCGCCTTCGTGAGTGCCTCTTTCCTCGTGCCCGCACTCGTTCCCGTTCTTTTTCCCGCCCTTGTTCCCGTCCTCATGGCCAAGCCACCTTTCCCGCCACACAGTACGACCTGGTTGCGCGCTGAACGACGACGAACAGTGGCCCCGCGTCGCGCGGAGGGCGCGGTTGCAACCCTGCGGGCGACAATGCGATGCTGCCTCTACGTTTCCCGGGTTCGAAATCCGGGGCGAGCAGCTGCGCACTTGACGCGCTCTGATCACCGGACAGGAGGGGGCTGGCATGCGTCACCGTCGCTGAGCCCGCCTCCTGCTGCCCGGTCGGGTGGCATCGGTACGAGCGCTCACCCGCGCTCAGCAGCCTCCTCGGGTGAGCCGTGGCCGCGGGTCGGACCTGCGTGCTTGCGGCGACGCCGGGTGCACCTGCTGACTGGCGGGCGCGAACGGCTGCCGTGGGCCGCCTTCCGTGAGAAGGAAGGGGCAGGCATGGATCCGATCATCAAACCGTCGCGAGGCACGATCTCGCTCGACTCCGCGGACGTCGGGTCGGAGTGGGGCGTCACGTCGACCGCCGGGCTCAGACCTTCAAGCCGAGCGCTCGCGGTGGCCGCCGTTCTCTTCGGCACCATCGCAGTGGCCGGCGTGACCTGGGCGAAGTGGTACCCCTACGCGGGAAAGCTCGCGAAGCTGTGGGGCACGCGCGCCTGGAGCGGATCGTCGATCCTCGCGACGGGAAGCGTTGCGACTCGGACCGCGCCCAGCTGGCACAGCGCCTGGTCGTTCGCAGTCGCCTACGGCGAAGACATCTGGGTGGCGCTCGTCGCAGCGATCGTGATCGCTGCGGCGCTGGAGGCCCTCGTACCCCCGTGGCGCGTCGCTGCGATGCTCACGCGGCGCTCCACGCTCGGCGGCACCCTGGTGGCTGGCCTGGCGGCGGTGCCGGCCATGATGTGCACCTGCTGCAGCGCCCCCCTCACGGTCACGCTCAAGCGAAGTGGCGTTCCGACCGCGTCGGCACTCGGGTTCTGGTTGGGCAATCCCGTGCTCAACCCGGCCGTCCTCGCCTTCCTCGCCCTGGTGGCACCGTGGCAGTGGGTGCTGACGAGGGCGGTCGTCGGCGTGATCCTCGTGCTCACCGTCCCCTACGTCGCCACCCGCCTTGCCCGAGGGCCAGCAAACGGCCAGGCGCCATCAGCCATTGCGAATGTTGACGCCCGACCATTCGACCTCGGCCACGCACCGCGGCGGTTCCTCACGGCACTCGGCCGGCTCGCCGCGACGCTGGTGCCCGAGTACTTCGCGGTGGTCCTCCTGATCGGGGCGTTCCGAAGCTGGCTCATGCCGCTCGGGGCAGACACCGTCCACTGGGGGTTGCTCGCCGTCCTCATCGCTGCCGTCGCCGGCGTGCTGATCGTGATCCCCACTGCCGGCGAGATCCCGGTGCTCCTGGGTCTGGCCGCGGTCGGGACGAGCCCGGCGGTGCTCGGCGCGCTGCTCATCGCCCTGCCCGCGATCAGCCTTCCTTCGATGGCCATGGTAGGGAGATCCCTCGCCTGGAAGGTCGTCGCCGTGGCGGCTGTCGCCGTGGTGGCCTTCGCGCTCGTAGGAGGTGGGTTCCTCGCTGCGCTGAGTTAGCCGCCAGTGGGCGAGCGATATTCGGGAGGAGACCGCTGCCACGATCAGCTCGCCACACTCGCCCAGGTGGGCGGCAGCTCACGCAGCCTTCCGCTCTCGCCTGGGAAAACGCCTCGAGCGCGAAGCCGCGCCCTGTGCCGGTCTCGGATTGGATCTGGTCCTTCACCGCTCCCGGAAAAGGACGGATAGGCGGGCCGTCGTCACGTCCACGTCGCCACGTCCACGTCGCCGCGTCCCCGGCGCCGCGCACCGTCGACCGTGTATCATGCCGTCGACCGTGGATCTAGACGCGGAGCCCCCCGCCTCCGTCACAACCGTTCCGGATGTGCCGCACCTCGCTCGGCTCAGTCGAGCTCGGCGCCGGCCCGAAAAGGATCCGCGGCCGCCCGTGACTCGGGGAACAGGTGACCGGGGCCTGCAGCTCGAGAGGGGGCGCTGCCGATGAAGCCACGGTCGCTCGTAGCGGAGGCGCTCGGCACCGCGCTCCTCGTGTTCTTCGGAGCCGGGGCAGCCACGCTGTGCTTCGGGTTCAAGGTCACGGGTACGAGCGTCGCTGCCGGGGTCGTCATGACCGCCCTCACGTTCGGTCTTGTCCTGCTCGTACTCGTCTACGGGATTGGACCGATCTCCGGATGTCACGTGAACCCGGCGGTCACGATGGGCTTCCTGGCGGCGAGGCGCATCTCGCTTTCCGATGCGATCGGCTACTGGGTAGCCCAGGTCGTCGGCGGGATCGCAGGCGCGGCGGGGCTGTACGGGGTCGTCCACACTTCCCGCCTGTACCACCCCGGCGTGGGGCTGGGTGCCGACGGGTACGGCAAATCCTCGATCATCGGTGCCAACGCTGCCGGCGCGTTCGTCGTCGAGATCGTCCTCACCTTCGTGTTCGTCTTCGTGGTCCTCGCGGTCACCCGGCGAGCAAGCTACGCGAAGGTGGCCGGGTTCGCGATCGGGCTCGCGCTGATGCTCGTCCACCTCGTCGGCATCCCGATCGACGGGACGTCGGTCAACCCGGCTCGGAGCCTCGGCCCGGCTCTGTTCGTGGGCGGATCTGCCCTCAGCCAGGTGTGGGTATTCCTGATCGCGCCGCTGGTCGGCGGGGTCTTGTCGGCTCTCGCCTGCCACCTCTTCTACCCTCAGGGGGAGGAAGTGGAGCCCGCCGAGCCGGCGCCAGAGAACGGGGCGCGCGAACGCTGACGGGCACGATGGGGCGCCAACGGGTGACGCTCCGTCCCACGACGGCACGCTTCGCGACCTCCTCGGTCGACCAGCAG
>JAKATJ010000144.1 GCA_021828005.1 Actinomycetes bacterium | reverse complement strand
CCGCTTTTCGAGCGAGCGCTTCCTTCGCGAGGTCGTCCCGGCCCTGCCCGATCGCAGCCTGCGCCTGGTCCTGGAGGTGCGCGATCGACTGCTGCAGCTGGACCTCCTGCAGCTCGATGCGTTTGCGTGACGCTGCGATTGTCACGAGGGCCCGCCGGACCTGGGTGAGCTGTTCGAGCATCTTCTCGTAGGAGAGGTCGAGCATCTCTGACGGGTTCTCGGCCTGGTCCAGTGCCTTGTTCGCCTTCGCCTCGACGATGTCGTGGGCGCGTTGGAAGAGTCCCATGACTCCATCTTGCCCCCTCCAAGAGGAGCTTTGCGGGCGCTTCCGCTCAGATCGCAGCTCTGCCGCTGCGTGGACCGGCCTCCGGCCCTGGGACCCAGCCCACCGGGTCGCCGAGCTGCGGTCGCCGTCGATCCATCTCTTCGGCCCGCCGGGGTCGGCCCGCCGGGGTCAACCCCCTTCGAAGGGGAGCCCGAGGTCGGGCGCCGTGAGCACCGCGCGGAACGGGAGCCCTTCCTCGGCCGCCATCGCGGCGACCGTCCCTCCCCGGTCCACGAGCGCCACCAGGACGACCGGTTCAGCCCCTGCCGCACGTACCGCGCGGGCCGCTTCGAGAAGAGACGTCCCACGCGTGACGGCATCCTCGGTCACGGCCACCCGGTCGCCCGGGTCCAGTGCCCCCGCGATGCGGCCCCCACCTCCATGGTCCTTCTCCTCCTTGCGAACGCTGAAGGCCTTCAGCGGGCGGCCACTCATGGAGGCAACTGCCGCAGTCACGAACGCCACCGGATCGGCACCCATCGTCAATCCGCCGATCGCCGTCGTGTCGGCCGGCACGAGGTCGAGGATCGCCTCAGCGACGAGCAGCATCGCGTCCGGGCGGCACACCGTCTGCTTCGCGTCGACGAACCAGCTGCTGGTCCTCCCCGACTTGAGCACGAAGTCACCACGACGGACGGCGTGGACCAGGAGGTGTTCGCGCAACGACTCCAGCGAGCGCGACGCGAGCGCGGGCAACCCGTGCTGCGGCGGCATCGGCCGGCTCACAGGTGGACCGCACCCGAGCCGGCCACGACCTCTCCGACGACAACCGGAGAAGCGCCCAGCAGTCCTGCATTGGAGAAGCCCGTCGCCGCCACCGCCCGGACGACCGCCTCCACCGCGGCTGGCGCGACCGCGAGGATCATGCCGAGCCCGAGGTTGAAGACACGCGTCATCTCGGCGTCGCTGACTCGCCCGAGCCGGGAGATCTCGGTGAAGATGCGCGGCACCTCCCAAGACGTCGGGTCGAGCACGGCGTCGGTGTCGCGCGGAAGCACGCGGCGAAGGTTCCCCGGGATGCCGCCACCCGTGACGTGAGCGCAGGCGTGGACCCCTGTCCGATCCGCCGCCAACGCCGCCAGCACAGCCGGCGCGTAGACGAGCGAGGGCTCCAGCAGCTCGTCGGCAAGGGAACGTTCGGCGCCCTCCCATGCCGGACCCTCGAGCGAGAGCCCCGCACGCTCGATCAGCACGTGGCGGGCGAGCGTGTAGCCGTTCGAGCGGAGCCCGGGCGAGGGAAAGCCGACGAGCACGTCGCCGGGGACGACGCGGTGTGGTCCGAGCTCTTGCCCCGCCTCGACCACGCCCACTGCGAAACCCGCCAGGTCGACGGCGTCTGGTCCCATCGCGCCAGGGTGCTCGGCGGTCTCCCCGCCCACCAGCGCGCAACCTGCGAATCGGCAACCCTCCGCGATCCCCGCGACGATCGACTCTACCCGCTCGGGGAGGAGCTTCCCGACCGCGACGTAGTCGAGGAGGAACAGCGGTTCGGCACCTGCGCAGACGACGTCGTCCACGCACATCGCGACGAGATCCACGCCGATCGTCTCGTAGCGACCCGTGGCCTGAGCGACGAGCATCTTGGTTCCGACGCCGTCGGTCGACGAGACCAGCACGGGGTGGGAGAAACGGTCGCTGTCGAGGGCGAAGAGCCCGGCGAAGCCGCCGATCCCACCGCGCACCTCCGGACGTGCGGTGGACGCGACCGCATCCCTGATCCGTGCGACAGCCTCGTCGCCTGCGGAGAGATCGACTCCAGCCTCCGCATAGGTGGCGGCGCTTGTGCCGCCGCTCAACCTGGTCCGATCGTCCCTCGTCCCTGCCACGAGGTCACACCCCTGGGAGCGCGCCTTGAAGGAGCGGCTGCTCCGTCGCGCCGCGCACGGTCCCTTCGCCAGCCCCGCCATCCCCACCCGCGGCATCGAGGTCGCCGGCATCGAGGTCGAGAGAAACGGGAGTCGGATAGCGGCCGCTCAGACACGCGTCGCACCAGCCGGTGGGACCTGCGCCGATCGCCGCCTTCAGCTCCTCGAGCCCGATGTACGCGAGCGAGTCGACGCCGAGGTAGCCCTCGATCTCTCCTAGCGTCAACGACGCTGCGAGGAGCTCACTGCGCGTAGGGGTGTCGATCCCGTAGAAGCAGGGCCACCGGAACGGCGGCGAGGAGATGCGCAGGTGTACCTCCGCCGCACCGGCGTCTCGCAACATCCCGACGATCGCCCGCGTCGTGGTGCCACGCACGATGGAGTCGTCAACCACGACCAGCCGCTTCCCTGCGATGTTCTCGCGCAGCGGGTTCAGCTTCCGGCGCACCGCGTCCCGCCGCGCGTCCGAGCCCGGGTCGATGAACGTCCGTCCGATGTATCGGTTCTTCACGAGCCCCTGGCCGTAGGGAATGCCGCTTCGACGTGAGAAGCCCTCTGCGGCCGGCACGCCGGAGTCCGGGACACCCATCACCAGGTCGGCGTCGGCGGGCGCCTGCTCGGCGAGCAGCTCGCCCATTCGGCGTCGCGCACCATGCACCTCCCGCCCGTAGAGCCGGCTGTCCGGGCGGGCGAAGTACACGAGCTCGAAGATGCACAGGCGCGGGTCGACGTCAGCCGGGTGGAACAGCAGCTCACTGTGAACACCGCTCTCGCCCGGACCGTCGATCGTGACGAGCTCGCCAGGATCCAGCTCCCGCACGTACGTTGCTCCGACCACGTCGAGCGCAGGCGACTCCGACGCGAGCACCCAGCCCTCCGCGCGCTCTGCCGTCCCCAGCCGGCCGAGGCACAACGGGCGAAAGCCATGCGCGTCGCGGACCCCGTAGAGCCGCTGCGAGTCGACCAGCACCAAGGAGTAGGCCCCTTGCAGACTGGGCAGGACCTGCGCCAAGGCGGCGGTGAGGGTGCCGGGGGACGAGGAGCCCACCGGCGGCGTCCCCGCCGGCACGTCGCCCGATACCTCCTCTCCGGCATCGAGCACGCCGGCGAGGAGCTCCGCGACGAGGTCGCTGTCCGTTGGCGACATTCCCGGCAGCATCCCGCACCTCCGGGCCAGCTCCCGCGTGTTCGTCAGATTGCCGTTGTGGCCGAGCGCGAAGCCGGCGCCCCCGGCGGGACGGTAGACAGGTTGAGCAGCGTGCCAGTCGGAAGCGCCATGCGTCGAGTAACGCGTGTGGCCCATCGCGATGTGACCGATCAAGCCGGAGAGGGTCCGTTCGTCGAACACTCGGGTGACGAGACCCATGTTCTTCACGACGGTGATCGTCCGACCGTCGCTCACGGCCATCCCTGCAGACTCCTGGCCGCGATGCTGGAGCGCGTAGAGCCCGTCGAAGGTGAGGTGTGATGCCGGGCGCCCCGGCGCGTACACCCCGAAGACCCCGCAGGCTTCCTTCAAGATCTGGCGCTCCGCCCTCGTGGTCCGGAAGTCGGCGCTGCGGCATACGTCAGCCGGGGAGCGACGACCGTTGGTTGGTTCCCAAGGCAGTGTACCGGTCGGACCCACCCTCCAAGAGGGCCCTGGGGTGAATTGCCCGCGTGCACGATGCACGATGCACGATGCACGATGCACGATGCACGATGGGGTGCAGGATAGGCACCACGACCGCCCGCGTCATCCCGCCGAAGGCAGGGTCGGCGACGACCTCCCAGCACTTCGCCTGCAATTACCATTGCGCGGTGACCGGCGCCGATACGCCGAGAAGAGGCCTCTGTGTACGGGCTAACACCGGTCTTCCCGTCTACTTCTGCGACCCGCACTCTGTCGCTTGCCAGTCCGATTGGACCACCCTTCTTGCCACGAGCATTGGACCACCTCGGCCTCAGCCCGCACCGGCCGGCGTGATGATCTCGGATTGGCCGACGACCGTCAAGTGCGCCGTCGGCGCCGTCGCTCGACCGGGGCCTTCGGTGCCGGTGATCCGCCGAGCGTCGGCTTCTCGCGCGTCCGGTAGGACTCGCCTTCGATATCGAGTTCCCACGCGGCGGACTTCAGGCGGTCGACGGCGGACTGCGCGAGCAGTGGGTCGGCCATCATCGCCAGCCACTCACTCGGGTCGCGATCCGAGGTGACCACGGTCGCCGCCCGGTGGTGGCGCTCAATCACGAGCTCGTAGAGGTCTGCGGTCTCGACGGCGTCGAGGGCCTGGAGACACAGGTCGTCGAGAACGAGCAGCTCGACGCCGATCAACTTGCGCATCTCTTGGTCGTAGCTCGCGTCGAGACGCGCA
>JAKATJ010000143.1 GCA_021828005.1 Actinomycetes bacterium | reverse complement strand
CAGCCGGTCACTTCCCGCCGATCCGGACGCGCAGCTTGATCGGCGTGGGACCGAGCTCGAAGTGGTCCCGGAGGCTCCGCTCGACGTAGCGGAGGTAGGTCTGCGGCAGGCGCCCCGTCGCGAACAGCGTGAACGTGGGCGGGTCCACCGCACCCTGCACCCCATAGCGGATGTGCGCTCCGGGCGCGGGATGCGCCTGCTGGATGTCGCGCAGCGCCCGGTTCAGCGCGCCCGTCGGCACGCGCCGGTGGTACGCCTCGACCGCCGCGTGGAGCGCGGGGAGGATCTTGTGCACCCCGCGCCCGCTCGCCGCGCTCACGCGGAGCACCGGCGCCATGCCCAGGAAGGCGAGCCGCTCCCCCACGCTCGCCAGCACGTCCTCGCGGTCGCCGGCCGCGACGAGGTCCCATTTGTTCAGCACGATCACCGCAGGGCAACCCGCTGCGCCGATCCGCTCCGCCAGCCGCTGGTCCTGGTGCGTCGCGCCGACGGTCGCGTCGATCACCAAGAGCGCGAGGTCCGACCGGTCGAGCGATTCGAGCGCGCGCAGCGTCGAGTATGCCTCCACCCCCCGGTCGGTGCGGGCGGGCCGCCGCATGCCTGCGGTGTCCACGAAGCACAGGGGGCCCTCGTCGGTCGTGATCACCGTGTCGATCGAGTCACGGGTCGTGCCGGGCAGGTCGTGGACGATGGATCGCTCCTCCCCGATCAGCCGGTTGAACAGCGTCGACTTGCCGGCGTTCGGCCGCCCGACCAGAGCGACGCGCGGCGTGCCGCCCTCTTTCTGCGGCTCCCGCCAGACTTCGACATCGGCCGCGCCGCTGCCCTCTTCCCCTCTCGACCCCGGCACACCGCCCTCGGGGGCCGCCACCAGGTGCGCCACCCGGTGGACCACCTCGTCGAGCAGGTCGCCCGTCCCGCGCCCGTGGAGCGCGCTCACCGGCCAGGGGTCGCCCGCGCCGAGCCGGAGGAGCTCCCAGGCTGCCGGCTCCCGGGAGGCGTCGTCGACCTTGTTGGCGACGAGCAGCATCGGCGTGCCCGCCTTTCGCACGGCCCGCACCGTCGCGACGTCCTCCTCGGTCGCCCCCACCGTCACGTCGACCACCAGAAGCACGAGATCGGCTCCGGCGAACGCCCGCTCCGCCTGCGCGCTCACCTTCGCGTCGAGCACGCCTCCTGCTGCGAGCCATCCGCCCGTGTCGACCACCACGAAGGGAACTCCCGCCCACTCGGCGTCCAGCTCCTTGCGATCCCTGGTCACCCCGGGCTCCCGCTCGACCACCGCCACGCGCCGCCCCACGATGCGGTTCACGATCGAAGACTTCCCGACGTTCGGCCGTCCTGCCACGACCACGACCGGGCCGCGCCGCGCCGTCGCGGGCGGCGAGCGCCGCGACGCGCTCACAGCCGTCCGGCCAGCGCCTCGCGGAGCGACCGCCCGTCGGACGGCACCACCTCGACGGCACGCGGCAGGTCCGCGAGGGTGCTCCCGTCGAGGAACCGGCCCTCCGAGAGGCACGCGTCCGGAAGCAGGTACCGGTGGTCCTCCGGCGCGGTCGCGAGCACCCGGATGAGGTCGTGACCGGTGAGCAGCCCGGCGACGGCGATGTTGCCGCCGAAGAAGTCGTTCACAACCGGGAGGACCCGGACGCCGGCAAAGCCCGCCACGAGTGGGGCGAGCACCCGGGCGCCGTAGGCGCCCGTGAGCACCGCCGTGGGACGCCGGTCCTGCTCAGGGGCGGCGCCGGGCCGGGCCACGTGGCGGGGCGCCCGGTACCCGGCAGCCGGTGCACCCTCCACCCATGCGAAGAACCCGGCGCGCACCCCGCCCGGGGCGTCGCCGGCGGCGCCGCGGAACGCGCGCTCGAAGGCCCGGGCCATCCCGATCCCGTTCTCGTGCTGGGGAAAGTCGTCGTAGGCCGCGGCCGGGGGGAAGTCGAGACCGGCCAGCAGGTAGTACTCGTCGGCGGCGTAGGCGAGGCGCCGTCCGAGCACGGCGAGGTACGTCTCCTGCCACCCGGTCACCGTGTCGCACACGGCGCGGGCCTCGGCGACGGTGTGCTCGCGCATCTCGGGCTCGTGCGAGTAGCGCGAGAGCCCCAGCGGCACGACACCCAGCGTCGCGAGCTCCGGGTATCGGTCGAGCACGGTGACCAGGGTGTCCTGGAGGACCGCCCCGTCGTTCACCCCGGGGCACACGACCACCTGCCCGTGCACCTCGATCCCGCCGTCGAGGAGGACGCGCAGCCACCGCAGGCTCGTCGCACCCTTCGGGTTCCGAAGCATGCCCGCCCGCACCTCGGGGTCGGTGGCGTGGACGGACACGAAGAGCGGGCCGAGCCGCTCCTCGAGCACCCGCTCGGCATCGAGCTCGGTGAAGCGGGTCAGCGTCGTGAAGTTCCCGTAGAGAAAGGACAGGCGGTAGTCGTCGTCCTTCAGGTAGAGGCTCCGGCGCATCCCCTTGGGGAGCTGGTGGATGAAGCAGAACGCGCAGTGGTTGTCGCACGTCCGGACCCGGTCGAACACCGCGGACTCGACTGCGATCCCGAGCGGCTCGCCGGCGGACTTGGCGACCCGGAGCTCGAGCTCGCGGCCTGGCCGTCCGCCTGGCCCCGGCCGCCGGACGCGCAGGTCCAGCACCTCGTCGTCGACGAGGGCGTGGTACTCGATGACGTCGCGCGGACGCCTCCCGTTGAGCGAGAGGAGCTCGTCGCCGACGTCGAGGCCGGCGCGCTCGGCCGGCGACGCCTCGGCGACTGCCGTCACCTTGGGCACCGACATGGCCCACAAGGCTACCGGCCCCCGGGACGCGCCCGACGCGGTGGCCGGGTGGCAGGCGTGGGTACGCCGGAGCGGGACCGGAGTACGTTGTCAAGAAGATGTCCTCCGGTCGCACGCCCGGCGCCTCGAGATGAGCGCCGCGGACGCAGATCTCGTGCTGGTGAACGGCGCCGTCCACACCGTGGACCCGTCGGCGCCCCGGGCGTCCGCCGTGGCGATCCGAGGGGGCCTGATCGCGGCCGTGGGCTCCGACGACGACGTCAGCGACCTTCGGGGCCCGCGCACCGAGACGGTCGACCTCCGGGGCCGCACGGTCCTCCCCGGCTTCCAGGACGCGCACGCCCACCCCTCTGGGGCGGGTCTCGAACGCGCCAGGTGCGACCTGTCCCATCTGCACGACCGCGACGCCTACCTCGCACAAATCTCGAGGTACGCCGCGGAGCACCCCGACGCGGCGTGGATCCTGGGAGGCGGCTGGGCGATGGACGTCTTTCCTTCGGGCATCCCGACGAAGGAGGACCTCGACCGAGTCGTGCCGGACCGCCTGGTCTTCCTCCCGAGCCGGGACCACCACTCGGCGTGGGTGAGCTCGAGAGCGCTCGAGCTCGCGGGCATCGACGCGCGCACGCCCGACCCTGTCGACGGGCGCATCGAGCGCGACGCGGCCGGCGAGCCGATCGGCGCGCTGCAGGAGGGCGCGATCGAGCTCGTGCGGCGAGTGTGCCCCCCCGACACCGCCGCGGAGGTGGCCGCGGGCATCCTCGAGGCGCAGCGCTACCTGCACGGCCTGGGCGTCACCGCCTGGCAGGAGGCGATCGTCGGCGCAGGCCCGCCCCGCGTCGACTGCTACGACGCGTACCTCGCGCTCGACGCGAGCGGGCAGCTGACCGCCAAGGTGGTCGGAGCCCTGTGGTGGGAGCGCGGGACCGGCGAGGGGCAGCTCGACTCGCTGCTCTCCCTGCGGGAGCGGGCCGCCGGCTGCGCACGGTTCACGACGAGCACGGTCAAGTTCATGCAGGACGGCGTCTGCGAGAACTTCACCGCCGCCATGCTCGAGCCGTACCTCGACGGAGAAGGCCACCCGGGCCACACCAGCGGCAAGAGCTTCTTCGGCGCAGAGGAGCTGAAGCGCTACGTGACCCTCGTCGACGCGCACGGGTTCCAGGCGCACTTCCACGCGATCGGCGACCGCGCCGTGCGCGAGGTGCTCGACGCCGTTGAGGTCGCGAGGCTCGAGAACGGGCCCAACGACAACCGGCACTGCGCGGCGCACATCCAGGTGGTGCACCCAGATGACCTCGCCCGCTTCGCGAGGAACGGGCTCGTCGCCAACGGCCAGCCGCTGTGGGCCTGCAACGAGCCGCAGATGGTCGAGCTCACGCTCCCATTCCTCGGGCCCGAGCGGTCGTCGTGGCAGTACCCCTTCGGCAGCCTGGTCCGCTCCGGGGCGCGCCTGTGCTTCGGGAGCGACTGGCCGGTGTCGACGCCCGACGTGATGGCGCAGATCCACGTCGCGCTGAACAGGACCGAGCCGCCCGGCCACCTCTACGGCGGCGGTCACGACGAACCCTTCCTGCCCACAGAGCGCGTCGACCTCGAGACGGCGGTCGCGGCGTTCACCATGGGGTCTGCCTACGTGAACCACCTCGAGGGCGAGACCGGCTCGATCACCGCCGGCAAGTGCGCGGACCTCGCCGTCCTCGACCGCGATCTCTTCGCCTCGCCCGCGGACGAGATCGGCACGATCAGAGTGGACATGACCTTCGCGGACGGGTTGATGGTCCACGGGGCGTCCTCCGCCTGAGCTG
>JAKATJ010000142.1 GCA_021828005.1 Actinomycetes bacterium | reverse complement strand
CGCACCGAGCTCGGCAGGGCGTCGAGCATGCTCCGAACGGTCGAGGCGATCACCGACCCGGGGCTTGCGTTCCTGGGCATCGACGAGCTTCTCGGAGCGATGCTCGAGCGCACCAAGGAAGCGCTCGGGGGCGACGTCGTCTCGGTGCTCCTGGCCGACGAGGACGGCGCTCGGCTGCACGTGCGGGCGTCGTCCGGCGTGACGGCGTTGTCCCCGGTCGGCAGCGAGGTGCTCGTCGGCGACGGGGTGCTCGGGACGACGGCGCAAGGGGCGCGTCCGGTCGTGGTTCCCGACGTCCGGCGGAGCGACGCGGGCCGCCTGCCCGAGTGCCAGAGCTCGATCTCCTCGCTCATGGTGGCCCCGCTCATCGTCCACGGCACCACGCTCGGGATCGTGGAGGTCGCATCCGTCCTGCGACGGACATTCGGCGTCGCCGACCTCCGGCTCCTTCAGGTCGCCTCGGACCGACTGGCCGCGGTCCTCGAACGGGCCCGCCTGGACGACCTCGCCGTGCGCGGCCGGTACGGCGTCGAGCACGCGAACATGCACCTGCGGGTGCTCGCCCGCGGCGGCACGGTGCTCGGCAAGGCGCTCGAGAACTACGACACCGCACTCGACGAGCTCGCCGAGGTCGTCGTCCCGGAGCTCGCCGACTGGTTCGGCGTCCACGTCCTCCAAGACTCCGGGGAGCTCCGCTGCGTCGCGTCGCGCACGCGCGGCGAGGCGTTCGCCTCCCGGGCCCTCATGGCGGGGCGTCCGAGCCCGTGGATGGAGGAGCTCGTCCGCGAAGCCGTGGACGACCGGCGCCCTCAGTTCGCGATCCCGACGTCGCGCCTCGACGCCTCGGACCTCGGCGCTGCGGTCCACATGCTCGGGCCCCTGCCGGAGCGGTCGGGCGTGAGCTCGATGCTCGTCGTGCCGGTCCATGTTCGCGGCACCGTCGCGGCGGCCCTCTCGTTCGCCACGGGGCCGAAAAGCCGCGGCTTCCGGCCGTCGGACCTCGAGACCGCAAGTGAGCTCGCCGAGCGAGTCGGGGTCACGATCGACCGGGTGCGCTCGTGGTGGGCGAGCCAGCGGGCGGGGGAGACGGCGTCCCAGTACGCCGAGCGGCTCCGCCGGCTCATGGACGCGTCCCTGGTCGTGAACGCGCAGTTCAGCGAGGAGGAGGTGATCCAGCTCCTCGTCGAGCACACGCATCGTGTGCTCGAAGCTGACGTGGTGGTCGTGAGCGCGCAACCGAGCGGCGGCCCGCTCGCGGAGCGGGTGTGGCCACCCGACCGATCCTTCGACCAGGCCCCCGACCGGGCCGGCGCCGCCGAGGACCTACGCCGCGCGGTGCTCGCCGCCGCAACCGCCGTCGCGGCCTCCGGAGAGGTCGTACGAAGACCCGAGGGCTGGCTTGGGGAGACAGCTCCGGCGGCAGCCAGGGGATGGGTCGCGGCCCCGATCACCGACGCAGGTGGTGAGGTCCGCCGCGTCGTCGTGGCCGCAGGGGAGCCCGGCACCTGGTTCAGCGTCGAAGACGAGTCGGTGGTGACCCTCCTGGCACAGATGACCTCCGTGGCGCTGCGCAACGCGCGCCTGTACGCCGAGGTCCTCGGCAACGAGCAGCGCCTCCAGACCCTCGTCGACTCGTCCCCGCTCGCCATCGCCGAGCTGCACGCGACCGGCGAGGCAGCGTGGTGGAACCGGGCTGCGGCCGAGCTCTTCGGTTGGCCCGACGGCTCGGTACCTCGGAGGATGCCGGTGCGGGAGGGGTCCGAGCTCGTGCTGGCCGGCCTCCTCGACTCCGCCTTCGGGGGGAAGCCGATCATCGGCGTCGCCGTGCCCGTCGCCGGAGCCGGCGGGGAGCTCCGGGAGCTGTCGGTCTCCGCGTCGCCGCTCGGCGCGCTCGGCACGGTCAGCGGTGTCCTCGTCGTCGCAGAGGACGTGACCGAGCGCCAGCGGATGCTCGAACAGTTCCACCAGGCCGAACGGTTGAACGCGATGTCCCGGATGGCAGGAGCCGTCGCGCACGACTTCAACAACCTGCTCACGGTGATCCTCGGCTGCAGTGACGTGCTACTGCGGCGGCTGGGCGATGACCAGGATCTCGCTCCCGACGTCGCGGCGATCCATCGAGCCGGGACGCGGGCGGCCGCCCTCACCAACCAGCTCGTGCGCATCGGGGGCAGCCAGCAGCCCGTCCAGCCCGAGCTGGTGGTGGTCGACGAGGTCGTCGTCTCGATGCAGCCGATGCTGTCGAGCGCGCTCGGGTCCGGCGTGCGGCTCGAGATCGTGCCCGGGGCCGGCGCCACGGCAGTGCTCGTCGATCGGAGCGAGCTCGAGCGCTCCGTCCTCAACCTCGCCATCAACGCACGGGACGCGATGCCGGCTGGTGGCACCTTCACGATCGAGTCCACGTGCACGGTGGAAGACCCTCCTGACGGAGAGGAGCTTCTCGAGCTCTCGTTCACCGACACGGGGATCGGCATGGACGAGGAGACGCTCGCTCACTGCTTCGAACCGTTCTTCACGAGGAAGGGGCGGGCCCGCGGGACGGGTCTCGGGCTCGCGGTGGTGCACGCGACGGTCTCCCAAGCGGGTGGCGAGGTGCGCGTGGAGAGCTCGCCTGGCGTGGGGGCCCGGTTCACGTTGGTCTTCCCCGTCGGAACCGCGCATGCGGGGTCGGTCGCTCGTGACGCGACGTGCGACGCGGCGCCGTTCTCGGAGCATGAGGTGGGCGGGGAGACGGTGCTCGTCGTCGACGACGAGCTCGAGGTGCTCCGCCTGGAGGTACGAGAGCTGAGGGCCGCGGGGTACCAGGTGCTCGACGCGGCCAACGCAAGTGAGGCGCTGCACCTGGTCGACGCGCGAGGCGGCCCTGTCCACCTCCTCGTCACCGACGTGGTCATGCCGGGCATGAACGGCATCGAGCTGGCCGCGGCTGTCCGGTGGCGCTACCCCGAGGCAGGCGTGCTCTTCGTCTCCGGCCACCTCGACGACGCTGCAGCGACGAGCCCGCTCGGCGAGCAGGGCACGTTGCTCACGAAGCCCTTCGCGCCCGGCGAGCTCACCCGCCGGGTGCGCGACGAGCTTCGGCGAGCCCGCGCGTCGGGGCGGGGGCGGGGCGTTGCGAGAGACAGCCCGTCGGACGCCGGCGGCCCCGCGACGGCCCTTCAGGGCTCGAAGCGGTAGCCGACGCCTCGCACGGTGTTGATCCAGCGGTCACGTGCGGCTGTGGCACGCAGCTTCTGGCGGATCCGCCGGATGTGCTCGGTCACGGTGCCGTCGTCCTGCCACGCCGAGGAGGACCCCCAGACATGGTCGAGCAGCTGCTCGCGGCTGAAGACCTGCCGTGGCGAGGAGGCGAGGAACGCGAGCAGGTCGAACTCCTTCATCGTCGTGTCGACGAGCTCGCCGCGCAGGCGGACCTCGCGCGCGACGCTGTCGATCACGAGGTCCCCGAAGTCCATCACCGTCGGGCCAGCGGGGGTGTGCGTGTAGCGCCGCAGCACCGACGCGACCCGCGCCGACAGCTCGGGCCCGGAGAACGGCTTGACGACGTAGTCGTCGGCGCCGAGGCGCAGCCCGAGCACGCGATCGGACTCGTTCATCTTCGCCGAGAGGATGATCACCGGGACGTCGCTCGTGCGCCGGATGTCGGCGAGGAGCTCGAAGCCGTCCTCGCCCGAGAGCATCAGGTCCAAGAGGATCAGCTCGGGCGCGCCCGTCTCGAGCGCGGCTTTCGCCTGGTCCCCGCCTTCGGCTTCCGAGGCGGTGTAGCCTTCTTCCCCGAGCATTCGGACGAGGACCCTGCGCACGTCCGGATCGTCGTCCACCACGAGCAGTCGGCCCAGCGTCCCTTGCCGCCGCCGCCGCTGCTCCATCGTCACTACGGTCATCCCCATACCGCCTTGCCCCTGGCTCTCGCGAGCGTTCCCGTTCTCAGAGTGTAGCTGAAGAGTTGATCGTCCGTTGAGACGCCGTAGCGCGAACGGTGGCCTGCGGGCCGGAAGGCGGGTTCCCCGCCGGCCTCCTGCCTCAGGGCAGCGGCGGATCTGCGTGACCCTCGGCGCGGAAGAGGGAGTGCGGGCGCTGGAAGTGCACGGTGCGGTAGTAGTCGATCAAGCGATCGACCAGGCGCTCAGGGTCGTCGTCGAAGAGCACCTTGGCGCCCGTTTCCTTCGCAAGGCGCCCGAGCAGTTCACCGATCATGTCGGCGACTCCGCCGGTCCCCGTCAGCACGCCGACGAGGCGCCCCTCGTCGTAGGCGATGGCGAACTCGCCCAGCGTCCCGGAGTGGCCGGCGATGACGACGACGATGTCGGAGGAGCGGATGTTGACGACCTCGCGCCCCATCAAGCCGGATCCGGTGTACACGAGCGCGGAGTACCCCTCGACGGGAGAGTCGTAGCGCTCCACGTGCTCCTGCTCGGAGAGGGCAGGTGAGATCCCGATCACGAGCCCGCCGAGTGCCGC
Source organism: Actinomycetes bacterium (assembly GCA_021828005.1). GTDB lineage: Bacteria > Actinomycetota > Acidimicrobiia > Acidimicrobiales > RAAP-2 > JAJYVT01. The sequence continues at coordinate 199 of JAKATJ010000142.1, read as the reverse complement.
CGCGCCGAGCACCGCCTCCTGGGGCAGGCCCGGGCATGCTCCGGTGATGAGCGTGCAGCCGGACTGGGCGACCGCCCGACCGACGGCGCGTGCTCGGGCTGCGACCGCCGGGTCGATCCGCCCGCTGGCCGAGCCCATCACACCAACGACGAGCGACCTCATGGCGCGACAGCTTGCGGGTCCGGGGATCGACGAACAG
>JAKATJ010000141.1 GCA_021828005.1 Actinomycetes bacterium | reverse complement strand
CTACTGGCGAGTCGCCTGCATCCTCCAGGGCGTGTACGCCCGCTACGTCGGAGGCGCACCGGCGGGCGACCCCGACGACGTCGAGCACCTGCCCGCCACCGTGGCCCGGCTCGCCGAGCTGGCCGCCACTACCCTCGGTGAGTCGTGAGCGAGCTCTTCGCGGTGCACACCTCGCCGGTGCTGAACGCGCCGGTCCTCGTCGTGGCCATGGAGGGGTGGGTCGACGCGGGCCTCGGCGCGGCCAACGCGGTGGCGTCGCTCACCGAGCACCCGCCGGCCACGGACCTGGTGACCTTCGACAGCGACCATTTCCTCGACCTGCGCGCCCGGCGGCCGATGGTCCGCATCGTCGACGGGGTCACGACGGAGCTCGAGTGGCCCCGGACCCAGCTTCGGCACGGGCACGACCAGGCCGGCGCCGACATGCTGTTCCTCGTCGGGCCCGAGCCCGACTACCACTGGCGGGCGTTCGTCGACGCCGTCGTCCAGCTCTGCCTCCGCCACGGCGTCCGTCTCGTGGTCGGCCTCGGCGCGTTCCCCGCTGCCGCGCCCCACACCCGTCCCGTCCGGCTCGCCGCGACCGCGCCCCCGGGCTCCGCGGAGCTCCTGGCGCAGGTCGGCGTCGTGCAAGGGGAGCTCGAGGTGCCCGCGGGGGTGCTGTCCGCGCTCGAGGTGGCGCTCGGCGACGCAGCCGTCCCGACGATCAGCCTGTGGGCACGGGTCCCTCACTACGTCTCGGCCATGCCGTTCCCAATGGCGAGCGTGGCGCTGGTGGACGGGCTCGCGGCGATGTCCGGGCTCCAGCTCGACACCGCGGCGCTCCGGGCGGCCGGGGACCACGCACGGAGCCAGGTGGACGAGCTGATCGCAGGCAATCCCGAGCACGTCGCCATGGTCACCAAGCTCGAAGAGTTGATCGACTCCTCCGAGGGCAACGCGCTCGGGCTCCAAGAGGTCCCCTCCGCCGACGAGCTCGCCGCCGAGCTCGAGCGCTTCCTGCGCGGCGAGGACAATTGAGGGTGATTGAGAGCCATTGACGAGTCGAAAGGAGCCGGGATGAAGATCGATGGTGCCATCGGGTTCGACCCGTCGGGGATCGCCAGCGCGGCGCGACGTCTCGAAGAGATCGGATACGACGGCGCATCGGCGGCAGAGACCGGTCGCGACCCCTTCCTCCCGCTCGCCGTCGCGGCGGAGGCGACCGAGCACCTGGAGCTCGCAACGGGCATCGCGGTGGCCTTCGCGCGCAACCCGATGACGCTTGCCATGGCGGCCAACGACCTGCACCAGCTCTCGAAGGGCCGATTCACCCTCGGGCTCGGCTCGCAGATCAAGCCCCACATCACGAAGCGGTTCTCGATGCCGTGGTCGCACCCGGCGCCTCGGATGCGCGAGCTCGTCCTGGCGATCCGCGCGATCTGGGACTCGTGGAGGACCGGCGATCCGTTGGACTTCCGGGGCGAGTTCTACACGCACACGCTCATGACGCCGTTCTTCAACCCCGGTCCGAATCCCTTCGGCAACCCGAAGATCGTCCTCGCGGCGGTCGGCGCGCGCATGGCAGAGGTCGCCGGGGAGGTGGGCGACGGGCTCCTCGTCCACCCGTTCACCACCGCGCGCTACCTGAGAGAGGTCGGCCTGCCGGCCCTCGAGCGCGGCGCGGCCAAGGTGGGAAAGGCCCGGGGCGACCTCGTCGTGGCGCTGCCCGGGTTCGTCGTGACCGGGTCCAGCGCGGACCAGATGGAGGCGAGCGCCCGCGCGGCCAGGGCGCAGATCGCCTTCTACGGCTCGACGCCCGCCTACCGTCCCGTCCTCGAGCTGCACGGCTGGGGCGACCTCCAGGGCGAGCTGAACGCGCGCTCCAAGCGAGGCGCGTGGGAGTCGATGGCCGAGCTCGTGGACGACGAGGTCCTCCACGCGTTCTCGGTGGTCGCACCCCCTGACCGCCTCGCCGCGGCGGTGCTCGAGCGCTGGGGAGGCCTCGTCGACCGGTTCAGCCTCTACGGAGCCCTTCCAGACGCCGATGTGGCCCCGGTCATCGCCCAATTCCACGAGGCGCCGGGGAGGCCGCCCCCTGCGTCGGGCCACGAGTAGGCACCGGGTCGTCACAGCATCGGGCGCCGGCCTCGTGCGGGATGAGGTCAGCCGTCCGCGGTCACGACGTTCACGAGCCGGGGAGCGCGCACGACCACCCGGGCGGGGGTCGCACCGCCGAGCGCGTCGGCAATGCGGGCGGACGCGAGCGCCACGGCTCGCGCGTCGTCCTCGCCGATGGCGGCGGGCACTCCAATCCGGTCACGCACCTTGCCGTTGACCTGGACGACCATCGTGACGGTCTCTTCGATCACCAGGGCGTCGTCGAACTGCGGCCACGGGCGCCCGTGGAGCCGGTCGGCGTGGCGCCGCTCCCACAGCTCGGCGGTCACGTGCGGAGCCATCGGCGCGAGCAGGTGCAGCAGCGCGTCCAGGGCCTCGCCGAGCACCTCCACGTGGGGATCGTCCTGCGCGTAGCGCTGGAGGAGGTTGACCTGCTCCATGCAGCGCGCGACCGCCGTGTTGTAGGACCAACGCTCGATGTCGGCGGTGACCTGCTGGATCGTCCGGTGCGTCGCACGGCGAACACGGACATCCGTGCCGCTCTGGACGCCCGACCGGCCGTCGGGCGATGAAGCACGTTCGGCGAGCCGCCAGAGGCGGTCGAGGAACCGGCCGCAGCCCTCGATCACCTCGTCGGTCTGGTCGGTCCAGTCGAAGTCGTCCGTCGGCGGCCCGACGAAGAGGTGGAAGAGCCGGAGCGCGTCGGCCCCTACGGTCTCGTAGTAGCGCGCCGGCGCGATCAGGTTGCCCTTGGACTTGGACATCTTCGACCCATCCATCCTGATCATCCCCTGGGTGAACAGGCGGCGGAAGGGCTCACGGGGGAGGTCCGGCGGCGCGAGCCCCACGTCGATGAGCGCGCGCGTGAAGAACCGCGCGTACATGAGGTGCAAGATGGCGTGCTCGATGCCCCCGATGTACTGGTCGACCGGCATCCAGCGGGCGACGGCTGCCGGACTGAACGGAGCCTGTGCGTCGAAGGGGTCGCAGAACCTGAGGAAGTACCAGCTCGAGTCGACGAACGTGTCCATCGTGTCGGTCTCCCGGACAGCGGGCTCGCCCCCGATCGGGCAGGTGGCGCGCTTGAAGCCCTCGTGGAGCGCGAGCGGCGACTGCCCGCTCGGGAGGAACTCGACGTCGTCTGGCGCGAGGACCGGTAGCTCGTCTTCGGGCACCGGGACCGCGCCGTGCACCGGGCAGTGCACGACCGGGATCGGGCACCCCCAGAACCGCTGGCGCGAGATGAGCCAGTCGCGCAGGCGGTAGTTGACCTTCCGGCGGCCGCGCCCCTCGCGCTCGAGGAACTCGATCGCGGCCTCCTTCGCCTCGGTCACCCGAAGACCGTCGAGGAACCCGCTGTTCACCTTCACTCCGTCCCCTGCGTACGCCTCGCCACCCTGCTCCTCCCATCTTTCGGGAGGGGCGACGGTGCGCACGACGGGCAGCCCGTGGAGCCGAGCAAATGCCCAGTCACGCTGGTCCTCGGCCGGGACGGCCATGATCGCTCCGGTGCCGTAGCCCATGAGCACGTAGTCCGCGACGTAGAGCGGGACACGCTCGCCGTTCATCGGGTTGACCACCCAGCTCCCGGTGAACACGCCGCGTTTCTCGAGCGACACCCCTTCGGCCACCGCCGTCCGCTGGATCTCCGACTCCGAGGCGGCACGTGCACGCAGCTCCGCGACTGCTTCACGCTGCTCCGCCGTCGTCAGCTCGTCGGCGAGCGGGTGCTCGGGCGCCATCACCGCGTAGGTCATCCCGAAGGCGGTGTCCGGTCGGGTCGTGAAGACCGTGAGCGTGAGGTCCGGGTGTCCCACCACCTCGAGGACGATCTCTGCGCCCTCGGACCGGCCGATCCAGTTGCGCTGCATCACCTTCACACGCTCGGGCCACTCGAGACCCTCGAGCCCTTCGAGGAGCTCGTCGGCGTAGGCGGTGATCTTGAAGAACCACTGCTCGAGGTCGCGGGTCTCCACGACGTCGCCCGACCGCTCGCAGCGGCCGTCGGGGAGGACCTGCTCGTTGGCGAGCACCGTCTGGCACCCCGGGCACCAGTTGACCGGCGCGTGCGCACGATAGGCGAGACCCGCCTCGAGGAGCCGGAGGAAGATGAGCTGCGTCCAGTGGATGTAGCTCGGGTCGTGGCTGCGCACCTCGCGTCGCCAGTCGTAGACGGCGCCGAGCCGGAGGATCGACTCCTTCAGCTCGGCGATGCGTGCGTCGGTGAAGGCACGGGGGTGGGTGCCGGTGCGGATGGCCGCGTTCTCCGCAGGCAGCCCGAAGGAGTCGAAGCCGAGCGGCGAGAGCACCGCCTTGCCCTGCATCGTCTGGTAGCGCACGACGAGGTCGCCGAACGTGTAGTTCCGGACGTGGCCCTGGTGGGCCGGGCCCGACGGGTACGGGTACATGCACAGGGCGTAGAAGGGCGGCCGCGGGTCGTCGTTGTCGACCTCGTAGGTCCCCTCGTCACGCCATCGGGCCTGCCACTTCTGCTCGACCGCCTGCACGTCGTAGGCCCTCGCCATGGGCGGCGATGCTACCGCCGGGCAGGAGCAGCACGACCGGGGCCT
>JAKATJ010000021.1:4083-24409 GCA_021828005.1 Actinomycetes bacterium | reverse complement strand
ACTGGGGGTCAAGAGGTCGCCGGTTCAAATCCGGCCAGCCCGACCGAACATTTATCACCGCCCATGCGACTTCTTGTTCACAGAAGCCCCCAGGCGTCCTGGTGAGCAGGCAGTCCTCAAGGTGAGCGAGGCCGTGGACCGCCCGGTCGCCTTGAGCGTCCGCCGGGCCTCTTCGAGCACTCCGGCCAGCGCCCCCAGCCCTTCACCGCACGCCTGAGCGACCCGGCGGCGGAGCCAGGCGGCCAGCGCCGGGCATGCCCCGCCCGTCGACACGGCCACCGTCACCGGCCCGTCCCGGTGAACCGCTGGCAGGAAGAAGGTGCAGTTGGCGGGATCGTCGGCGCTGTTGACCCAGCCCCCGCCGCCGCGGCGTCGGCAGCCACCGAGGCGTCCACGCCAGGGACCCCGGTGGCCGTCATGAGCTGGCCGCAGCGCACCGACGAGCCGAGCGAAGGCGAGGTCGCGGGGCCGTTGTGCCCGTCCCAGCTCCGCTCGTCGCAGGTCCCGAGTTCAACCTGAGGTCGAGGCTCGAAAGATCCCCAGAGCGCGCCTGGGAGCAGCTCGCGATCCTCGATCGCCGGGTCGAGCCGGGCCCGAAGCGGGGGCCCGCCGACTTGCGCCACGGCGCCGCGCGCCGCGTCGTCGCCCTGGATGCGAACGCGAGAATGGGCGCCCGTGGCGAGCTCCCTCGAGCGCCTCCGAGCGCGGACCCACGCGATCGCGGTCGTCTACGCGGTGGCGATGTTCGCGAGCGTGATGGACACTCAGATCGTCAACGTCGCGCTCGCTTCCCTGTCGCGGGACTTCCACGTCGCGGATTCGAGCGTGCAGTGGGTGGTCACCGCCTACATGATGAGCCTTGCCGTGTGCATCCCGGCCTCGGGGTGGCTGGGCGACCGGCTCGGGACCAAGCGGGTCTTCCTCGTGGCGGTCGCCGTGTTCACCGGGGCCTCCGGGCTCTGCGCCACCTCCGCCAGCCTCCCGGAGCTCGTCGCGATGCGCGTGCTGCAGGGTGCCGGCGCCGGGATGATGGTCCCCGTCGGGATGGCGATCGTCTACCGCGCCTACCCCCACGAGCGCCGGGTCCAGGCGACGAGGCTCGTCACCCGCGTGATGGTCCTCGCGCCGGCGACGGCGCCGCTCATCGGCGGCGCGCTGGTGACGTGGGCGTCGTGGCGCTGGATCTTCACGATCAACCTCCCCGTCGGCGCGGCAGCCGTCACCGGCGGCGCCCTCCTGCTCACCGAGCACCGCGAGGTGGCGGGGGGCAGCTTCGACCTCCTCGGCATGGCGTCAGGCGGCCTCGGACTGGGCCTTCTCCTCTACGCGGTGGGGTCGGGCCCGACGGCCGGGTGGGCCTCGGCCGACGTCCTGGCAACCGGGCTCGCCGCCGGGGCAGCGCTCGCGCTCTTCGTGGTCGTCGAGCTCCGCAGGCCCAGTCCCATGCTGGACCTGCGGATCCTCTCGGACAGGCTGTTCCGCTGGTGCAGCTTCGCCAACATGCTCGCCATGTGGGCCTTCTTCGGCTCGCTGGTCTTCACTGCGCTCTACCTCCAAGAGGCGCGCGGCTACTCGGCCATGGTCTCGGGGCTCACGACCTTCCCGGAGGCGGTTGCCATCGGTCTCATGACGGGCGTCGTCGCCCGGCTGCTCCCCCGCGTGGGCGCCCGGCCGCTCGTGCTCGTCGGCTTCGTCGGCCTCGCGGCGGCCAATGGCCTCCTCGCTCTGGCCGGCGCGACCACGAGCCTCTGGATCGTCCGAGGGCTCTGCGCCCTGCTCGGGTTCTCCGTGTCCTACATCATGCTCCCCAGCCAGACTGCGGCATTCGCCCGCATCTCCTCGTCCGCCACCGGGCACGCCTCGGCGATCTTCAACACGCTCCAGCGCGTCTCGATGTCGATGGGTGTAGCGCTCCTGGCCGCCGTCCTGGCTCTCGGCGGCGGCGACGTCGTGCATGCCCGGCCTCCGGTGAGCGCCTTCCACTGGGTGTTCGCCGGCAACGTGGTCGTGGCGCTCCTCGGTGCGGCGCTCTCGTGGCGTGTGCCGAACGTCGACGTCGCCCCCGGGATCACCGCACGGGAGGGAGCAGGTCGAAATGGCGCTCGAGCATGGTGGCCGCACCCCGCACGACAGAGCGCAGGGGCTGCTCGGCGATCACCGTTGTGAGGCCGGTCGCCGCGCGGATCCTGTCGGCGAGCCCCTGCAGGAGCGCCCCGCCTCCAGAGAGCTGCACCTTGCGCCGGACGACGCCGGCGGCGAGGTCCGGCGGTATCTCCCAGATGAGCCCCTCCACCGCGTCGACCACGCCGGCGACCAGGTGCTCGAGTGCAGACGCGACCACCTGGCCGCTCACGCGCTCTTCCCGAACGGTGCCCCTTGCAGTGTCGATGCCCACCACCGGGGCGGATCCCTGGGCGCCGCCGGTCAAGCCGAGGGCCTTCTTCAGGTGCTCGGCCGCCCGCGGGCCGATCTGGAGCCCCAGCTCGGCCTTGACAGCCTGGAGGATCGCCTCGTCCATGGCGTTCCCTCCGATGCGCAGCGTTCGCAGTCGCACCGCGTGCATGCCGACGACGAGCGCTGCCTCCGTGGTCCCGCCCCCGATGTCGACGACGAGGACGCCGTCGGTGCCCAAGGGGTCGGCACCACCTCCGACTGCCGCCGCGACCGGCTCCTCCAGCAGGCGGACGGCGAGACGCGGGCGGCGGTAGCCGGCGGCGGCGACGAGCGCCCGGCGCTCGATGAAGCTCGCGCCGCTCGGCACGCAGATGACGGCTCTCGGCCGGCGCAGGCTGCTGCGGAAGTGCGCCTGGCGGAGGAATCCCCGCAGCATCGCCGTGGCCGCGTCGAGGTCGGAGATGACCCCGTCGCGCAGCGGGTGCACGACGTCGACGTCGGCGAGCTCCGTCCCCACCAGGTCGTCCGCCCGCCAGCCCACCAGGATCGAGCCACCTGCCTGCTTTTGGAGCGCGATCGCCGACGGCTCGTCGAGCACCACGCCTTTCCCCCGGACGTGGACGAGCGTGTTGACGGTCCCCAGGTCGACGGCGACCCCTGATCGGAACACTCTGCGCCCTCCGACTCTGGCCGGTGTGCTCGCTCTTCCCATGAGTATTCCCCGTACTCCTGCGCTCTGTGCGTCGCTCTGTGCGTCGCTCTGTGCGTCGCTGCCTGCGCCGGGGACCGGCGCGGATGCCATCATCGAGGCATGGGGCCTGTGGGGGACCGTCGGAGGCGCAGGCGCAGGCGGGCTCGCCGCCGGCTCGCCGCAGCGCTGGCCGTCCTCGTCCTGGCCGCAGGGGTCGGCTTCGGCGTCAGCCAGCTCGCTGCGCGCGCGGGCGGGGGTGGTCGCTCACTGACGGCGCCCAGCTCGACGGCGTCCAACCGGGCGGCGCGCGGGAGTGCCGCCGGCTCGAAGCCCTACCTCGGTCCCTACGGGATGGTGTCGCCGGCCATCGTCGCCGAGAACCGCAAGCCCGGGACCACCTCGTGGGAGATCACGCACCTTCCCGCTTCCGGCTCGATCCAAGGGTGGGCGAGCTCCACCTATGCCGCCGCTGGCCAGTCCGTCGGCCTCTACGTCACGACGACAGCGCCAACGTTCCGGGTCATCGCCTACCGGATGGGCTACTACCAGGGGAAGGGCGCCCGCAGGATCTGGGAGTCAAAGCCCGTGCGCGGCGAGGTGCAGCCGCCGTGCCCCGTCACGCCCGGCGTCAACATGGTGAGCTGCGACAACTGGCACCGCTCGCTCACCATGCACGTCACCAAGGCGTTCGTCCAGGGCGACTATCTCTTGAAGCTCGTCGGCAGTGCAGGACAGCAGAGCTACGTGCTGCTCACGATCTGGGACCCGGCGAGCACGGCCACCTACCTGGTCGTCGCTCGCAGCCTCACCGAGGAGGGCTGGAACACGTACGGCGGCTACTCCTTCTACGAGGGCCAAGGGGGCTGCACGCTCGGCCAGACCGGCTCGTACCCACCGTGCAACCGTGCACGGATCGTCTCGTTCGACCGGCCGATGGCCACAGGCGAAGGCGCGTCGGACTTCCTCGGCGACGAGTACCCGCTCGTCCGGTTCATGGAGAAGCACGGTCTCGACGCTGCCTACGTCACCGACATCACCGTCACGCAGCACCCCGCGATCGTCTTGCGCCACAAGGCGTACCTCTCGCTCGGGCACGACGAGACCTGGACGACGAGCGAGAGGAACGCCGTCCAGGCCGCAGTGACGCACGGCGTGAACGTCGCGTTCATGGGCGCGGCGCCGCTCGTGCGCCACGCTCGGCTCCAGTCCTCGCCGATCGGGCCCGACCGCGAGGAGGTCGATTACCGCACATCCGCCGAGGACCCGCTCGACGGAACCGGGCGCACAGCCACAGTCACCGGCAACACGTTCGCCACACCACCGGTGAGCTCCCCGCCGACACGCTTCATCGGCGGGGAGTACAGCGGCTACGTCGACACAAACGCCGCGCCGCTTCCCTTCGTCGTCTACGACGCCTCCTCCTGGATCTTCGAGGGCACCGGCTTGTCGGACGGGTCGCAGATCCCCGACGTCATCCGGTCCGACATCGAGCACGTCGACCTCACATCGGCGCCAGCGGGCCTCCAGGTGCTCGGGCACTCGCCGGTGCCGCTCACGAGCGCCTACACGAACCAGGGCCAGTGGGGCGGCGATACCTACTCGGACATGACCTACTACACCGACGCCTCCAGCCAGGCCGGGGTCTTCGAGAGCGGTACCGTGAGCTGGATCTCGCGCCTCACACTCTGCGAGGCGCCTTCCGGTCCGTGCCCGGCGCGCGACGTCGAGCGCATCACCGGGAACCTCCTGCGGCTCTTCGGCCGAGGCCCCGCGGGGCGGTTCCAGCCGTCGGTCGCCAACGCGTCGCAGGTGACTCCTCCTGGGTCCTGACGTGCACCATGGCGGCAGATCTCCTGCAGACGCTGCCGTCAATCCTTACGCTGACCCTGAACCGCATCTTCAGGTGACCTGAGGCTCACCCTGACGTCGACAGCGGCTACTCGATCTCGACTCGAGCTTCACTTTCCATTGTGCACGACGTGGCGTACGAGCCGATCGCGCAGCTCGCGGAGCTGGCGACGGCTGACCGGCAGGGTCTCGCCGAGCACCCGGACCTCCGTGTGCCCGCCGTCGCTGCGCAGCTCGGAGATGTCCCGCAGGGAGACGAGGTAGCTCCGGTGGATGCGGACGAAGCCGTGGTCGGTCCAGTGCTCCTCGAGCGCGGCCATGGGCACCCGGAGCAGGTGGCTCGTCGCGTCGCGGAGGTGGATGCGGACGTAGTCGCCCGCCGATTCGACCCAGGCGATCTCCTCACGGGCGACGAGGAGCGTCCGGCTTCCGGCGTCGACGGCCACGACGTCCGCCGCGCGCGGGACCTCGCCAGGCTCCGGCGGCACCTGCAGCTGGACGTCCGCGTGCCCGGCCGGCACGGTCGAAGCGCGCGAAGGGAGGACGGCGCGACGGAGCAGCCGGTCGAGGCGGGCCTCGTCGACCGGCTTCAGCAGGTACCCGGCAGCACCGACCTCGAAGGCCTCCAGCGCGTGGTCCTCGTGCGCGGTCACGAAGATGACGACCGGGGGGACCGAGAAGCGGCCGAGGACGCGGGCGAGCTCCATCCCGTCGAGCCCCGGCATCCGGATGTCGAGCAGCACCGCGTCGAACTCCTCGTCCTGCAGACGCCGCAGCGCCTGGGTCGCGCTGCGCGCCACGGCGACGTGCGCGACCAGGGGGGAGCGGTCGAGGAGGTAGCAAAGCTCGTCGAGCGACGGCGCCTCGTCGTCGACCGCGAGGATCGCGAGCCCGGTCATGGGCGACCGTCAATCTCCCGTGTACGCGGGATGGCGCTTCGGGATGCGCAGCGTCACGGTGGTCCCCGCGCCGAGCGCAGTTCGGATCCGGAGCCCGTACTCTTCGCCGAACACCGCTCGCAGGCGCTCGTCGACGTTGTGCAGCCCGACGGCGTCGCCAGGGTCCGTGCCCGAGAGGACCTCGAGAAGCCGGACCGGATCCGCGCCGACGCCGTCGTCCTCGATCCGCACGGCCGCCTCACCGCCCTCGTCGGTGATGGCCACCGCGAGCGTCCCAGGACGCTCGCTCGGCTCGAGACCGTGGCGCACCGCGTTCTCGACCAGCGGCTGCAGCACGAGCGAGGGCAGCTGGACGCTCAGGACCTCCGGGGCCACGCGCATCGTCACCGACAGCCGGTCTCCGAACCGTGCGCGCTCGAGGTCCAGATAGGTATCGACCAACCGGAGCTCCTCGGCCATGGTGACGAACTGCCCGCGGCTCTTGAAGCTGTACCGGGTGAAGTCGGCGAAGCCCACGAGCAGCTCTCGGGCACGATCGGGGTCGGTGCGGATGAAGGACTCGATCGCGTTCAGCGCGTTGTAGACGAAGTGTGGCGCGATCTGCGCACGGAGGAACCGCAGCTCCGCCCGGACTGCCCTCGACCGCTCCCGCTCGAGCTGCGCGAGCTCGAGCTGGGTGGACACGAACAGGGCGACCTCGGTGGCGAGGCGCGCGAGCGCCGAGGAGGTGACGGTCGCGAGCGTCCCGAGCGCGCCCACCACCTCCCCGTCGACGCGCAGGGGGACGACGACGCCGCCCTGGAGCGGGCACAACGAGTCGCCGCAGGTGAGCTGGCGCGTCGAGAGCACCTGCGCCTTGCCGCTCTTGACGCTGGCCGCGAGCGTGCCTTCAAGCAAGGCCGTGTGGTCGGAGTCCACGTCGCTCACCGCCAGGATGCCGCTTCGGTCGGCGAGCACGACTCCGCCGCCGAGGAGGCGCCGGAGCTGAGGGACTGCGCTCTGGGCGCTCGCATGGGTGAGCCCGCCGCGCAGAGCCGGCGCGGCCTGGCTCGCGGTGTGCAAGGTCTCGTAGGTGGTCCGCTGGCTGGGCGTCCCGAGCCGACCGCCCGTGCGCAGCGCGAGCCACGCGACTGCTCCCGCGACCGCGACCACCCCCCCCAGGGCCCCCCAGATCGCGACGTCCAACGCCAGACCCCCGCGCTCGGTGCGCCACCGTCCACGTGGCCAATCCACGGCGATTCTCCCACAGGCCCCACCGCCGAGCCCCGGTTTTCCGCGCGTCGGTGCCGGGGCCCGACCCCGGGCGGAGGACAGCCGTGCGCGGAGCGGCCGCTCGGCGTCCAGCGGCGACCGCTCGGCGCAGCGCCACGACCGTTCGGCGACGACCGAGGTCCGCCGGGCGATCCGCTCCCGGAGAAGCTTGCCGGTGGCGACCGGGCTCTCCAAGATCGCTTCTGGCAGGACGCTGGCCGTCCGACAGTCCCCGCCGGGAGGACGACAGTCCCCGCCGGGAGGACGGGCGTGTCCTGCGTGGTGCTGTGACGAATCGAGCCCGCCCGGGATGCCGGGCGGGAAGGAGGGGCATCTATGGCGACCACCTTCGAATCGGCCAGGCCTGTCCAGCAGACGGAGATCGTCGGCGCCCCGGCGCCCGCCGACCCCGCTCCGCTCGGGCTGGCCGCCTTCGCGCTCACCACCTTCCTCCTGTCCGCGCATAACGCAGGGTGGACAAAGGGGACCGGCCTCGACTGGCTGGGCTACGCCCTCGCCTACGGCGGGACCTGCCAGCTGCTGGCCGGCATGTGGGAGTTCAAGAACCGCAACGTCTTCGGCGCGACGGCGTTCTCGACGTACGGCGGGTTCTGGATCGGACTGGGCCTCTACGTCCTGCTGGGCGTGCCGCACGCCACGGGGAACATGGTCACAAACGACCTCGGGTGGATCCTGCTCGCCTTCTTCATCTTCAACACGTACATGCTCCTGTGGAGCCTGTTCGTGAACAAGGCCGTGCTGGCCGTGTTCTTCACGTTGGAGATCACCGAGCTTCTGCTGTTCATCGGCAACTTCGCCCATACAGCGAACGTGGTGAAGGCGGGTGGCATCGTGGGCGTCGTCACCGCGGCGTGCGCGTGGTACACCTCGGCAGCTGGCGTGGTGAACGGCATGGCAGGGCGGCACGTCCTGTTCGTCGGCAACCCGCTGAGCTTCCCGGCGGCCAGGAGCTGAGCCGGAGCCGGGCCGCTCGCGGCTCTGGGCCCGAACCGCCGGTCGCGCCGCACCCACGTCCCGACGACGGGGCCGGTGCGACCGGCGGCGGGCGCACCCGATTGCACAAGATCTCCCTTCGGGAGCAGGATGAGGAAGGTCCGGTGCCCGACACCGGAATGCACCAGCGTCGTGCATGACCACGGGGCGTAGCTCCCCGTCCGGGGCCGCCAGGGGCGGCGGGACTGGGTCGACCTCGGGTCGTGACCAGGGTGGAGGTGAACCATGCCGGCAGACAGCCCAGGGCTCCCCGAGGTCGAGGAGCTGCAGGTCAGCGAGGCCCAGATCGCGGTCCACTGGAAGGAGGAGAGCTTCTATTACCCGCCGCCCAGCTTCATCGGGCAGGCCAACGCGTCGGACCCGGCGATCCGGGACCGGTTCACCGAGGACAAGTTCCCCCAGTGCTTCAAGGAGTACGCGGACCTCCTCACATGGGACGAGTACTGGCACACGACGCTCGACACCTCGAACCCGCCGTTCTGGCGCTGGTTCGTCGGCGGGAGGCTGAACGCATCGTTCAACTGCGTGGACCGCCACCTGCGCACCAGGCCCAACCAGGCTGCCCTCGTCTGGGTGCCCGAGCTCGAAGATGAAGAGACGGTCGTGATCACCTACCGCGAGCTGTACCGGCGGGTGAACGAGACCGCCGCGATGCTCCGCGACTTCTGCGGGCTGAAGACCGGCGACAGGGTGACCCTTCACATGCCGATGGTCCCCGAGCTGCCGATCGTGATGCTCGCCTGCGCGCGGCTCGGCGTGATCCACTCCCAGGTCTTCGCCGGCTTCAGCGGCGCGGCATGCGGCGGGCGCATCTCGGACTCCCAGAGCCGGGTGCTCATCACGATGGACGGCTACTACCGCAGCGGCACCCTGCTCGACCACAAGGAGAAGGCCGACGAGGCCGTCGAGCGCGCGTTGGCCGAGGGCCAGGTGGTCGACAAGGTGGTCGTCTACCGGCGGCACCCCGGCGAGTACGCGTCGAAGACGCCCATGGTCGAGGGAAGAGACTTCTTCGCGGACGAGGTGATGGCGGACCACAGGGGCAAGCTCGTCGACCCGGTCTCGCTGCCCGCGGAGGCGCCACTGTTCATCATGTACTCGTCGGGAACCACCGGGCGCCCGAAGGGGTGCCAGCACTCGATCGGCGGCTACCTCGCATACGTGACCGGGACGTCCAAGTACTACCAGGACATCCACCCCGAGGACACGTACTGGTGCGCTGCGGACATCGGCTGGATCACCGGCCACTCCTACATCGTCTACGGGCCGCTCTCGCTCGGGACGACCAGCGTCATGTTCGAAGGGGTCCCGACGTACCCGGACCCAGGGCGGCCGTGGCGGATCGCCGAGCGCCTCGGCGTGAACATCTTCCACACGGCGCCGACGACCATCCGCATGCTGCGCAAGGTCGGGCCCACAGAGCCGAAGAAGTACGACTACCACTTCAAGCACATGACGACGGTGGGGGAGCCCATCGAGCCCGACGTGTGGCGCTGGTACTACGAGGTGGTCGGCAAGGGCGAGGCCGTGATCGTCGACACGTGGTGGCAGACCGAGAACGGCGGCTTCCTGTGCTCGACGCTGCCTGGGCTCGACGGCATGAAGCCGGGGAGCGCCGGTCCGGGCGTGCTCGGGATCTACCCGGTGATCTACGACGAGAACGGCGAGGAGGTGTCGCAGGGCTCCGGCCGTGCGGGCAACATCTGCATCCGCAACCCGTGGCCCGGCATCTTCCAGACGATCTGGGGCGACCCGGACCGGTTCGTGCAGACGTACTACGAGAAGTACAACAAGGACCCGAAGAGCACCGACTGGCGCGATTGGCCGTACTTCGCGAACGACGGCGCCACCCAGTCGGCCGACGGCTACTTCCGCATCCTCGGGCGCGTCGACGACGTGATCAACGTCGCGGGCCACCGTCTCGGCACGAAGGAGCTCGAGTCGGCGAGCGTCCTCGTGGAGGAGGTCGCGGAGGCCGCCGCGGTCCCGGTCATCGACGAGCTGCGGGGCAGGGCGGTCGAGATGTACATCTCGGTGAAGCCCGGGGCGGACAGCTCGGACGTGGAGGAGAAGGTCGCCAAGGCGATCGAGACCGAGATCGGCAAGGTGGCGCGCCCCAAGAACGTCTGGATCGTGCCGGACATGCCGAAGACCCGCTCGGGCAAGATCATGCGCCGCGTGATCGCCGGGATCTCGAACTACACCGACGTGGGCGACATCACCACCCTGGCCAACCCCGAGGTGGTCGAGGAGATCAGGGCCCACGTCCACAGCGTCAAAGAGGCCCGAGGCGAGGTGCCGAAGGCGCTGACCGAGAAGGAGGCCGAGGAGATCAGGGCCTTCGGCCAGGCGGAGTAGGGCGGCCCGCCGGGCTGCACCGCGCCGTCGTCCCGCGCCGTCGTCCCTGGGGGTCGGTGGCCACGCGAGAGGGACCGGGGTGTCGTTCGGGCCCCCCGGTCCCCGCGTAACATCGTGACGGTGACGTCCGATCTGCCAGCTGCGACACGGAGCCCGCGACCCCGGTGACCGGCAACGACTGGTTGACGCTCTTCGCGGCACTCGCGGTCGCCTCCCTCGTGCCGATCGTGTACGCGATCGTCGACGTCGCTCGCCGGCCCGCCTGGCAGTTCTCGCCAGGCCGAAAGGTGCTGTGGGCGGTGTCGTTGGGGGTCGGTTGGTTGCTCCTGTGGCCCGTCGCGCTGGTCTCCTCGATCGTGTACCTGACCGTGCTCCGGCGCAGGTTCCCCCCGTCGGCCTCGGTGCCTCCCCAGGGTCCGCAGCTCCCGCACTACGGCGGCCCGTACGTAGGGCCCGGGCCCTACGGCGGCGGCCCGTACGTAGGACCGGGCCCCTACGGTGGGCCATCCGACCCCTACGGTGGGCCCAGCGGCCCCTACAGCGGCCCCTCCGGCTACCCGCCCCAGGAGACTCCGCTTCCACCGGTGCACCTGCCGCCTGCGGGCTGGTACCCCGACCCCGCCGGAAGCGGCGAGGAGCGGTGGTGGGACGGGAAGGGCTGGACCGACCACCTGCGCTGACCACGGTCCAGCACCCAAGGTGCGCCGATCTGAACGCCGTCGCGCCGCCCTTCGGGGGAGCCGTGCCGTTCCCGAGCCTGGCGCCGTGGGCGTGACGGCGCGTCACACCCACGGCGTAGCATCGAACGCATGTTCGTCAATGAGCGTCCCGCAGCAGGAGCGGACGGGCAGCGGGAGCCCGTCGAAGTCCCACAGGACGCGCCCGCGCGCGGGCTCCTGTCCGATCCGGCATCGCTCTCGGACGAAGCGCTCGAGGCGGCGCTGTGCACCCACGCAGCGCACATCGCCGCCGCCGAGTGCCGTTTCGTCCTCATGGTCGCCGAGGTCGACCGCCGCGGGATCTGGGCCGACCAGGGGGCACAGACGTGCGCCCACTGGCTCTCGTGGCGCTGCGGGCTGAGCGTGGGCGTGGGTCGGGAGCACGTCCGAGTGGGACGGGCGCTCTCGGAGCTGCCGGCCGTCCGCACGGCGTTCGCGAACGGGGAGCTCTCCTACTCCAAGGTGCGGGCGATCACCCGGGTGGCCACCCCGGCGATCGAGACCTCCCTCCTCGAGATGGCGGGCTTCGCTACGGCTTCCCAGCTCGAGACCATCGTTTCAGCCTTCCGCCGGGCGGCGCCCGACGAAGGCGTTGCGGCGCTCGAGCGACATCGGCGCCGGTCCTTCTACTCCTACACGGACGACGACGGAATGGTCGTCATCCACGCGAGGCTGTCGCCGGAGGACGGTGCCGCCGTGCTCGCCGCGATCGAGGCGACCCGCCAGGAGCTCCTGGACGACGCCCACCGCACAGGGAAGGGCGCTTCCGGCGTTTCCGCGGAAACGCCGGAAGCCGGCTCCGAGCCTGCGTACGAGCCCGCCGCCGCGAGCCGGGCCGACGCGCTGGTCGCCGTCTGCGAGACCGCCCGAGAGGGCGCGGCGACTGGCCGACCCTTTGTGTCCGGTCTCCGTGCGTCCGTCGTCGTCCACACCGACCGTCAGGTCCTGCTCGACCCGGGAGCCGACGGCTGCGCGCACATCGAAGGGGTGGGAGTCGTCTCGGCCCACACCGTCCAGCGCCTGGTGTGCGACGCCGCAGTGTCCACGGAGTCGTTCAGCCCGGACGGCACCGCGGTGCCCGAGGGCCGTACCCGCCACGTCCCTGACTCGCTGCGCCGCGCCGTCCTCACGCGAGACGGCGGGTGCCGTTGGCCAGGCTGCGGTCGGCGCCGCTACGTGGACATCCATCACGTCGTGTACGTCTCGCAGGGCGGGCGAACCCGCCTCGGCAATCTCGCCACGCTGTGCCGGGCCCACCACCGCATGGTCCACGAGGGCGGGTACCGCCTGGAGATGGACACGCACGCCCGGGTCACGGTCACGACCCCGGGCGGAGTGCCGCTTCCTCAGCGCACGACCCTCCCTGGGGGTGACGACGTCGATCTCGTCGCGCTCCACGAACGTGCGGGGCTCTCCTTGGACGATCACACGATGCCTGTCGGCGGCGAGCGCTACGACCTCGGCCTCACGATCGACGCGCTGCTCGGGGCCCAGCGTCGAAGAGGTCCGGGGGCAGAGCCGCCGGGCGGTGACTCTCGTGGGCTTCGTAGCCCGACCACCAGCGTGCCGAGTCGTGCGGGGTAGGGAGGCCGAGCTCCTTGCGCTCGGCGAGCGCATCGCGCACGACCCGCTTCAAACGGGTGAGCGCCGCGAGGTCACCGGTCGTCCCACCCGCGTGCTGCCACATCTCCTCCTCGCGGTGCCATGCCTGGGTCCGTGCGACCGCGATCGCATCCGTGGCCTCGGCGGCGCGGCGTCGCGGCGTCGCGGCGATGTCCGCGTACGTGTCGGCCGCGCGCATCCAGCCGTAGTCCATGTCGAGCAGCATGAGCCCACGTGCGACGTCGAAAGGTCCCACGACGTCGACCACGGGGTCGATGACCGTGAGCTTCGTCCCGGCGGGGAGGCTCGGCGCCAGGTTGGCCCTCTGCCGCTCCGCGAACGAGATTGCGCCGACCGCACGCAGGAAGACCGCAGGGGCGCTCGCACGCGCGTAGTCGTGGTGGTCGGGCGGCGGGTTGAGCGGCACGGCGAGGATCGCGAAGATGCGTGTCGCCCCCAAGGCCGCGGCAGCCGCCACGGGGATGTTGTCGACGAGCCCGCCGTCTACGTACGCGTCGTCCGCGAGCGCACGCGGCGGGAAGATCATCGGCACGCTCGCCGACGCGACGACCCCGTCGATCAGGTCGACCGGCCCGCACGAAGCCCCCGGCAGAGGGGTGAGGGCGTCCCCCGCCACGATGGTGCCGTCCTCGGTGACGTAGCGGAGCGCGCCTGCTCCGAGCGCGACGACTGCCAGGCGTAGGTCGAGGCCGGGCCGGGCCACGAGCGCCGGGTCGATGGGCGCGATCCCGCGCCCGCCCCGGCGGAGCCGTTCGGCGAGCGGATCGAGCGTGAGGAGCGACCCGGTCCCCTCCCGCAGCCGTCGGCGGGCGCGTTCGAGGCTCGGGAGAGCGCGGACGACCTGGGCGAGGAGCCTGAGCGGGCGACCGACTTGCACGGGTTGCCGCCACGGCGCCGTCCCGGGCACTGGCGGGCGCGTGCGCTCCACGACCCAGTGATCGATGGTGCGTCCGAAGAGGGTCCCGTCGAGTGCTGCGATCCAGGGCTGCTTGCCGAAGAGCAGGTCGGCCCTGGTCATCGCCAGCAGGTCGTCGTGAAGCTCGCGGGAGCGCTCGACGAACTCCGCTCGGGTGCGAGCCTGTGCGAGGACAGCGGCGCACACCGCTCCGGCGGAGGTGGCGGTGATCACACCGGGAACGATGCCCTCCTCCTCGACCAGATAGGAGACGGCGCCCGCCTCGAAGGCCCCCTTCGCGCCGCCGCCCGCGAGCACGAACGCGGTCTTTCCGGGAGGCTTCACGGGAGGCTCCACGGAAGGCCATTCTTGCCCGCCGCCGGTGGTCGCGGGCAAGCCCACGCGTTGTCAGCCCCCGCTCACCGCGGTCACCACTTCGACGTTGGAACCTTCCCCCACGACGACCTCGTCCCACGACGACCTGGGAACGACCTCCCTGTCCAGCGCGACGGCGACGCCCCGCGGGCTCTGGGTGAGCCCCCGCACGAGAGCGGCGACCGTCGTGCCGGGTGCGACCCGCTGCAGCTGCCCGTTCACGATCACCGCCACCTCGTCGTCGCTCATCGACCGCTCCCGGTCCGTGCCGCGGGGAGGTGGCGGTCCACCGGGTAGGCGTCGAGCGGCGGCGGGACGGCGCCCGTCGTGAGGTACGTGGCGATGGCCTCGGCGGTGAGGGGGGCGAGCAGGAAGCCGTTCCGGTAGTGGCCCGTCGCGACGGCGAGACGGGGCACCGAGGTGGGGCCGACGAATGGCGCGTTGTCCGGCGAGCCGGGTCGGAGCCCCGCGGCGCACTCGAGGTACTCCCACTCGTCCACGGTGGGGACGAGCAGGCGCGCGTCGTCGAGCAGCGAATGGACCGCGCCGGCCTGCACCGTCGTGTCGTAGCCGCGTTCCTCCGCAGTCGCGCCGACCACGACCGACCCGTCGGCGCGGGGCACGAGGTAGCAGTGACGCCCGCGCACGAGCCCGCGCACCGTCCGCGCGAACGCGGGACCGTCCCCCGGCGCGCGCAGCCGCACGGCATGCCCCTTCACCGGGCGCACGGGCGGCACCACCCCCTCGGGCACGCCGCCGATCTTCGGCGTGTAGGCGCCTGCCGCGAGCAGCACGGTGCCCGCCGCGACGGTGTCGCCGCGCTCGGTGACGACGCCCGTCGCGGCGCCCTTCGTGTCGGAGGCGACGGAGACGACACGCTCAGTGGTGAGCGTCACTCCGGCGCGGGCGCAGCCTTCGATGAGCGAGAGGATGAGGCGTCGGTTGTCGACCTGGTGGTCGCCGGGCATCAACGCGCCGCCGCGCACCGCTGGAGAGAGCGTCGGGACGAGCGCCCGGCACTCGCTGGCAGACAGGCGGGAGGCGTCGAGGCCCAGCCCGCGCTGGAACTCGAGGAGCTGGTCGATCGCAGCCCGGTCCGACGCGTCCAAGCCGACCGCGATCGTCCCGCACGCCTGGAACCCCGTGTCCATCCCGGTCGCCCTGGTCAGCCGCGCGGCGAAGTCGGGCCAGCGCGCCGCGGCGGCAAGGAACATCCGCGCGTGGGACTCCTCTCCGAAGGTCGCCTCCGTGACGGGCGCGAGCATCCCTGCGGCGACCCACGCGGCGCCCCGGCCGGGGGACGGGTCGAGGAGATGAACGGACAGGCCCCGCTGCGCCGCCTCCCACGCCGCCGAGAGGCCCACGACCCCTCCGCCGGCGACGACGACGTCGGCCGACGGAGCCCTCGATGCCATCGTCGACGATCCTACGGCTTCCGCGCAGGCCCGGGGCCGGCCGCGCAGCCCCGGGGCCGGCCGCGCGTGCGGCCGGGGGCCACGGTGTCGGGTACGATGAGGGAGCTCCAGGGCCAACGTCGTCCCCGGGCGAGCGCACCCATTCGACCGGTGCCGCCCAGAGCGGCGCCTTGAGCCAACCGGAGGACGACGACTCCGTGGACCCACTGACGGCGGCCGCCGCCAGCGCAAACCTCCGGCCGGTTCCCCCACGCGGCCTGTACGACCCACGCTTCGAGCACGACGCGTGCGGCATCGGGATGGTCGCGCGCCTGTCGGGCGAGGCCGGGCACGACATCGTGGAAACCGGCCTCACCGTGCTCGAGCGGCTCGCGCACCGGGGTGCGACCGGCGCCGAAGAGGACTCCGGCGACGGGTCGGGGATCCTCGTCCAGGTCCCGCACCGGTTCCTTGCGGGCCTCGCCGCAGACAGCGGGGTGACGATGCCCGCGCCCGGCACCTACGCCGTCGGCTGCGTGTTCCTCCCTCTCGACGAGGACGACGCCGCGAAGGCGCGCGGGCAGCTGGAGGCGATCGCGGGGGAGGAGGGGATGGCGGTCCGCTGGTGGCGCGAGGTCCCCACCGACCCCTCGTGCCTCGGCGAGGCGGCGCGGCGCGCGATGCCCCGCATCGAGCAGGTCGTCGTCGTCCCCACCGACGGCCCGTGGGCCGCCGCGCGGGCCGTGGCCGAGTCCGGCGCGGCCGACCCCCTCACCGTCGACCGGCTCGCGTACGTCGTGCGCAAGCGCGCCGAGCACGCAGTCGACGGCCTGTACCTGCCGTCGCTGTCCGCTCGCACGTTGGTCTACAAGGGCATGCTCACGTCGCATCAGCTCCGGCGCTTCTACCCCGAGCTGTCGGAGACGAGCTTCGAGAGCGCGCTCGCGCTCGTTCACTCGCGCTTCTCGACCAACACGTTCCCGAGCTGGCCGCTCGCGCACCCCTATCGGTACCTCGCGCACAACGGCGAGATCAACACGCTCGCGGGCAACCGCAACTGGATGCGGGCAAGGGAAGCGCTGCTGGCGACGGCGAACCTGCCGGGCGACCTCGAGAGGATCTTCCCGGTCTGCACGCCGGGGGCGAGCGACTCCGCCACGTTCGACGAGGTGCTGGAGCTCCTCCACCTCGCAGGGCGCTCGCTGCCGCACGCGGTCCTCATGATGATCCCCGAGGCCTGGGAGAAGCACGAGGCGATGGACCCGGCCCGCCGGGCCTTTTACGCCTACCACGCCTCGCTCATGGAGCCGTGGGACGGCCCAGCCGCCGTCGTCTTCACCGACGGGAAGGTCGTGGGCGCCGTCCTCGACCGCAACGGGCTCCGCCCGGCCCGCTACTGGGTGACCGACGACGGGCTCGTCGTGCTGGCGAGCGAGGTCGGCGTCCTCGACGCGGCACCGGGCGACGTCGTGCACAAGGGCCGCTTGCAGCCGGGCCGGATGTTCCTCGTCGACACCGAGAAGGGTCGCATCGTCGAGGACGCGGAGGTGAAGGCCGAGCTCGCCGCCGAGCACCCCTACGCCGAGTACCTCGCGGCGGACCAGGTGCACCTGCACGAGCTCCCGGAGCGCCACATGCTCACGCCGCAGCATGCGAGCGTCGTCACCCATCAGCGTCTGTTCGGCTACACGACCGAGGAGCTGAGGGTCATCGTGGCACCGATGGCGCGCACCGGCACAGAGCCGATCGGCTCCATGGGGTCGGACAGCGCGATCGCGGTGCTCTCCGAGCGTTCCCGCCTCCTCTACGACTACTTCACCCAGCTCTTCGCGCAGGTCACCAACCCGCCGCTCGACGCGATCAGAGAGGAGCTCGTCACCTCGCTCGGCGCGACCATCGGTCCGGAGGGCAACCTGCTCGACGCACGCCCCGGCCAGTGCCGCCAGATCCTCCTGCCCCAGCCCGTCGTCGACCGCGACGACCTGGCGAAGCTCATGTACGTGAACGAGCGGACAGAGACGCCCGGCTTCAAGGCCTTCACGATCGACGCGCTGTTCCCTGTCGAGGACGCGGGCCGGCCCGGATCGCCCACCGTTGCCGGCGGCGAGGCGCTCGCCGCCGCGCTCGCGGACGTGCGCAGCCGGGTCTCGGCGGCGATCGCCGACGGCGCGAACCTGATCGTCCTGTCCGACCGCCACTCGACGGCGGAGCTCGCGCCGGTCCCGTCGCTGCTCGCCACTGCCGCGGTCCACCACCACCTCGTCCGCGAGCGCACGCGCACGAAAGTCGGGCTCGTCGTCGAGACGGGGGACGCGCGCGAGGTCCACCACGTCGCGCTGCTCATCGGCTACGGCGCCGCGGCGGTCAACCCGTACCTGGCGCTCGACTCGATCGACGACATGATCGCGAGCGGCCGGCTCCAGGGCGTGACGCCGCGCCAGGCGAGGAAGCACTACCTGAAGGCGCTCTGCAAGGGCGTGCTGAAGGTCATGTCCAAGATGGGTATCTCGACGGTCGCCTCCTACACCGGAGCGCAGGTGTTCGAGGCGATCGGGCTCGACCGTGGCGTCGTCGACGAGTACTTCACCGGCACCCCGAGCCGGATCGGCGGCGTGGGGCTCGACGTGCTCGCCGCAGAGGTCGCGGCCCGCCACGCCGCAGCCCATCCCGCGCGGCCCAGCTCCCGCGCGCACCGCGAGCTCGAGGTCGGCGGCGAGTACCAGTGGCGACGCGAGGGCGAGCACCACCTGTTCAACCCGCGCACGGTGTTCAAGCTCCAGCACGCCACCCGTGCGAAGCGGTACGGGATCTTCAAGGAGTACTCCGCGGCGGTGGACGACCAGTCGGCGCGCCTCGCGACGTTGCGGGGCCTGCTCGAGCTCCGGCCCGGGCCCGCCGGCCCAGTGCCGATCGACGAGGTGGAGCCGGTGAGCGAGATCGTGAAGCGGTTCTCCACCGGAGCGATGTCGTACGGATCGATCTCGGCCGAGGCGCACGAGACGCTCGCGATCGCGATGAACCGCCTCGGCGCCCGCTCGAACACCGGGGAGGGCGGAGAGGACGCCGAGCGCTTCGTCCGCGACGACAACGGCGACAGCCGGCGCAGCGCGATCAAGCAGGTCGCATCGGGGCGCTTCGGCGTGACGAGCGAGTACCTCGTGAACGCCGACGACCTCCAGATCAAGATCTCCCAGGGGGCGAAGCCGGGGGAGGGCGGGCAGCTGCCGGGCCACAAGGTGTACCCGTGGATCGCGCGCACGCGCCACTCGACGCCCGGCGTCGGGCTCATCTCGCCACCGCCGCACCACGACATCTACTCGATCGAGGACATCGCGCAGCTCATCTGTGACCTCAAGTCGGCGAACCCGGCCGCGCGAGTCCACGTGAAGCTCGTCGCCGAGGTCGGCGTCGGCACGGTCGCGGCCGGGGTCGCCAAGGCCCGGGCCGACGTGGTGCTCATCTCCGGCCACGACGGCGGCACCGGCGCGGCACCGCTCACCTCGCTCAAGCACGCCGGCATCCCCTGGGAGCTCGGGCTCGCCGAGACCCAGCAAACCCTCGTGGCGAACGGCCTCAGAGACCGGATCGTCGTCCAGGTCGACGGCCAGCTGAAGACCGGTCGCGACGTGGTGGTCGCCGCGCTGATCGGTGCGGAGGAGTTCGGCTTCGCGACCGCGCCGCTCGTCGTGTCCGGCTGCGTGATGATGCGCGTCTGCCATCTCGACACCTGCCCCGTGGGGATCGCCACCCAGAACCCCGAGCTGCGCAAGCGGTTCTCCGGCGATCCCGAGTTCGTCACGACGTTCTTCGAGTACGTCGCAGAGGAGGTCCGCGAGCATCTCGCCGCGCTCGGGCTCCGATCGCTCGACGAGGCGGTGGGCCGCGTCGACCTGCTCGACACCCGCGCGGCGGTCACCCACTGGAAGGCGGCGGGACTGGACCTCTCCTCGGTCCTCGCGGAGCCGGCCGTGCCGGGGGACGCCGCTCGCCGGCGCGTCCGGGACCAGGACCACGCGCTCTCCCGCGCGCTCGACCATCAGTACATGACCGAGTGCCGCCCGGCGATCGAAGACTTGGTCCCAGTGGCGCTCGAGCTCCCGATCTCGAACCGGGACCGCAGCGTCGGCACGATGCTCGGCTCGGCCGTGACGAAGCGCCACGGCGCAGCCGGCCTCCCCGACGACACGATCCGGCTCACGTTCACCGGGTCGGCGGGTCAGAGCTTCGGCGCCTTCGTGCCGAGGGGCGTGACCATGCGGCTGCACGGCGACGCCAACGACTACTTCGGCAAGGGCCTCTCGGGGGGCCGGCTCGTGCTGCGCCCCCCCGACGGATCGCGCTTTCGCGCAGAGGAGGAGATCATCGGCGGCAACGTCGTCCTCTACGGCGCGACGGCGGGCGAGGTGTTCATCCGCGGGCAGGTGGGGGAGCGGTTCTGCGTGCGGAACTCCGGCGCGCTGGCGGTCGTCGAGGGGGTGGGCGACCACGGCTGCGAGTACATGACCGGCGGGCGGGTCGTGGTCCTCGGCCCCACCGGACGCAACTTCGCCGCCGGCATGTCCGGCGGCACCGCCTTCGTCCACGACCCCGCCCGCACGTTCCCCGCAAGGGTCAACCACGGAATGGTGGAGCTCATGCCGATCTCGGGAGAGGACGACGGGTGGCTCCGGGGCGTGGTCGAGCGGCACCTCGCCGAGACCGGCTCGCAGGTCGCGGCGCGCCTGCTTTCGACATGGACGCGTGCGGCCCGCGACGTGGTCAAGGTGATGCCGCGCGACTACCGGCGCGTGCTCGAGGCGACCGAGCGCGCGCTCGAGGAGGGCCGGTCGGTCGACGAGGCCGTGATGGCGTCCGCGCATGGGTGA
>JAKATJ010000021.1:0-3983 GCA_021828005.1 Actinomycetes bacterium | reverse complement strand
CGGACCCAGGGGGCGCGCTGCATGGACTGCGGGATCCCCTTCTGCCACGACGGGTGCCCGCTCGGGAACCTCATCCCGGAGTGGAACGACCTCGTCTACCGCGGCGACTGGGAGGACGCCGGCGAGCGGCTCCACGCCACCAACAACTTCCCCGAGATGACCGGGCGCCTCTGCCCTGCCCCGTGCGAAGCCGCCTGCGTGCTCGGGATCTCGACAGACCCTGTCACGATCGAGCGGATCGAGCTCGAGGTCGCCGAGCGCGCGTGGAGCGAGGGCTGGGTGACGCCGCAGGCGGCGGCGACGCGGACCGGCAAGCGCGTGGCGGTGGTCGGCTCGGGCCCGTCGGGTCTTGCATGCGCGCAGCAGCTCGCGCGCGCCGGCCACGCGGTCACCGTCTTCGATCGCGCCGAGCGCCCGGGCGGTCTGCTCCGCTACGGGATCCCCGAGTTCAAGATGGAGAAGCACGTGCTCGACCGGCGGCTCGCCCAGCTCCGCGCGGAGGGCGTCGAGCTCGTGTGCGCGACGGCGGTGGGGACGCCGGCTCCGGCGCACGACGGCGGTGAGGGGCCCGAGCTTGTCGAGCCCGGCCAGCTGCGCGGGATCGGCGCTGCGAGCGCCCCCGGCGTCCGCTCGGTCTCCGCGAAGGACCTCCTCCGCACCTACGACGCGCTCGTCCTCGCCACGGGGGCGACCGTGCCGCGCGACCTGGTGGTCCCCGGGCGTGAGCTCGCAGGTGTCCACTTCGCGCTCGAGTACCTGAAACCGGCCAACCTGGTGCAGGAGGGCGCGCTCGAGCGGTCGCCGATCGACGCGCTTGGCCGCCATGTCGTGATCGTCGGCGGCGGCGACACCGGGGCGGACTGCCTGGGCACCGCCCACCGGCAGGGTGCGGCGTCGGTGGTGCAGCTCGAGATCCTCCCCGAGCCGCCGCGCGAGCGGAGCGCCGAGCAGCCCTGGCCCGTCTGGCCGGTCATCCTGCGGACCTCGGCGGCCCACGAGGAGGGGGGGACGCGGCGCTGGTCGGTCAGCCCCAGCGCGTTCGTCGACGACGGGACCGGCCGGGTGGGGGCGCTGCGCGGCACCGAGGTCCGCCAGACCGTCGAGGCCGGACGTGCGACCTTCGAGCCGGTGCCCGGGGGCGAGATCGAGCTGCCGTGCGACCTCGTCCTGCTCGCGATGGGGTTCGTGGGCACCGAGCGCCAAGGTGCCGTCGGAGAGCTCAGGCTCGCGCTCGACCCGCGCGGGAACGTGGCCGTCGGACCCGACTGGTCGACGAGCGTCGAGGGCGTGTTCGCGTGCGGAGACGCCGCGAGAGGCCAGAGCCTCGTCGTGTGGGCGATCGCAGAGGGCCGGTCGGCGGCCGCGTCGGTCGACCGTTGGCTCATGGGGGAGTCCAGGCTCCCGGCGCCGCTCGTGCCCGGCCAGGTGGCGCTGCGTTGAGGAGGCCCGAACAGGCTCAGGCTCGCCGGTAGGCGGCGTAGTCGGGGAACCACATGGCCGAGTCGACCGCCCGCTCCGCCTCCTCGTCGCCCAGCGGCCGGCCCACGCCCTGGTCGCGAGCTACCCGAGCGACGGCCACGGCGATGGCCCTCGAGACGCTCCGCAGGCTGGACTGAGGCGGGTACATCGCACCCTCCGCCAGCCGGGCGTGCTCGACGCTGGCCGCGAGAGTGTCGGCGGCAGCCAGGAACATCTCGTCGGTGACCTCGCTCGCCTCTGCCACGATCGCCCCCAAGCCGACCCCCGGGAAGACGAACACGTTGTTCGCCTGCCCGATGACATGGTCGCGCTCGCCCAGCCTCACCGGGCCGAACGGGCTGCCCGTGGCCACGAGCGCACGACCTCCGGTCCAACGCAGCAGGTCCTCGGGCACCGCCTCGGAACTGGCAGTGGGGTTGGACAGGGGCAGGATGATCGGATTGCGGGCGCGACCGGCCATCGCACGGACGGCGCCCTCGGTGAACGCGCCACCGGTGCCGCTCGTCCCGATCAGCACCGTGGGGTGGGCTCGCTCGATCACGGTCTGCAGGTCGTACCGCGACCTCTCGCTCAATCCCATCGCGGCCATCGCGCCCGGATCCAGGGCGAGCTCCCGCTTGTCGTCGTCGAGCGGGTGGCGACCCTCGAACACGAGCCCGAGCGAGTCGAGCATGAGGACGGCGCGTCGAGCGACCTCTTCGGGTGCGCCGTCCCGGGCCATGGCGAGCCGGACCAGCCGGGCTATCCCGGTCCCGGCGGCCCCGGATCCCAGCAAGACGAAGCGCTGGTCGGCCAGCCGGCCGCCAACACGGTTCAGCGCGGCCAGGACTCCGGCCAAGGCGACGGCTGCGGTTCCTTGGATGTCGTCGTTGAAGCTCGGCAGCCGCTGCCGGTACCGGTCGAGGATCGCGATGGCGTTGTGCTGCTTGAAGTCCTCCCACTGAAGGACGGCACGGGGAAAGACGTCGACGACGGCCTCCACGAACGCCTCGACCAAGGTGTCGTAAGGCTTGCCCCGGAGTCGAGGCTGGCGATAGCCGATGTACAGCGGGTCCTCCAACAGCGCTGGATTGTCCGTCCCCACGTCGAGAGACACCGGCAGGGTCAGGGAGGGGTGGATCCCGGCACCGGCCGTGTAGAGGGCCGTCTTTCCCACGGGGATGCCCATGCCCCCCACTCCCTGGTCGCCAAGGCCGAGTATCCGCTCGTTGTCGGTGGCCACGATCAGGCGCACATCGCTCTCCCGTGAGCTCCGGAGCATCTCTGGGATGCGGTTCACGTCCTCGGGCGAGATCCACACCCCTTTCGGGCTGCGGAAGATGTGGCTGAACTGCTCGCAGGCGCGACCGACGACCGGCGTGTAGACGACCGGCATGAGCTCTTCGAGGTGCTCGAGGAGGACCCGAAAGAACAGCGTCTCGTTGCGGTCCTGGAGCGCGAACAATCCGATGTAGCGCTCCAGGTCGTCCCCCTTGCTCCTGAGATGCTCCATCTCCAGAGCCACCTGGTCCGAGACCGACTGGACACCGGCGGGCAGCAAGCCCCACAAGCCGAACGCGGCCCGCTCTTCGGCGCTGAAGGCGGTTCCCTTGTTGAGGCGTGCGTCCTCGAGGAGCCGAGCCCCGTGGAGCGACACGGCCAAGGCTGTGCTCATCGGACCGGAAGCTCTAGCGCGACGGGAACGAAGCTGGGAGCCCGAGGTGGCGCTCCGCCGGGCCGACATAGAGCTGACGGGGACGCGAGATCTTCTGATCGGGGTCGAGGATCCCTTCTTCCCATTGAGCCAGCCAGCCCGGCATGCGGCCGATGGCGAACAGGACGGGGAACATCTCGACCGGGAACCCCATGGCCTGGTAGATGATCCCCGAGTAGAAGTCGACGTTCGGGTACAGCTTGTGCTCGACGAAGTAGGGATCCTCGAGCGCTCTCTTCTCCAGCTCGAGCGCGACGTCGAGCAGGGGGTTGCGCCCCGTCACCTCGAAGACCTCGGACGCTACGCGCTTGATGATCTTGGCCCGCGGGTCGAAGCTCTTGTAGACGCGGTGGCCGAAGCCCATGAGACGTATCTCCCCTCGCTTCACCCGGGCGATATGGTCGGGGACGTTCTCGACGGAACCGATGTCGGCCAGCATCTTGAGCACGGCCTCATTGGCCCCGCCGTGCAAGGGCCCGTACAGGGCGGCGGCGGCGGCAGACGCGGACGAGTAGGGGTCCGAATGAGCGCTGCCCACGGCGCGCATCACGTTGGCAGAGCAGTTCTGCTCGTGGTCGGCGTGGAGGATGAGCAAGACGTCGAGCGCCCGCTCGAGAGCAGGGTCGGGGTGGTACTTGAGCTCGGTCGCCTTCCACATCATGTTGAGGAAGTTGCCAGGAAACGACAGGTCGTCGTCGGGGTAGGCGTAGGGCAGCCCGCGGGCGTGGCGGTGGGCGAAGGCCGCCAGGGTGGGGACCTTGGCGATCAAGCGGACGATGTGGCTCTTGCGGCGATCGTCGTCGAAGATCTC
>JAKATJ010000140.1 GCA_021828005.1 Actinomycetes bacterium | reverse complement strand
CCGGAGGACGCTGCGGCCGATGCGACCGGTGCGCGACCACAGGCCAAGATGGACGTCCAGGGGCTCTTCGCCAGGCTCCGGGCGCGACAGGATGTTGGAGCGACCCAGGAGGTCGACGCCGACGCGCCGGGCAGGGTGGCCGATGCCGAGGTCGCCCGCGAGGTCGACGGCGAGATCGACGGCGATGCCGCGGTCGAGCTCCAGCAAATGCCGGGCGAGCCCCTCGAGCCCGCGCCGGCCGAGCCCGAGCCCGAGCCGGTCGAGCCCGCGCCGGTGCCGGTCGAGCCCGCGCCGGTGCCGGTCGAGCCCCTCGAGCCCGCGCCGGTGCCGGTCGAGCCCCTCGAGCCCGCGCCGGTGCCGGTCGAGCCCCTCGAGCCCGCGCCGGCCGAGCCCCTCGAGCCCGAACCCGAGCCTGGCACCTATCCCGACGCAGAGGCGTTCGCCCGGCGGGCCGGCGCCCTCGACCCAATCGTGATGACCTTGGCGCGCCGGCTGAAGCGTGCCCTGCAGGACGACCAGAATCTCCTCCTCGACCGGCTCCGGCAAGGATCTGGCGAGTGGAACGACGAGTTGCTGGTCGACGAGGCGTCGCAGCAGGCGAGGTACGCCGAGGCGGCCACCACATCGGTGCGCGACGCCGTCTCGGCTGGCACTGCGTTCGCACGGACGGCCGTCGGCGGTCGACAGCTGAAGCGGATGGTCGTCGACCCGCGAGCGGTCGCCGCGGTGACCAGCGAGCTTGCCTCCACCGTCGTCACCTTGATCCGGCGCCGTCTCGAGCGCGGAGAGTCGCCCGATGCCGCCGAGCGCATCGGTGCTGCCTACCGGGAGTGGCGCGGCGAGCGGATCGAGCGCCTTGCAGAGGACAGCGCAGTCGAGGCGTTCTCGAAGGGCGTGCTTGCCGGCGCGGGGAAGCGCAGTGTTCGTTGGAGCCGGAGCGAGGTCGGGCCGGGGTGCGCCGACTGCGAGGACAACGCGCTCGCCGGGGTCGTAGCGGCAGGGAACGAATTCCCAACTGGTCACCAGCATCCCCCCGCGCACGCGGGGTGCAGGTGCCTCGTGCTCCCGACCCCAACTTGAGCCAGTTCGCGTCTTAGGCTTCACGGGGTGCGAACCCCGCCAGACGTTCCTTCGCGCGTTGCGAGACCGCGCTCCCGCCACCTGCGGTGGTGGATCGTCGGGGGCGTCCTCGTCCTGATCATCCTGCTCGCTTCGCTCCGCTCCCTGGCCGGGCTGTACACCGACAGGCTCTGGTACGCATCGGTGGGCTACCCGCGTGTCTGGTCCACCATCCTCGCGGTGAAGGTCGGGTTGTTCGCGAGCTTCGGGGCGGCCTTCTTCGTCGCCCTCTGGGTCAACCTGGTGATCTGCGATCGGATCGCCGCCCATTCGCTCCCCGCCGACCCTGGCGACGACATCGTCCGTCGGTACCAGCGAGTCGTACGCCCCTACGCAGGACGGGTGTGCGCGGTGTTCGCATTGGCGGTCGCGTTGATCGCGGCGGCTCCGACGATCGGACAGTGGAACAACTGGCTGCTCTTCACGCACGCCACTTCGTTTCCCCGGAAGGATCCCCAGTTCGGGCTGAACGACGGGTTCTTCGTTTTCCGGCTTCCATTCCTTCAGTTCTTGGTGGACTGGATCCTCGCATCGCTCGTGGTCGTCCTCGTGCTCACGGCGTTGTTCCACTACCTCAACGGAGGGATTCGTCCACGCGGGACGCCACACGTGAGCGCGGCAGTGAAGGTCCACCTCTCCGTGCTGCTTGCGCTCGTCGCGTTGGCAAAGGCGGGCGGGTACACGCTGTCGCGTTACGGCCTCGACCTCTCGACGAACGGCTACGTGGAGGGGGCCGGGTACACCGACGTGCACGCGAGGCTCCCTGCTCTCGACATCCTGTTCTTCGTCTCGCTGTTCGCCGCTGCGATCCTCCTCTACAACATTCGACGGCAGGGCTGGACGATGCCCGTTCTGGCGATAGGGGTATGGGGCTTCGTCGCTCTGGTGATCGGTGTCATCTATCCAGCGGTGCTCCAGGCGATCAAGGTCAATCCTGCGCAGAGCAAGCTCGAAGGCCCCTACATCGCGCGCAACATCGAAGCGACCCGCTACGCGTACGGCCTCGATCACGTCAAGGTGTCCAGCTATCCCGACACCACAGTGGTGACAAGCGCAACAGTCGACGCGAATCTGACAACGCTCAGCAACGTCCGACTGTGGGATCCGAGCTCCACAATCTCGCTCACGGACTTCCGCACCAAGCAAGACATCAGCAGCTACTACACGTTCCAGACCGTCCAGGTCGACCGTTACACAGCAGGGGGGACGATCAAGCCGGCCATCGTCGGAGTCCGGCAGATCGATCCGGCCAACCTTCCGTCGTCGAGCTGGGTGAACGAGCACCTCCAATTCACGCATGGAGAGGGTTTGGTGCTCGCGGAGGCCAACCAGGCGACGGCGAGCGGGAACCCGGTGTTCGCGATCAGGGACGTCCCGGCCACGTCCGCGACGAGCTTCCCCAAGGTTGAGCAACCTGCCATCTACTTCGGCGTGAACCAGCCGGGCTACGTGGTCGCCAATACCCGCCAACCCGAGCTCGACGGACAGCGCCCGACAGGCGACAACATCGAAGGGCACTACCACGGCACCGGCGGCGTGAGGCTGAGCTCGTTCTTCGTCCGTGCCGCCTTTGCGCTTCGCCTCGGCGACCTGAACCTCCTGCTCTCGAACCTGGTTACGCCGCAGTCGAGGATCATCTTCATCCGCGACGTGCGCACAATGGTCGAGAAGGCGGCGCCGTTCCTCAGCTTCGACTCGCAGCCGTACCCAGTGCTGGTCGACGGTCACGTCGACTGGATCCTGAACGGTTACACGACGACGGCGAACTTTCCATACTCTCAGAACGCCAACACCCAGGATCTCCCACCAGGCTCCGACCTACCGGCGAGCTACAACTACGTGCGCAATTCCGTGGTCGCTGTGGTCAACGCGTACAGCGGGAAGATGACGTTCTACGCGATGGGCCAGGACCCGATCTTGCGCACCTACGAGTCGGCGTTTCCCGGGTTGTTCACGCCCGAGGCGCAGATGCCTCTGTCGGTACGCTCCCAGCTCCGATACGGACAAGACCTCTTCGCGGTGCAGGCAGCTTTCTACGGCCGTTACCACATCACTGCTCCCGCGCAGTTCTACTCAGCGGCGGACGCATGGCTTGTGTCCCCGACGACGGGTGTGGGCTCGCCGAACCAACCGGTCAAGTACAACTACGTGCTGACAAGGGGTCAGGTCGTCAGCGGCTCGTACCAGCCGATGACACCCGTATACCAGGTCGAGGCCCAGCCGGGACAGCGCACCCAGTCGTTCACGGTCACCGACGCGTACGTACCGGCGGGCGGCGGGGCGAGCGACGCCCAGCTTCTGCGCGCGCTGTTGGTCGGTGACTCCAATCCCACACAATTCGGTCAGCTCCACGTGTACGAGACTCCGCCAGGGGCGAGCAAGGTCGGGCCGATCCAGGCGGACACCGAGATCGAGCAGACAAAGACAGTGTCGAGCAAGATCACGCTCCTCAATACGGAAGGGTCCCAGGTCCGGCTCGGCAACATTCTTCCCGTTCTCGTCGGGAAGTCGGTGCTCTACGTGCGACCGCTCTACGTCGTGTCGAAGACGATCCCACAGCCACAGCTGAAGTACGTCATCGCGGTGCTCGGGCAGCAGGTGCGAATGGAGCCGACACTTGGCGCGACGCTGAACGCCCTGCTCAAGACCACCCTGAAGAGCACAGGCGGCGTGCTCACGACAACACCCAACTCGCCGACTGTCGCCCCGTCGCCCTCTCCATCGTCGAAGTCGAAATCGAACGAGCCCTCTTCGCTGGGCACCTCGTCTTCGCCGGGCACCTCGTCTTCGTCGGTTGCCAAGGCGAGGACACTGCTATCGAAGGCTGCTTCCGACTTCTCCAAGGCGCAGGCCGACCTGAAGGCAGGCAACCTCGGTGGATACCAGGCTGAGGTGTCTGCAGCACAAGCCGCGACGGCCAGGGCCTACCAGTACCTTCGCAGGGGAGCTTCGCGAGCGACGAAGGCAGCTCAATCGAGACCATCCGCTGCGACGACGCGCTCGCCGTCGACGATCTCCGGCTTCTCCCCGACTGGGCGTCTAAGCCCCAGCGCGACCGCGAGCACGGCCAACTCGGGTGGGGTCGGCACTACGCACGCTTCGATCGTGCAGAAGTCGGGAGCGCGCACGACGACGACGACCACGCGCGCGGACGAGACCTGAGCGCTCCTTCGTCGTGATGATCGTGGTTGAACCGGGCAGGTGGGTCCGGCCGAAGGTTGCGGCGGGCGCCAGTTCACCCGGGCGCGGCGTGGACGTGAAGGCGGAAGGATTGTCGGGCCTGGCCGAACCCCATGAGGGCGAGCCCGGCTCGATCGGCTACGAGCAGAGCGGACCGCAACGAGACTCGACGGTCAACCAGCCTGGCGCCCCCCTCGCCTCACGTGGCGGTGGCTGGTATCATCGAGTTTCCGCCGCGGGGTGGAGCAGTCTGGTAGCTCGTCGGGCTCATAACCCGAAGGTCGTAGGTTCAAATCCTACCCCCGCCACTTTATAATCTTCACATAAGTTGCACCTTCTCGTTCACAGAAGCCGCCGCGCGTCCTTGTGAACGGGCATTTTCACGGCGTGAGGGGCTGGATCGGCTCACGCGAGTGGCTTCTTCCTGGCG
>JAKATJ010000139.1 GCA_021828005.1 Actinomycetes bacterium | reverse complement strand
GGCGGCGCGTCCTCTGACGCGACATACAGCTACAAGGCGGCCACATCGACGACCCAGACCCTCACAGTCGTCACACGGACCTTGGAGACCCCCACGGTGACGCTCAGCGCCATCACCTCCACGGTGAGCTACGGCTCAGAGTCCCAGACCTTCAGCGGCACGGTCGCCGGCCTCGCGGGGGACGGGTTCCCCGAGACCGGGGCGGTGCAGGTCGTGACCTCCACCGGCGTCGTGCTGTGCACCGGCTCGATCACCAGCGCCTCGGGCGTGGTCTCCTCGTTCACCTGCGACCAGACCACACCGAGGAAGCTCAGCCTCGGTCGCTACTTCGTGCACGCCCACTACACAGGCGGCGCGTCGTCGAACTCCGACTACGAGTACCGCGCGGCCACATCGACGACACAGACCCTCACCGTCGTCACACGGACCTTGGAGACCCCCACGGTGACGCTCAGCGCCATCACCTCCACGGTGAGCTACGGCTCCGAGTCCCAGACCTTCAGCGGCACGGTCGCCGGCCTCGCGGGGGACGGGTTCCCCGAGACCGGGGCGGTGCAGGTCGTGACCTCCACCGGCGTCGTGCTGTGCACCGGCTCGATCACCAGCGCCTCGGGCGTGGTCTCCTCGTTCACCTGCGACCAGACCACACCGAGGAAGCTCAGCCTCGGTCGCTACTTCGTGCACGCCCACTACACAGGCGGCGCGTCGTCGAACTCCGACTACGAGTACCGCGCGGCCACATCGACGACACAGACCCTCACCGTCGCGACCGGCGTCGCCACCACCACCTCGTTGTCGCTGAACCATCCGAGCCGGACGGCTGGGGCCGAAACATCGGAGGTGTTCACCGTCACGGTGACCGGTGAGGCGGGCTACGGCTACCCGAAGGGCGCGGTCACGGTGAAGACTTCCACCGGAGCGTCCGTCTGCTCCACCACCGCCGCCAGGAGCGAGACCGCCGATTCCTCGACGTTCTCCTGCTCTCCGCTCGCGAGGGCACTCGGCCCTGGCACCTACGAGCTGACGGGTGCCTACGTCCCCGCGGCGAGCGGCTCGTCGAGCGTCGCCCGCGTCACGTATGCGAGCTCCACGTCTGTCGCGGAGAGGTTCACGGTCGTCGCCGGCGTGGCGACGACGAGCACGCTGCGCCTCAGCTCTCCGAATGTGCAAAGCGGTGCCGAAGAATCGGAGGTGTTCTCGGTCACCGTGACCGGGAAGGCGGGCGACGGTGAGCCCGAGGGAACCGTGACGGTGAAGACGAAGAGCGGCGTCGTGTTGTGCGCCACTGCGAGAGGGTCGGCGCAGAGCGCCGACTCGCAGACGTACGCCTGCTCGCCGCGGGCATCGGCGCTCGGCCCCGGGACCTACGCGCTCGTCGCGGCCTACACGCCCGCGACGCCCTCGTCGTCGGTCAGCTCGATCACCTACCTCGCGTCCACCTCGAAGGCGGTGTCGTTCACGGTGAGCGCGCCGGTGGCGACGCGCATCTACGGCGCGACACCGGACGCGACTGCCGCCGCGGAGCTCGAGTCGGTCTTTCCCGGCACGCAGGGCCACTGCCCGGGCACGACGTCCAGCCGGCCGGTCGTGCTCGCCACCGACGAGCACTACCCGGATGCGCTCGCCGCGAGCTACCTCGAGAAGTGGCTGAGCACGGGGATGCTTCTCACCCCGACGGCCTCGTTGAGCGGTGCGACGCTGGCGGCGCTGCGGGTGGAGGGGATCACCGACGTCTACGTCGTGGGAGGCCCGCTGGCCGTATCGAACACCGTCGTGTCCGTGCTCCAGCACCAGTACGTGTACGAGTGCGGGGGCGTGACGCGCACCGCGTCGCACCTCACGGTCTTCCGGATCTTCGGCCAGACCCAGTACACAACCGCCGAGGACATCGCCAGGACGCCGGGGCCGGAGTACCCCCGCAGCCTCGACCTGCAAGGAGCGTACGGCCACTACAACGACACGAGCGGCAGGAGCTCCGCCCCGCCGCCTCCCGGCGCGCGCCGTACCGCGATCCTCGCGAGCGGGGCGGAGTTCCAGGACGCGGAGGCGTCGGCCGCGCTCGCGAACGCCGACGGCATCCCGCTCCTTCTCACCACCCCGACGGCTCTGTCGCCGCAGGCGCTGAGCGCCATCACCGACCTCGGGATCACCCAGGTCATCTTGATGGGGGGCCCGCTCGCCGTGTCGACAGCCGTGGTCACAGCGCTCGTGTCCGTCCACGTCTCCGTCCTTCGGGTCGCGGGCGCGAACTACACCGACACGGCGGTGCAGCTCGCGGACTTGGAGCTGGGCTCGGCCAAGAATTACCAGGGGCTCGGCTGGAAGCCTACGAGCGGGGTCACGGTCGCCCGAGGCGACTTCTACACGGACGGGCTCGCCGGGGCGGTCGTCGCCGCGCACGGCGGGGTGCGCGGCGGCGGCCCGGAGCCGATGCTGCTCACCGAGAGCCCGACAAGCGTGGGGAGCGACCTCGCCGCGTTCCTCGTCCAAGCGGGGCGTGACGGCATCGACGGGGACGGCACCAAGGTCACGTCGCTCACGATCCTCGGCGGCCCCCTGGCGCTCTCACCGGCTGTCGTGACCTCCATGGTGGCCGACCTGTAAGGGCCGGCCAGGCTTGGCATGGTGGCCGGCCTGTAAGGGCCGGCGGCGAGGGCGGTGCCGGCGCGTCGGCGCGCGCCGTCGGTGCCGGCGCATGAGCATGCGGCGAACACATGTTCGCTAGAGTGCGGGAGTGACCGCCGCCGCCGGCCGATATCCTCCCGGTGTGTCAGGCCGTCTCGTGATCCGGGGGGCACGGGAGCACAACCTCCAGGACGTGTCCCTCGAGCTTCCCCGTGACAAGCTCGTCGTGTTCACGGGCCTGTCCGGGTCGGGCAAGTCCTCGCTCGCGTTCGACACGATCTACGCGGAAGGGCAGCGCCGCTACGTCGAATCGCTCTCGGCGTACGCCCGGCAATTCCTCGGTCAGATGGACAAGCCCGACGTGGACTTCATCGAAGGGCTCTCGCCGGCCATCTCCATCGACCAGAAGTCGTCGTCGCGCAACCCGCGCTCCACGGTCGGCACCATCACGGAGGTCTACGACTACCTCCGGCTGCTGTACGCGCGCATTGGCAAGCCGCACTGCCCGCGCTGCGGGCGTCCGGTCGCACGTCAGACGCCCCAGCAGATCGTCGACCGGGTGCTCGAGCTCCACGAGGGCGCCCGGTTCTGGGTGCTCGCCCCGGTCGTGCGCGGCCGCAAGGGGGAGTACGCGGGGCTCCTCGAGGACCTCGCGAAGCAGGGGTTCTCGCGCGCTCGGGTCGACGGCACGGTGGTCGAGCTGGCGGACCGCCACGACACCTCGCTCGCGCGTTACGAGCAGCACACGATCGAGGTCATCGTGGACCGCCTCGTGCGGCGTGAGGGCATGCGCCAGCGGCTCACCGAGTCCATCGAGACCGCGCTGGGGCTGACCGGCGGGACGGCCGAGGTCCTCGTCGTGGGCGTCGACGGGATGCCCGCGCCCGGGCAGGAGGCGATCACGTTCAGCCAGCACCTGGCGTGCACCTACGATGGCGTGAGCTTCGAAGAGCCCGCCCCGCGGAACTTCTCCTTCAACTCCCCCTACGGGGCGTGCACGACGTGCCTCGGGCTCGGCACGCGTTTCGAGGTGGACCCCGAGCTTGTCGTGCCTGACGCCTCGCTCTCCCTCGCCGACGGCGCGCTCTCGCCGTGGGCGGGCGCGCGCAGCGAGTACTTCGTCGGGCTCGTGAACGGCATCGCAGAGCTCGGCGGCTTCTCCGTCGCCACGCCGTGGTCGAAGCTCAAGGCGAAGGACAAGAAGCTCGTGCTGTACGGCTCGGGCACGAAGACCGTGGGCGTCCGCTACCGAAACCGCTTCGGCCGGAGCCGCTCCTACGAGACCCACTACGAGGGGATCGTCCCGTGGCTGCAGCGACGGCACGCGGAGGCCGACTCGGACTTCAGCAGGGAGCAGGTCGAGCAGTACATGCGCGAGGTCGCGTGCCCGGACTGCGGCGGCGCCCGGTTGAAGCCAGAGTCGCTCGCCGTCACGATCGGCAAGGGGTCGGAGGGGCGACGCGGGGAGCCCGGTCAGGGCGGCATGAGCATCTACGAGCTGTGCGGCCTCTCGATCAGCCGCGCCCTCGAGGCGGTCGAGCACCTCGAGCTCTCCGAGCGTGACCACCTCATCGCGGACCGAGTGCTGAAGGAGATCCGCGAGCGGATGCGGTTCCTGCTCGACGTCGGGCTCGACTATCTCTCGCTCGCGCGCGCCTCGGCGACGCTGTCGGGCGGCGAGGCGCAGCGGATCCGTCTCGCGAGCCAGATCGGCAGCGGGCTGGTCGGCGTGCTGTACGTCCTCGACGAGCCCTCGATCGGCCTGCACCAGAGGGACAACCAGCGGCTGATCCAGACCCTCCTGCGGCTGCGGGACCTCGGCAACACGGTGATCGTCGTCGAGCACGACGAGGAGACCATCCGGACGGCGGACCACGTTGTCGACATCGGGCCGGGCGCGGGGGAGCACGGCGGGAGGATCGTCCACTCGGGACCGGTCAACGGACGGGGAGGACTGCTCTCGAACGTCAATTCGCTGACGGGGCAGTACCTGTCGGGCAAACGCCGGATCCCGGTGCCGGACCGCCGGCGTGCGGGCTCCGGTCACGCGTTGGTGGTCCGCGGCGCCCGCGAGCACAACCTCGCAGACGTGGACGTGGCCTTCCCGCTCGGCTGCCTCGTCGCGGTGACCGGCG
>JAKATJ010000138.1 GCA_021828005.1 Actinomycetes bacterium | reverse complement strand
CGCGGGGCGACAGGCTCAGTGCACGTACTTGATGTAGGTGAGCATCGGCAGGTACAGGCTGATGATCACCGTGCCGACGACGCCACCCATCATCACGACGAGGAGCGGCTCGAGGATCGACGACAAGTTGTCGACGGTCTGGTCGACCTCGTCCTGGTAGTAGGAGGCGGCCTTGTCGAGCATGTCGTCGAGCGTGCCGGTCTGCTCGCCGACCTCGACCATCTGGACCATGAGCTGGGGGAACAGCGGGTTGGCCCGCATCGGGTCGGCGAACGGCCGTCCCTCGCGTACCGCCCGCTTGATCTCCTGGGTCGCCTTGGCGAAGACCGCGCTCCCGGTCGCCCGAGCGACGATGTCGAGCGACTCGAGGACGGGCACCCCCGACCTCGCGAGCGAGGCGAGCGTGAAGGAGAAACGTGCGAGCGCGGTCTTGTGGAAGAGCGGTCCGAAGATCGGTGGCCGGAGCTTCAGCGCGTCCCACTTCTCTCGGCCGCGTTCGGTCCCGATCCAGCGCCGCACCCCGACGATCGTGGTGACGAGGACCGCGACGACGATCCCGACACGCCAGCTCGCCAGCGTGTTGGAGATCTCGATGACGATCCGGGTCGGCACCGGTAGCGGGGCGTTCAGCGTCACGAAGAGGTTCTTGAAGACCGGGACGATCACCATCATCATCACGACGAACAGGATCGAGATGACGCTCACCACGACGACGGGGTAGGTCATCGCGCCGCGGATCTTGCGGGAGATGGCCACCTGCTTCTCGAGCGCTGTGGCCACCGACTTGAGCACGACGTCGATCGACCCGCCGACCTCCCCTGCGCGGACCATCGACACGTACAGCTCGTCGAAGACCTTCGGGTGCTTCGCCAGCGCCTCCGAGAGCGAGAGACCGCTCTCCACGGCTTCGTGGACCTCGCGGATGACCCGGCTGAAGTGCTTGCTGGCGACCTGGGCCGAGAGCACCGTGAGCGAGCGGCTGATGGACAGACCGGACTCCACCATCGTGGCGAACTGCCGGGTGAACGTCGCGATCTCCTTGCCCTTGATCCGGTCGGTGATCCCGGGGATCTCCATGTCGGTCCGGAAGCCGGCGCGCGCGGGCATGACCGAGACCGGTAGGTACCCCATCGAGCGCAGCCGGCCCACGACGAGGGCGAGGTTGTCGCCGTCGAGCGACCCTTCGATCAGGTTGCCGCTCCGGTCGCGCACCTTGTAGTCGAACGTGGTGGCCATGGCCTACCTCCCCACCAAGTGGCTGCGGAGGTCCTCCGCGCTGCGGCATCGGTCGATCGCGACCCCTTCGCTCACGGCACGCTCCCGCACCAGCTGCGCCAGGCTCTGGTCCATCGTCTGCATGCCGTGCTGCGCACCGGTCTGCATCAGCGAGTAGATCTGGTGGGTCTTCGCCCCGCGGATGAGGTTCTGGACCGCCGGCGTGCACATGAGGACCTCCGACGCGACTCGCCTTCCCTTCATGTCCTCGGTCGGCACCAGCTGCTGGGTGACCACGCCGGCGAGCGAGGACGCGATCTGGATGCGGATCTGCTCCTGCTGGCTCGGCGGGAACACGTCGATCATCCGGTCGACCGTCGACGGGGCGTCCTGGGTGTGCAGGGTCGCGAACACGAGGTGGCCGGTCTCCGCCGCCGTGAGCGCGGTCGCGATGGTCTCGAGATCGCGCATCTCGCCGACCAGGATCACGTCGGGGTCCTGGCGGAGCGCACGCCGCAGCGCCTCGGCGAAGGACTTCGTGTCGAGACCCACCTCGCGCTGGGTGATGATCGAGCGTTTGTGCTCGTGGATGAACTCGATCGGGTCCTCGACGGTGACCACGTGCACCGGCCGCGTGCGGTTGATGACGTCGATCAGCGCTGCGAGGGTCGTCGACTTGCCCGAGCCCGTGGGTCCGGTCACGAGCACGAGGCCGCGCCGCAGGCGTGAGAAGGTCGCGACGGCGCTCGGGAGGCCGAGGGTGTCGAGCTCGGGGACCTGGTTCGGGATCGGCCGGAGGGCCACCCGGACCGTGCCGCGCTGGAGGCACACGTTGACACGGAACCTCCCCACGTTGGCGATCTCGTGCGACGTGTCGAGCTCGTGCTCTGCTTCGAACTGCTCGCGCTGCGACTGGGTCAGGATGCCGTAGACGAGGTTCCTCAGGGCTTCGTGGTCGAGCCGCCCCACCTCCTCCATCGGCCGGAGCGCCCCGTGCAGGCGGATGGTCGGCGGCATGTTCGCGGTGAGGTGGAGGTCCGACGCGCCCACCCGCACGGCGTAGCGGAGGAGGTCGTCGACGTGCAGGGGCAGCGGCCCCATGGACACGGAGGGCAGGGGCTGTGGCGCCGTGCCGTTCAGCCCGTCGATGGAGACGTCGGTCATGCCACCACCCTCAGGACTTCCTCCAGGGTCGTGTAGCCGGTGATGGCCTTGCGGAGGCCGTCCTGGCGCAGCGTCCGCATCCCTTGCTCGACCGCCTGGCGCTCCATGGCGAGGATCGACCGCTGCTCGATGATCATCCGCTGGACTTCTTCGGTCATCGACATCACCTCTCCGAGGAGCATCCGTCCGTAGTAGCCGGTGTTGCTGCAGGTGCCGCAACCGGCCGCGCGGTACAGGCGCGAGACGTCGAGCCCCTCCAGGTCGGTCTCCTTGTAGCCGGCCGCGTAGAAGTCGGCGAGCGACGCGTCGTACGCCACCTTGCACCGGCTGCAGAGCACCCGTGCGAGGCGCTGGGTGAGGACGCCGCTCACCGCGGAGGTCACCAGGAACGGCTCGATGCCCATCTCGGTGAGGCGGAGCGGCGTGCTGGCTGCCGTGTTCGTGTGCAGCGTCGAGAGCACGAGGTGCCCCGACAGTGCGGCCTCCATGGCGATCGTGGCGGTCTCGATGTCGCGGATCTCGCCCACGAGCACGATGTCGGGGTCGGCGCGCAGGATCGAGCGCAGCGCGGTCGAGAAGTGCATCCCCACCTTGGTGTTGATCTGGACCTGGGTGATGCCGGGGATCTGGTACTCGACCGGGTCCTCCACCGTCACCACCGACTTCTCCTTCGACATCACCTCTTGGAGGGTGGCGTAGAGGGTGGTGGTCTTTCCCGCGCCGGTCGGCCCGGTCACCAGGATCACGCCGTAGGGCTGGTGGTACGCCTGCGCGTAC
This sequence comes from Actinomycetes bacterium, assembly GCA_021828005.1. GTDB lineage: Bacteria > Actinomycetota > Acidimicrobiia > Acidimicrobiales > RAAP-2 > JAJYVT01. The sequence continues at coordinate 1,606 of JAKATJ010000138.1, read as the reverse complement.
CGCTCGAGCGTGTCGGGGAAGAAGCCGAGCTCCGAGAGGCGGCGGATGCTGGCGGACTTGTCGAGGAGCCGCATGACGCACGCCTCGCCGTAGAGCGAGGGGATGACCGCGAGCCGGAGGTCGATCTGGCGGTCGCCCACCGTCACCGACACACGCCCTTCCTGCGGGACCCGGTGCTCGGTGATGTCCATCTCGCCCAGCACCTTCAGCCGGCTGATCACTGACGCGTGGATCGCCGGCGACGCCGAGCTCGCGTCCTGCATGACGCCGTCGATCCGGAAGCGGATCCGGAGCCTCCTCGGTGTCGGCTCGATGTGGATGTCCGACGCGCGCTCGTTGAGCGCCTGGAGGATGATGAGGTTCACGTAGCGGACGATCGGCGCGTCCTCGACGACGGATTGCAGTCTCTCGAGCTCCAGGCCGCCCGAGTCCGGCGCCGCGCGCCCCGCGGCGTGCTGGGCCGCGGCCTGCACGTCGCTGCCGGGCTCGTGGAAGCGGCGGAGGTGAAGCTCGATCTGCGCCCGCGTCGCCACCACCGGCTTGAAGTTGCGCCCGAGGATGCTGCGGAGATCGTCGAGGGCGAAGACGTCGGTCGGGTCGGCCATCGCGACGACGGGGAGGCCGCCGTCGAACCCGACCGGCAGGACCATGTGGCGTCGTGCGACCGCCACCGGGACGAGCTCGGCCGCCTCGGGGTCCGGCGGTGTCTCCGTGAGGTCGAGAAATGGGAGGCCCACCTCTTGGGCCATCACCTGGACGAGGTCCTCTTCGACGACGAGGCGCTCGCTCAGGAGGAAGCTCGTGAGGGACTCCCCGGCCGCCTCGTGGTCCCGCAGCGCACGCGCCATGTCCTCGGGGCTGACCTTGCCGGTCGAGACGAGCGCACGGGCGATGGGTGGCCAGACGGGGCCGCCTGCCGACCCGCCGGCGGCGCCCGGAGGGGCGTCGCCGGCCGAGCCGGCGGCGTCGACCGCCTCACCGCCGGGGGAGCCTGAGCCGGGCAGCGGTGGGGGCGGCGACGAATCGTGCGGGGCAGCTGGGAAGGACGCGGGCACAGTGGTGGGCACCTGCGCAGGCGCGGCCTGGGCCGCCCGCGGGCCTGCACTTTCTTCGGCCATCCCCCATCGTGCAGGCGCCGGGCTGTCGTGCAGCGCGGTCACCGCCTGCCCGTCGTCGTCCTCGGCACCGGATCGCGGGGGTCCGAGCCGCGCCAACTCCCATTCACGCGGGTGCTGGACGCGATGACGCCCACGGCGGAATGCGAGTTGCTGCGCGAGCTCCTGCTCTGACTGCTCGGTCTCCCCTGTCATCCCCTGTCATCCCCTGGCCCGGTCTGGCGACGCGGCCGAAGAGAGGCGAGAGAGCGCAGAGCCACGAACCGTGGCTGCACGCGGTTGCACCGCTCCCCTGTTGTCCCATCCCACGGCCGCTCCGCGAACGAAGTGCCACCGGAAGCTTACCCCCGATCGGCCCCGGGGGAAACCCCCCGCCAGTGGGTCAGTTCGAGGTGGAGGCCGAACGCATCGGGGCACCTTCGCCCGCACTGACCTCTCGCTACGTCGGGAACGCCGTGCCTCCTCCTTGCTCGGTCAATGCGAACACCGGG
>JAKATJ010000020.1:22760-24603 GCA_021828005.1 Actinomycetes bacterium | reverse complement strand
ACCGCGGGGGTGAAGGTGGTCTTCTTCAACCAGCCGTGGCGCGCCCGCCAGCTTCCTTCGGGGACCGAGGCGCTCTTCTTCGGCAGGCTCGACACCTTCCGCGGTCGCCGGCAGATGACGAACCCGCTGGTCGACGTCGTGGTCGGGGCAGACGACGTCGACGACGAGGAGGTCCGCCGGCGCCGCACGCTCAGGATCGTCCCGGTGTACCGGGCGTCGGGGAAGGTCGGGTTGTCGAGCTGGGAGATCGGCGGCTTCCTCGAGGAGGCGATCCGGCGCGCGGGGGTGCTCGAGGACCCGCTGCCGGACGCGTGGCGACGCGAGCTCGGCCTGATCGCCAGGACGAAGGCGGTGCGCGACATCCACGTGCCCGGCTCGATCCGCGAGACCGTCCCCGCCCGGCGCCGGCTGGCGTTCGACGAGCTGTTCCGGCTCCAGCTCGCGCTGGTCCTCCGCCGCCACGCGCTCGAGGCAGGCGCTCGGGCGATCCGCCACGAGGTGTCGCCGCGCGAGGTGGTGGAGCCCGCCGCGGGCGGCGGGACGCTGGTCCAGCGCTTTCTCGCGGGATTGCCGTACCGCCTCACTGAGGCGCAGCGCAAGGCGATGGCCGCGATCCTCGCGGAGATGGCCGGACCGCTGCCCATGCACCGGCTGCTCCAGGGCGACGTCGGGTCCGGAAAGACGGTGGTCGCGCTGTCGGCGCTGCTCGCCGCGGTGCAAGGCGGTCACCAGGGAGCGCTGATGGTGCCAACCGAGGTGCTCGCAGAGCAGCACTGCTTCGCGGTGCGCGCCCTCGTCGGCGGCCTGTCGGTGCAACCCGCGCGTCTCGGCGGGAGCCGCCCGCTCTCGGTGGCGCTCCTCACGAACCGAACCGGCGCCGCCGAGCGAGCCCGCCTTCGCACGGACCTCGAATCGGGCGACCTCGACGTGGTGGTCGGGACGCACGCGCTCTTGACCGACGACGTGCGGTTCCACTCGCTCGGGATCGTGGTGATCGACGAGCAGCACCGTTTCGGGGTCGAGCAGCGCGCGCAGCTGCGCGACAAAGGACGCGAGTCCGTGGTCGCACGCGCCGAAGGGCCAGGGGCCGGCGCGGATCCCGACCTTCTCGTCATGACCGCGACCCCAATCCCTCGGACGGCGGCGATGGTGCTCTTCGGCGACCTGGACATGGTCGTGCTCGACGAGCTGCCGCCCGGGCGACGCCCGGTCGAGACGGTCTGGGCTCCGACCCCTGACGCCGAAGAGGAAGCGTGGTGGCGAGTACGGACCGAGGTCGCCGAGGGCCGCCGCGCCTTCGTGGTCTGCCCCCTCGTCGAGGGCTCCGAGCGCGTCCAGGCGCGCTCGGCCACCGAAGAGCTCGAACGCCTCGCCGAAGGGCCGCTCGAAGGCCTCGCGCTCGGCCTGCTGCACGGTCAGATGCCCGCTTCCGACAAGGAGCGGGCCATGGCGCGCTTTCGTGACGGGACGACCGGGGTGCTGGTGGCCACGACCGTCGTCGAAGTGGGAGTAGACGTCCCGGAAGCGACCGTCATGGTGGTGGAGGACGCGGGCAGGTTCGGCATCGCCCAGCTCCACCAGCTCCGCGGCCGCGTCGGTCGGAGCGACCGAGCGAGCTGGTGCTACCTCCTCGGGCCTGCGGAGACGCCCGAGGCATCGAGCCGCCTCGCCGCGATGGTGCGGACGACCGACGGCTTCGAGCTCGCCGAGGTCGACCTCGAGCTGCGTGGCGAGGGCACGATCCTGGGCGCGCGCCAGAAAGGCAGGAGCGACCTCAAGCTTGCGTCGTTGCGGAGGGACGCCGGCCTCCTCGAAGCGGCGCGGCGCGTCGCGGAGTCGGTGG
>JAKATJ010000020.1:0-22660 GCA_021828005.1 Actinomycetes bacterium | reverse complement strand
GCGAAGTAGAAGCCGAACGCCCCCTGGTGGCTCGTGCCGGTCAGGCCGTCGGCGAACACCGCCTGGAGCAGCGGCGACTCCGAGTAGGCGAAGATCCCCATGATCACGCCGACCCCCACGAGCGCCAAGAGGTCGTTGCCGACCATCACGAACGCAGCGATGGTGGCTGCGCCTACGACGTAGACGACCAGGAGCACGCGCCGCCGCCCGACGTGGTCAGCCACGTACCCGGCCATGACCGGCCCCAGGATGCTGCCGACCAGCAGCGCGGTGAACAGCGCTCCGACAGTCAGCGTGTGGAGGTGGAGCCCGCTCTTCAGGTACGCGGGGACGAAGACCGCCAAGGTGCCGAGCCCGCGCCCGCCGGCCGCGATCGTCCCGGCGATCATGGCTCCGAAGGCCTCCCGGCTCCGGAGGATGTCGCGCAGGACGTCGAGATAGCCGGCCTTCGGCGGTGCGGCAGCATCGTCCGCCGGGGCCGTCTTTCCGGGTGCACGCACGACGTCGCGGTCGCCTTTTGCACCCGACCCGCCCGCCGGACCGACGTTCTTCAGCTTCCACGCGACGAGCACCCCGCCGGCCGCCAGTGGCACGGCGAGGAACGCCACGCCGACCCGCCAGCCGTACGATGCGATGAGGGCGGCGATCGCAAGGGGGGTGACCGCGGTGCCGATACTGCCGCCGGCCACGTGCCAGGACAGGGCGTAGGCGCGGCGCTCCGCGAACCGCTTGGCGAGCACCGCGCTGCCAACCGGGTGCTGCGGCCAGGAGACCACACTGCCGATGCAGCGGGCCGCGCCGAACAGGGCGAAGCCCGGCGAGATCCCGCCGAGCACGCTGGCGACGGCCATCCCGATGTTCTGGACGGAGAGGAGCATTCGGGACGAGACCCTGCTCACGAACCCCGCGAGCCCCTGGAGCAGCCCCCCGGCGATGCCCGCGATGCCGAGCACGATCCCGAGGGTCCCGTAGGACACGTGGAGCGAGGCGATCACGAACGGGTACGCCACGGCCATCCCGGCCACGTAGACGTGCTGGACCGCATGGGAGAAGGTGACCACCGCGAGCTGGCCGGCGTCCCGGCGCCGAACCGAGCGCTCGGCGACGTGCCCGCTCCCGCCCGCCGCGTGGCCGTCCGCCGCCGCGTGGCCGTCGGCCAGGTGGCCGTCCGCCAGGTGGCGGTCCGTCAGGTGGCCGTCCGTCAGGTGGCCGTCCGCGGGGGGCGCGGCGGGTGCTGCGTCGGTCGACGAGATCTCAGCCGGCGGCTCTGCGGGTCCGTGCATCAGGTGCACAGGGTGGCACGCGAGCACACCCGCTCGCGCTTAGAGCGGTACCGTGGCGTCGTGCGCGTCATCGCCGGCTCGAGCCGGGGGCGCCGGCTCCCAGCCCGCCTGCCAGGCGGCGTGCGGCCCACCTCGGACCGGGTGCGTGAGGCGATCTTCGACGTGCTCGGCTCGATGGGCGGCGTCGAGGGCGCTTCGGTGCTCGACCTGTTCTGCGGCAGCGGCGCCCTGGGCGTCGAGGCGCTCTCGCGGGGGGCAGCCGGCGCGACCTTCGTCGACCACGACGCAGCGGCGCTCGCCGCGGTCCGGACGAACCTCGCCGCCACCGGCCTGGCGTCGCCTGCAGCGTCCCTCGTGCGAGCGGAGCTTCCGGGTTGGCTGGGGCGCGCCCCCCACGTCGACCTGGCGCTGTGCGATCCCCCGTACGCCTTCGCCGACTGGAGCACCCTTCTCTCGCTGCTCGAGGCGGAGGTCGTCGTGCTCGAGTCGGGGTCCGCCCTCGAGCTGCCGGCGGGCTGGATGGTCGCGAGGTCGCGCCGCTACGGCGGTACGCTCGTGACCGTGGCCCGCATGTCCGACGCACCGGCGGCCCGCGCGCGCAGGGGGCGGTCGTGAGCGTCGCCCTCTTCCCTGGGTCGTTCGACCCGTTCCACAACGGCCATCTCGAAGTCGTCGAGCGGGCATCCCGCCTGTTCGACGAGGTCGTGGTCGCCGCGCTCCGGAACCCGCAGAAGGGCGGGCCGCTCTTCACGATCGACGAGCGCACCGACATGCTCGAAGAATCGCTCGCGCACCTGGGCAGCGTGCGGATCGTCGGCGTGGCGACCCTGGTGGTGACCGTCGCGCGTGAGGTCGGCGCGTCGACGATCGTGCGGGGGCTGCGCGCCGTGTCGGACTTCGAGAACGAGCTGCAGATGGCCCAGATGAACCGCCAGCTCTCGGGGGTGGAGACCATCTTCATCCCGACGAGCGCGCAGTACTCCTTCATCGCTTCGAGACTGTTGCGGGAGGTCGCCAGGTTCGGTGGCGACATCTCCGCGTTCGTGCCGAAGCCCGTGGGGCTGCGGTTCGAAGCGAAGTTCTCCGGCCGGACACCGGGCTGGCCGGAGGGAGAGGAATTGGACGGAAGAAGCGGGACGACAGGATCGTGACGGACGTGTTCGAACACGCGCACGGCGACGACGGCGGATCGGTCCGGACCGACGAAGAGCTCGGGACGGAGGAGCTGGTCCGGCGGGCGTTCGACGTCGTGAGCGGCGCAAAGGCGATGCCACTTTCCGCGTCGGTGCTCGTCTCGCGCGAGGAGCTGCTGGAAGTGCTGCAGGCGGCGCTGGACCGGCTTCCCGACGAGCTGCGCCAGGCGCGCTGGCTGCTGCGGGAGAAAGAGGAGTTCCTCGCCGACCGCGCGCGCGAGGCGGAGGCGCTGATGGCGGACGTCCGCGCGCGGGCGGAGCACATGGTCTCGCGCTCGGAGATGGTCCGACAGGCGAACCTGGTCGCTCAGCGGATCCTCGACGACGCCAATGAGGAGGCGCGCCGGCTGCGCCACGAAGCCGAGGACTACTGCGACCAGAAGTTGGCGGGGATGGAGATCGTGCTGGACAGGATCACGAGAACGGTGCGCGCCGGTCGCGAGAAGCTCCGGGCGACCGTCTCCGCCGCTCCACCGGCCCAGGCGGCTCCCCCGGAGGGAGAGGAGCCGGGCTTCTTCGACCAGGACCTCGCATAGGCGGACACGCTGCCCGCTCGCGGGCAGGAAAGGAGGTACAGGTGGACCCGTTCGTGGTGCACGTGGCCAGGCTCCGCAGGGTGCTGGGCACCCGATGGCACGAGGTGCGCACCGGGCCGGTGGACCCTGAGGCCGTCATCGTCTCGCGCTCTCCAGCCGACAGCACTGTCCCTCGAGGCGCCGAAGCCGTCTGCGAGGTCACCCTCGAGTCCTTCGCAGGTGGCGTGATGGCGACGGGAACGGTCGCCGCGCCGTGGACGGGGCTGTGCCGCCGGTGCGCGACGCCCGTCGAGGGGATGCTCCGCATCCCCGTGCGGGAGCGGTTCACCGAGCCTGGTGCCGGCTACGGAGACCCCGACGACGACGACGCGTACCCGATCGTCGACGACGAGCTCGACCTCGGCCCGATGGTGCGGGACGCGGTCGTCCTCGAGCTGCCGCTCGCTCCGCTGTGCCGGGAGGACTGCCGAGGGCTCTGCCCGCACTGCGGCTGCGACCGCAACGAGGAGGCCTGCGGGTGCGAGGCGCCCGGCGACCCGCGGTGGGCTAACCTCGACGTGCTCCGGTCCGCCCAGTAGCCCCCGCGCGCACCGACCCGGCGTCACTGCTGGCGCACCCCCGGAGCCGAGCTGCCCGGGAAGGCCCCGGGGGCACCAGCTCGCCGGCCGCTTTGGCCGGCACGGACCTGGAGCGCATCGACGATGGCCGTCCCGAAGAAGAAGACATCGAAGGCGAGGGGCAGGAGCCGACGCGCCGCCAACTGGCGCCTCGAGGCGCCCCCTCGCAGCGTCTGCCCCCATTGCCACCAGGCGAAGCTGCCGCACGTGGTGTGCCCGAACTGCGGGTGGTACAAGGGGCGCCAGGCGGTAGAGGTCGACTGACGTGACGCGCCGCACCGGTTCGAGAGGGCCGGCTGCGCGCGCGGTTCCCCTGGCCTCGCTCCCCGTCGCGGTCGACGCCATGGGGGGGGACAAGGCGCCCGCCGAGATCGTGGCGGGGGCGCGCAAAGCGGCCGAGGAGGGGATCCCGGTGGTGCTCGTCGGACCCCCGGGGCTGCTCGGCGACTTGAGCGGCCTGGAGGTGGTCGAGGCTGCCGAGGTCATCGGCATGGACGAGGACCCTGCCCAGTCGGTCCGCCGGAAGAAGGACTCTTCGCTCGTGCGCGCCGCCGAGCTCGTGCGCGACGGCGCGGCCTCGGCGATGGTGAGCGCCGGCAACACCGGGGCGACGATGGCCTCGGCCTTGCTCAAGATGGGGCGCCTCTCCGGCGTCATCAGACCGTGCATCGCCACGCCGCTGCCGCGGATCGGGCGCGCGCCGGCGGTGCTCGTCGACGCGGGGGCGAACGCGGAGTGCACCAGCGCCATGCTCGTGCAGTTCGCCCAGATGGGCGCTGCGTACGCCGCCGCCCGCTACGGCGTCGACGACCCCTCGGTGGCCCTCCTCTCGATCGGCGAGGAGGCGAGCAAGGGGACGCGCCTCGTGAAGGAGGCCCACAGCGCGCTCGCGGCGGGGGCGGGGGTGCGGTTCGTGGGCAACGTGGAGGGCCGGGACCTCCTGCCGTGCCCTGCCGACGTGGTGGTGACCGACGGGTTCACGGGCAACGTCACGTTGAAGGCCCTCGAGGGAGCCCTCCGCTTCATCGTGCAGACCCTCTTCGACGTGTTCAGGACCGACGACCAGACGACCGCCGCATCCGAGGTCCTCCTCCCCCACCTGCTCCCGATCGCCGCCCGGATCGACCCGGAGAACACCGGGGGCGCCATGCTCCTCGGAGTCGACGGGATCTGCGTCATCAGCCACGGTTCCTCCAGCGCGACGGCCATGCACAACGCCGTCCGGGTCGCCCACGAACTGGCTGGGCGTGACCTCGCGGCGCTCCTCGCACGCGCCGTCGGGAGCGCCCGCGCCGAAGGGTCCGAGACGGGCGGCGTCCCTGGCATACTCGGGTCTCGGTAACATTCCTGCGTCCGAACCTCGAGCGAGGAGCCGTCGTGCCCGCTGAGACCCACACCGAGCGTGGCCCGCTCGACCGCCAGGCCGTCTTCGAGCTCATCAGGGACCAGCTCGCCGACATCCTGGAGACCGACCCGTCCAGGATCAGCGAGGGGTCGTCCTTCGCAGCGGACCTCGATGCGGACTCCCTGGCGCTCATCGAGCTCGTCGAGGCGCTCGAGGAGGAGCTGGGGGAGCGCAGCGTGGGGTTCCGGATCGATGACGAGGACCTGGAGGACCTGCGGACCGTTCGTGACGCCGTCGACTATGTCGTCGCCAAGCTCGGAGAGAGCTGACCCGGCCCACGTGGAGGGCATCACCGACGGCGCAGCGACGTTGGCGGGACGTCTGGGCCACGAGCTCGCGGCCCCGTCGCTCCTCCGCCAGGCGGTGTCGCACCGCAGCTGGTGCGCGGAGCAAGGAGGCCTGCCGTCGAACGAGCGGCTCGAATTCCTGGGCGACGCCGTCCTCGGCCTGGTGGTCGCCGAGTACTGCTACCGGCGGTTCCCCGAGATGCCCGAGGGCGAGCTCGCCAAGGTCCGGGCTGCCGTCGTGAACGCCCGGGTGCTCGCGGAGGTCGCCGAGCAGCTCGGCGTCGGGGACGCGCTCCTGCTCGGCAAGGGCGAAGAGGCGTCAGGGGGCCGGACGAAGCCGTCGATCCTGGCCGACTCGCTGGAGGCGGTGATCGGTGCCGTCTACCTCGACGCGGGGTGGACCGCGGCCGAGCGCGTGATCCTCGGGCACCTGGGGCCCCGCATCGAGCGGGCGGCCGCGGAGCCCGACGGCTTCGACCAGAAAGGGCTGCTCCAGGAGCTCACCGTGCGCCACGGCGACGGGATCCCCCGCTACGTCGTGGTCGGCACCGGACCCGACCACGACCGCCAGTTCGAGGCGGCGGTCTTCGTGAACGGTGTGCAACGCGGCGCCGGCGCCGGGGGGACGAAGAAGGACGCCGAGCAGGAGGCTGCGCGTCAGGCCCTGGCGGAGCTGCGGCGTGCCTGAGCTTCCCGAGGTCGAGACCCTCCGCCAAGACCTGGCAAAGGAGGTCGTCGGCAAGATCGTCAAGTCGGTCTCCGTCACGAACGGCCGGTCGGTCCGGCGGCACCCGAGCGCGAAGCACTTCCGGGGGCTGCTCGAGGGCCGCACCATCAAGTCGGTGGGAAGGCTCGGGAAGTACCTCCTGCTCACCCTCGACAGCAAGGACACGCTCGTCATCCACCTCGGCATGAGCGGCCAGTTGCTGCGTGTGAAGAGCGCGAAGGAGCCGAAGCCCAAGCACACGCACGTGGTGATCGTCTTCACCCAAGGAGGCGAGCTGCGCTACGTGGACCCCCGCACGTTCGGCGAGATGTTCGTCTCCAGCCCGCTCTCCGACGCCCCCGCGGCCAACGGCGCGTCGCTGCCGGTGGGGATGGCGACCGGGGACGGCGCGGCCCTTCGCCGTCAGGTGCCCGAGCTCGCGCACCTGGGGTTCGACCCGATCGAGGACATGATGAGCTGGGACCGCTTCGGCGTGCTCTTGCGGAGGCACCGGGCCGGGCTCAAATCCCTCCTCATGGACCAGGAGTTCGTCTCGGGGATCGGCAACCTGTACTCCGACGAGATCCTCTTCAGTGCGGGGCTCCGGTACGACCGGACCTCCGACGGGCTGTCGGCGACCGAGGTGCGCCGTCTCTACCGCGCGATGGTCGAGACCCTCACCGAGGCGATCAAGCACCGCGGGTCCACGCTCGTCGACGAGCAGTACCGGGACCTCTTCGGAGAGGCCGGCGACTACCAGGGCAGCCACCAGGTCTACGACCGGGAGAACGCGCCGTGCCGGCGCTGCCGCAACCCGATCGTGCGGGCGAAGGTGGGCGGGCGCTCGACGTTCTATTGCGAGCACTGCCAGGTCTGACCGCGGGGCAGCCGCGGGACCGGGTGCGGCCCGGAGGTCCGGGCCGCGAGGGCAGCTCGCAGCGGGGCTGGTCCGAGCACATGGCTCCCACGGTCCCGGGCGCGGCGCCAGTGCGTTGGTAGGGTCGACTGCCGATGTTCCTCAGGTCCCTCAGCATGAAGGGGTTCAAGTCGTTCGCGGACCCGACGGTCCTCGAGTTCGAGCCCGGGCTCACGGTCGTGGTGGGGCCCAACGGCAGCGGGAAGTCCAATGTCGTCGACGCAGTGACGTGGGTGCTGGGCGCCCAGGGCCCGCGGTCGTTGCGCTCCCAGAAGATGGAGGACGTGATCTTCGCGGGGACGTCCAGCCGACCCGCGCTCGGGCGGGCAGAAGTGTCGCTCACCATCGACAACGGCTCGGGGAAGCTTCGGGTGCCGATGGCTGAAGTCACCATCAGCCGCACGCTCTTTCGATCAGGGGACAGCGAGTACGCGATCAACGGCACGCAGTGCCGGCTCCTCGACATCCAGGACCTCTTGAACGACGCCGGGGTCGGGCGCCAGCAGCACATGATCATCGGCCAGAACCAGCTCGACGCCGTCTTGTCGGCGCGCCCCGAGGATCGCCGAGCGGTCATCGAGGAAGCGGCTGGGGTGCTCAAGCACCGCCGCCGCCGCGAGCGCGCAGAGCGCCGTCTGGCCGCGACCCAGGACAACCTGGAGCGGCTCGGCGACCTCGTGCGCGAGCTGCGCCGCCAGATCCGGCCGCTCGAACGGCAGGCCGCGGCGGCGCGCTCGCACGCCGCGATCGCGGCCGAGCTGCGTGCGCTCCGCGTGCATCTGGCGGGTGTCGAGCTGACGACGCTCGGTGCGCGCCAGGAGGAGGCCGCCACCGAGCTCGCCGCGCTCGCCGACGAGGAGAGGCGGCTCCGCGACGCGCTCGACGCGCTCGACGCTCAGGCTGCCGCGACGGCTGCTGAGCTCTCCTCGGGCCGAGAGCAGGACCTCGCAGGAGCGCTCGCGGGAGTGCAGGCACTGGTCGAGCGGGCGAAGGGGACGACGAACGTGCTGCGCGAGCGATCGAGGTCGCTCGCGCAGGCGCTGGACGCGGCCGCCGACGTGGATGTCGTGTCGACGCTCGAAGCGGAAGCTGCCCGGCTCGAAGAGGAGCTCGTGGAAGTCGACACCGACGAGAGGGCACTTTCACCGGAGCACGAGGAGGTGCGCGCCCGTGCCGCGGCGCTGGCTGCGGACGAGGAGACGTACCGACAGCGGTGGGGGGACGGCGTAGAGCTGGACGCGGCGATCCGTGCGCTCGACGAGGCTCGCCGACGCGTGGAGCTGCAAGCTCGGACCGTCGCGCAAGCCGAGCGCGAGCTCGCGGCGCACGAGGAACGTGTGGCGGTGGTGCAGGCGCGTGCGGAAGCCTTGGCGAGCGCGATCGAAGAGCTGGACGCGCGTGTTGCAGTGCTCGACCAGGAGGCTGCCCGCCTGGAGGCTGGCATGTCCGAAGCCGAGCGGCTGCACGAGGACGCGCGTGCGGCCGCACAGGGCGCTGAGCACGCCGCCCGCGCCGCGGACCAAGAGCGCCATCGGTGCGCGGCGCGTGCAGAGGCGCTCGCGCGTGCGCTGCGCGAGCTCGTAGGCGCCGGAGGCAGGGAGGTCCTCTGCGACCTGGAGGGAGTGGTCGGGTCGCTCGTGGACCTCGTGGAGGTCGATCCCGGCTGGGAGGCCGCGTTCGAGGCGGCCGCAGGCGCCGCGGTCTCGGCCGTGGTGGTGTCGGGACGCGACGCCGCGCGGGCAGCGCTCGCTCGGCTGCACGGCCGCGGCGCGTCGGGCGCCCTGCTCCCGGCCGGGCGCGGCGCGTCGGGCGCCCTGTTCCCGGCCGGGCGCGGCGCGGGGTGGCCCGATTGGGAGCGCGGAGTGGGAACGGTCGACATGCCGGACGGCGCCGCTCCCTTGCGGCCCCACGTGCGGCCGCGCCCGTCGCTCGGCGCGTCCAGCGGCGCCGACGTCGACATGGTGCTGGACGCGCTCGTCGGCGGTGCCGTGCGCGTCGGGGGGTGGGAGGCGGCGCTCGACCTCGCGCTGGACCGGCCGGACCTCGTCGTGGTCACCCCTGACGGCGATCGCTTCGCCAGCTCGGCATGGCGCGTGCGGTCGTCCTCGGGCATCGTTACGGCCGCAGCGGTGGAGGAGGCGGAACGACGCGCAGCCGACGCGGCGGAGCGCGCCGAGGCGGCGAACGCCGAGCTTGCCGACGCCCGCCGCGCGCTCGATGCCGCGGCCTCGCGTGCCCGTGACGCCGCGAGGAGCCACGATCGCCACGAGGCGGTGCGTGCGGGCTTCAGGGCCGAGCGGCGCGGAGCAGAAGAGGGGCGCCAACGGGTTGCGCAGGAGCTCGCCGAGGGTCGCGACGTGCGGCAGACGCTCGTGGAGCGCCTCGAGGCAGACCGTGAGCTGCTCGACGCCTACGAGCGGGCGTTGCCCGACGCGATGGGTCGCGCGGCGGACGCCGCGACGCGCGCGGAGGAGGCGGCTGCTGCCGAAGGTTCGCTGGTCGATCGCCGCCGTGCGCTCGCTGCGGCGCGCCAGGCGCTCGAGGTGCGCAGCGCGAGCATCGCCGAGCGCCGCCGCCTGCTGTCCGAACGGCGGGCCGAGGTGGAGCGTCGGCTCGCCGGTCATGGCGAGGAGCGCGAGCAAGCCGCGCGGCGACGGCAACGACTGGAGGCCGAGGGGATCGTGCTCCAACGGCTCCACCGCGTCGTCGACCGCGAACGGGACCGCCTCGAGGCCGCCTTCGGCGCGCTCCGGCACGCGTACGCAGACCAGTCGGAGAGGCGGCGAGCGGGTGCGGCGAGGATGGAGGCGATCCGGTCGGAGCGGTCGGCCTTCGAGGAGCGACAGGCGACCGTAGGTGAGCGGTTGCGCGCGGTCGACCGTGAGCTGGCCGAAGCCTCGCTGCGCGCGGAGGCGCTCGAGGAGACGATCGAGAAGGAGCTCCGGGTCACGCCTGCCGAGGCGAGGACGGCGCCATTGCCCGCGGTGCCCGAGGGGGTGACCGCGGGTGCACACGAAGCGGCGCTCGCGAGCAAGCTCGCGTCGCTCGGACCGGTGAACCCGCTCGCGTTGGACGAGCTCTCCGCGCTCGAGGAGCGACACCGGGAGCTCGACACCCAGATGGAGGACGTCCGCGAGGCGCGCCGCCAGTTGCACGAGGTCATACGATCGCTCGACCGCGAGATCGCAGAGGAGTTCGCGATAGCTGTGGCGGACGTGAACGAGCACTTCTCGACCTTCGTCGGCACCCTGTTCCCGGGCGGCACCGGGCGGCTCACCCTGACGGACCCGTCGGACGTGCTGAACACGGGGGTCGAGATCGAGGTCCGCCCCGCGGGCCGCAACGTGCGACGCGTCTCGCTCCTCTCCGGGGGTGAGCGATCGATGGCGGCGCTCGCCTTCCTCTTCGCGGTCTTCCGCAGCCGGCCGTCCCCCTTCTACCTCATGGACGAGGTGGAGGCGGCGCTCGACGACGTGAACCTCCACCGGTTCCTCGGTCTCGTCCACGAGTTCCGCCGCGAGGCGCAGCTGATCGTCGTGAGCCACCAGAAGCGCACGATGGAAGCGGCCGACGCGCTCTATGGGGTGACGATGGCGCCGGGCGGGTCTTCGCAGGTGGTGAGCCAGCGAGCGCAGCGCGAGGCGCAGCCGGTCGCCTGAGCCGCTGACCGGCCCCCCCGGTCGTGGCCTCCTGCGGCGGTGCCCTTCCTGTGGCTCTCGCGGGGTGGGGTCCGTCGGGCGGGACGCCGATAGGCTCGACCGTTCGTGACCGCCCTGTGGATCACCCTCGTCGTGGTGGCTGTGCTGGCTGCCGGCATCGCCGGGTACGTCACGAGCGCCCGGCGACGGCGTGGTGGTTCGCGTTCGGAGTCGACCACGAGTGGCGCCAGCGGGCTGGTGAGCACGCCCCGACCGACCGCGGCGCCACCCGCCACGCCGGCGCCACCCGCCACGCCGGCGCCACCCGCCACGCCGGCGCCACCCGCCACGCCGGCGCCACCCGCCACGCCGGCGCCACCCGCCACGCCGGCGCCACCCGCCACGCCGGCGCCACTGCCCGCGGCGCTGGTGGAGGAAGGAGCTTCGGTCGAGAACGAGGCACCGGTCGAGGGGGGAACGCTCGCAGAGGTGGTGCCCCCGACGTTCCGCGAGCGGCTTGGGCGCTCCCGGGGCGTCTTCGCCGGCCTGCGCTCGCTCAGGGGCAAAGGAGTGGCTCCTTCAACGTGGGACGAGCTCGAAGAGAGCCTTCTCCGGGCCGACGTCGGCGTTGCGACGACCGGGATGCTGCTCGAGGAACTTCGCCGGCGAGTCCGGGAGAAGGAGATCGGGAGCGGAGACGAGCTTGTCGATTCCCTCCGCAGCGACCTCGTCGACCTGCTGTCCTTGGAGCAACGGGGCGGCGCCTCGGGCACCGAGATCGCACCCGGAGGCGTCGCGACCGGCGAAGCGGTCGAGGTCGCCGTGCGCGACGGTCGCGGGCTCCGCTTCGACGAGGAGGAAGGCGTCGTGAACGTCTGGCTCTTCGTCGGGGTGAACGGTGTTGGGAAGACTACGACGGTCGGCAAGGTCGCGAGACAGCAGTCCGGGTCAGGCAGATCGGTCCTTCTCGCGGCGGGTGACACGTTCCGTGCGGCGGCGGGGGAGCAGCTTGCGACGTGGGCGGATCGGGTCGGCGCAGAGATCGTGCGAGGTGCGGAGGGCGGCGACCCGAGCGCCGTGGTCTTCGACGCGATCCAGCGCGCCGCCGCCCGTGGCCACTCCCTCGTGCTCGCGGACACCGCGGGCCGCTTGCACACGAAGGTCAACCTCGTCGAGGAGCTCAAGAAGATCCGACGGGTGGCCGAACGGCCTCCGGGACGCGTCACCGAAGTCCTCCTCGTGCTCGACGCAACGACCGGGCAGAACGGGCTCGTCCAGGCGCGGGAGTTCACCGACGCCGTCGCCGTCACCGGGGTCGTCCTCACGAAGCTCGACGGCACGGCGAAAGGCGGGATCGTCGTGGCGATCCAGCGGGAGCTCGGCTTGCCGGTCAAGCTCGTCGGGCTGGGGGAAGGCCCGGACGATCTCGTGCCGTTCGACCCGGCAGGCTTCGTCGGCGCGCTCTTGGGGTAGGCAGTTGCCCGCGCCTCGCGGGTCGCCTCCTGCGGGTGTCCGATAGCCTGGAAGCCTCATGTTCGACGCCCTCTCCGACCGCCTCGAGCGGATCGCCGGGCGCCTTCGAAGCCGTGGCCGGCTCACCGACTCGGACCTCGACGAGGCGCTGCGCGAGATCCGCGTCGCGTTGCTCGAAGCCGACGTGGAGGTCGGCGTCGCGCGCGACTTCGTGGAGGGGATCCGCCAACGTTGCTCGGGCGAGGCTCTTTCCAAGAGCCTCACCCCGGGCCAGCAGGTCGTGAAGGCGGTGCACGAAGAGCTCGTCGCCGTCCTCGGCGGGGAGACCCTGAAGCTCACCTACGCGTCGCGACCGCCCACGGTGGTGCTGTTGGCAGGGCTGCAGGGCTCGGGGAAGACGACGACCGCGGCGAAGCTGGCACGCTGGTGGCGCCAGCTCGGGCGCAACCCACTCCTCGTCGGCGCGGACCTCCAGCGCCCGGCAGCCGTAGAGCAGCTGCGGGTCCTTGGACGCCAGGTCGGCGTCACGGTGTTCAGCGAGCCGACCGACCCGGTGTCCGTCGCCCGCGCCGGGCTGGAACAGGCGAGGCGGCTTGGGCGCGACATCTGCATCGTCGACACCGCGGGCCGTCTCGCAATCGACGAAGAGCTGATGGGCGAGGTCCGGCGCGTCTCCGACGCCGTGCGCCCCCACTACACGCTGCTCGTCGTCGACGCGATGACCGGTCAGGACGCGGTGGCCACCGCGCGGGCGTTCCACGAAGTCCTCGAGCTCGACGGCGTCATCCTCACGAAGCTCGACGGCGACGCCCGGGGCGGCGCCGCATTGTCCGTGAAGGGTGTCGTCGGCAGGCCGATTGTGTTCGCGTCCACGGGCGAGAAGCTCTCTGACTTCGACCTGTTCCATCCCGCTCGGATGGCTGACCGCATCCTCGGGATGGGCGACGTCCTCAGCCTCATCGAACAGGCAGAGCGGTCCATGGACAAAGAGTCGGTCGCCAGGTCCGCGGGCCGGCTCATGGAGGGGCGATTCACGCTCGACGACTTTCTCGAGCAGCTCCAGCAGGTGAAGAAGCTGGGGTCGCTCGGTGGCGTGATGCGGCTGCTCCCAGGCATGACCAAGGAGCTGCGTCAGGCCGCGGACCGGATCGACGACAGGGAGCTCTCGCGGGTGGAGGCGATCATGCGATCGATGACCCCAATGGAGCGGGGGGACCCGTCGATCATCGACGGCTCACGGAGAGTCCGGATCGCGCGTGGGAGCGGCACCGCGACGGCGGACGTGAACCAACTGTTGAAGCAGCACCGCGAGATGCAGAAGCTCGTGAAGGGCATGGCGACGGGCAGCGGGCTCCCGGGGCTGCCCGGGCTCGGTGGTCCCGGAGGGAAGGGCATCGGGGGCATGGGCGGCTTCGGCGGTCTCGGAGGCCTTGGCGGGCTGCTCGGGGGCCGAAAGCAATTGGCTGCCTTGCAGACGCTGGGCGATGAGACGGGTCGCGATCAGCAGGGCCTCGCCGGCCTGCTCGGACGTGGTGTCGGAGGTCTCCCTCCCCTGGACGCGGTCGCGTCCGGCGGTCCGCCTGCAGCCGGGAACGGTGCATCGAGGGCTCAACGCGGCGCGAAGGGCAAGAAGAAGAAGGGCGGACGGGTCACGCCACCCAAGGCGCGATGAGCCAGGTCGTGCGGACGCGGGTCCCGCCAGACCTGCGAGAATGTCTGCCAAAGGGCGCAGAGCGGGCCCCAGGGGCCCTGACGACGGAGGAAGCAGACTCGTGGCAGTGAAGCTCCGCTTGGTGCGGATGGGCAAGAAGAAGCAGCCGACGTACCGCGTGGTGGCGGCCGACAGTCGTTCCCCACGCGACGGACGGTTCCTCGAGATCGTCGGGACGTACGCGCCACGCGGCCGTTCCAGCACCGACGACGAGACGATCGTCTCGATCGATCACGAGAAGGCGTTGCGCTGGCTCCGGCAGGGGGCGAAGCCGACCGAGCGGGTGGAACGCCTGTTGCGGAGCGCGGGGACGCTGGACCGGCTGGCAGGTGGCAGGGACCAGGCGGCAGCACCGCCTGCATCCCCGTCCACGGTCGAGGCAGACGTCCAAGACGTCGAGAGCGACGAGGTGGAAGGTGCGGGCGACGCCCGCGGATCGTCCCCGGTGACCTCGTGAGCAGTGCGGAGGGGCCCAAGGAAGGTGTCGACGGCGTCCTCGACGAGGAAGACGCGGACGACGCGTCAGAGGACTTCGACGAGGACTTCGAGGACGACGAGGAAGACGCGGACGACGCGTCAGAGGACTTCGACGAGGACTTCGAGGACGACGAGGAAGACGCGGACGACGAGGGCTTCGACGAGGACGACGAGGACTTCGCAGAGGACGACGAGTACGAGCCTGGTGACGTGAACGCGGTCGACGCCGTTCCCTATGAGCCCGGTGACGTGAACACGATCCCCAAGGGTGCCGGACGCGCGCCGGAGACGGATGGCACGAAGCGGGGTGCGATGCCGATCGCCGTGCTCGATTACCTCGCGCGCGCGATGACCGACGAACCCGACGCGGTCGTGATCCGCAGAGAGGAGCGCCGCGGCTCGACGATTCTTCGGCTGCACGTCGCACCTCGGGACATGGGGCGAGTCATCGGGCGGCGCGGCCGCACCGCACAGGCGATCCGGGCGCTGGTCGCCGCGGCAGGCGCGCGCGACGGCGAGCAGACTGTCGTCGACATCGTCGACGACTGAAAAGGGATTGGACCCGCAAGCGGCACCGCTTCTCGCCGTCGGACGCGTGGTACGGCCGCACGGCCTTCAGGGGGAAGTGGTCGTGGAACTGTGGACTGACCGCACCGAGAGGTTGGCAACCGGCACGACGCTGGCGAGCGACGCGGGCGACCTCCTCGTCCTCGGCTCTCGGAAGCACCAGGGTCGCTATCTCGTGCAGTTCGACGGGGTGCGCGACCGCACGTCGGCAGAGGCCCTACGCGGCGTGGAGCTGCGTGCCGGGGCGATTCATGTAGAGGGAGCGATGTGGGTGCACGAGCTCGTGGGCGCCCACGTCGTCACCGCCAGAGGACGGGACGTCGGGACGGTCGTGGCGCTGGAGCTCAATCCAGCGAGCGACCTCCTCGTGCTCGCGAGCGGAGCGCTCGTGCCGCTTCGTTTCGTGAGCGCAATCGAGCCGGGGGTGAAGGTGACCGTCGACCTACCCGATGGGCTGGTGGACTGACGCGCGTGCGGATCGACGTCTTCACGATCTTTCCCGATCTCGTCGAGGACTACTGCCGGGGGAGCATCCTCGGGAGGGCGCGCGAGCGCGGGATTCTCGACTTGCGCGTGCGGGACCTGCGAGGCGGAGCTTCAGATCCTCGTCGTTCCGTCGACGACGCACCGTTCGGGGGCGGGGCCGGGATGGTCCTCATGCCGGAGCCGCTCTTCGCGATGGCCGAAGCCGTGGACGCTCGAGAGGGGCTGCCGCGCCCCCTGCTCCTCTTGTCGCCGGGCGGCAGGCGGTTCGACCAGTCGGTGGCGAGGGACCTCGCAGCTTCGGACGGCTTCTCGCTGCTGTGCGGGCGCTACGAAGGGGTGGACCAGCGAGTGGCCGACCACCTCGTGGATGGTGAGCTCTCCGTGGGCGACGTCGTGCTCGCCGGCGGTGAGCTCCCTGCTCTGGTGGTCGTGGAGGCCGTCACCAGGCTCGTCCCCGGGGCGCTCGGGAACGAGACCTCGATCGACGAGGAGAGCTTTCTGACGGGACTCCTGGAGTATCCCCAGTACACCCGGCCCGCGGTGTTCCGCGAGTGGGCTGTGCCCGAGGTGTTGCGCTCCGGAGACCACGGCAGCGTGGCGCGGTGGCGCCGGGTGCAGGCCCTGCGCCGCACCCTGGAGCGACGCCCTGACCTGGTGGCGTCCCGGGGAGGGCTCACTCCCGAGGAGGTGGCGCTGTTGGCGCAGGCGGGCGAGATGCAGCTGCTGGCAGAACACGGCTACGATACAGGGCTCGGCAACGGCCCAGCTGATCCGAAGGACGCCCCCCATGCACCCCACTGAGATCATCGACCGCGACAGCCTGCGTGACGACGTCCCGCAGTTTCGGCCGGGCGACACCGTGAAGGTCCACGTGAGAGTCGTCGAGGGGAACCGGGAGCGCGTCCAGGTGTTCCAGGGCGTGGTGCTGCGCCGGCAGGGCGTGGGGGCGCGGGAGACCTTCACCGTCCGCAAGGTGAGCTTCGGCGTGGGAGTGGAGCGGACCTTTCCGGTTCATTCGCCGACGCTCGCCCGGATCGAGGTGCTGACCTACGGGGACGTGCGCCGAGCGAAGCTGTACTACCTGCGCGAACGGTCGGGGAAAGCGGCGAAGGTGAAGGAGAAGCGGGCCGTCCGCCCGTGAGGTGGCTCCACGGCTCCGTGCCGTTCCGGCCGCGGCGATGAGGACGCCGGGGTGAGCGAGGAGGATCTCGAGCGCTACGAGGCCGAGATCGAGCTCGCCTTGGTTCAGGAGTACCGGGCGGTGCTCCCGATGTTCGCGTACGTGGTCGAGACCGAACGGCGCTTCTACCTCGCAAACGACGTGTCCATGACCATCCGTTCCGACACGCAACCGGCGTGCGTCGAGCTGGAGCTCTCCGATGCGTGGGTGTGGGACATGTACCGTCCGGCCCGCTTCGTGCCCTCCATCCGAGTCGTCACGTGGCGCGACGTCAACATTGAAAGGCTCCCGGACAAGGAGCTCTGACACCGGTCCAGCCCTTGCGTCGAGCGCGCCGCCCAGCGGCTGCCGGGTCCGGTCCGGGGAGGCGGAGAACGAGCGGGCGGAGAACGAGCGCCGCGGGAGGGAACCGGCGGGTGGCCAGGGCAACGGCGGTAGGACCGTTGGCGCGAGGTGCTCGGCGGAGCCGACGGTTTCTCACGTGAGCTCGACGTGAGCGTCGCTCGCCGACAGCTTGGTGCCCGCGGCGAGCAGCTCGCCGCTGCCTGGTATGCGGCTCGAGGCTTCGAGGTGCTCGACCGGAATTGGCGCTGCGCCGCGGGAGAGATCGACCTGGTCCTGCGGAAGGGGTCGACGCTCGTGGTCTGCGAGGTAAAGACCCGCAGCACCCTCGCGTATGGCTCACCCGCCGAAGCGGTGACCGGCCGCAAGCGCGCGAGGCTCCGACGTCTGGCTGCCCGATGGCTCGCCGAGCACGACGTCCATCAGGCGCGCGTGAGGTTCGACGTGGCCTGTGTCCTCGGGGAGCGGGTCGAGGTCATCGCGCACGCCTGGTAGCGGACGTCGGGCGAAACGGTCGTCGCGGGGCCATGACGATCTGGGACCAGCGGCCAGCGCTCTCGCCTCTCCGCCAAGGCGTGGGCGCCATATAGTCAGGGTAGGACGGCTGCGGTCGGCTTGCGTACGAATGGCCAGATGGCGCAAGAGCCCGTTGAGGAGGCCGGCAATGCTGAGCGGTGTGCAAGGGATGGTCGGGGAGACCGCCGTGGTCACCAGGGCCATCGAGGGTGCCCAACACCCAGGACGCATCCGCGCGCGGGGCGAGGAATGGCTCGCGATCCCTCTCGATCCGAGCGAGCGCATCGAGACGGGGACGAACGTGGTCGTAGCCGACATCGAACGGGGACTGCTCATCGTCTACTCGATCGACGACTGAACAAGCCGTGGCGCTCTCACCGCGCAGCGCACCGGCAGACCGTCAAGCGCGGAGGGAAGTGGGGTGACCACGATGGTGGCAGATCTCGGCCTCATCGTCGGCGTGGCAGTTGGAGCGGTTGCGGCAGCTGGCGTTGTCGGTGTGCTCGCCTTCAAGGCGATGCAGATCGTCCAGCAGGGGAGCGTGGGCGTGGTCAAGCGCCTCGGCGAATTCCGCGGAATCCGCCAGCCCGGTCTCCATCCGCTGGTGCCGTTCGTGGACCGGATGGCGAAGGTGGACATGCGCGAGTTCCCGATGACGGGCGACCAACAGTCCGTCATCACGAAGGACAACGTCTCGCTCCGGGTGAGCGCGACGATCTTCTGCCAGGTCATCGACGTGAAGGCCGCGTTGTTCGAGATCGCGGATTATCAGCTCGCGGTCGACCAGCTGTCACGCACGGCGCTGCGTGCGGTGTTCGGCGAGCTGACGCTCGACCAGTCGCTCTCCGAACGCGACACCATCAACACCCGGATGCAGGACCACATGGCGGACGCGGCGATGAAGTGGGGGGTCCGGTTGAACCGGATCGAGATCCTGGACATCACGCCGCCGCAGAACGTCCTCCAGGCGATGTCGGAGCAGAAGGAAGCGGAGCAGCACAAGCGGGCCGCGATCTTGAAGTCCGAAGGGGAGCAACAGTCCGCGATCAACAGCGCCGGCGGTCAGAAGCAGTCGGCCATCCTCGAAGCCGAGGGCGCCAAGCAGGCTGCGATCCTGGCCGCGGAGGCTCAAATGCGGGTGCTCGAACTGCAGGCTGAAGGCGAGAAGAAGGCACGTGCGCTCAGGGGCCAGGGTGAGGCGGCGGCGCTCGATGCCATCGACCAGGTGGCGATCCGTCCGAACACGCTCGCCGTCTTGCAGCTGCGGGCATTGCAGGACGTCGCGTCCGCGCCGAACACGAAGGTCGTCGTCCCCTACGAGGCGGCGGGACTCGTGGGTGGAGCGCAGGTGCTCGTCGCCGCGCTCAGATCAGGGGCGACGGAGGACGAAGCCTCTGCTGCGACGACGAACGGCGCTGCACCAGGAAGTGGCAGTCCACCTGCGGTATCCCGCTGAGCGGCGGAGAGCTGGCGGCCGACTGCGTGCCGCGAGAAAAGACCATGCCCCGAGCTGCGACCGGGTGTGGCCGTCGTTACGATCGCTCAGGAGGGTTCAAAGGAAGAGGGAAAGCCAGGAAAGGTGAGACCGACCATGGATGGCCACATTGAGCGTTCGACCGCGCACGTCCGAAGCCTTCCTCCGGCGAACGTCCGCGTGCTGCACGGAGACGAAGAGCTGGCCGAGGCAGTAGCGCGGGCCGCAGTCTGCGCGAGCAGGCTGGACGACCGGCTCGCCGCGCGTGCCGCCCGGGACGCATGGATGGCGGAGCACACTGCGCAGCGAGCCGGCTGGCTCCGTTTCGCACGGAGCTCCACTGAGGGCGACCGGATCGTGGCCGGTGACGATCCCCTGCATTGGGCCGCCTCGCCTCGACGGTCGTCGCCGAGCTCTCCTGCGGCGTGACCGCACGAGCACGGTTGTCTCGGCCCCGAGCAGGGTTCACGGGGCCCGAGCACGGTTGTCTCGGCCCCGAGCACGGTTCACGGGGCCCGAGGGTCTGGACCTGATCGAGGACGCGCCGCCAGGTCGGGAGCGAGCGGCGACCGTTCCGTCGCGTGATTGCCGCGGTGCACTCGGCGACGTTGACCGGGACGACCGGCCGGCCCGTCGTCGTCGAGGTGCACGACTCGGGCGGGCTTCCTGGTTTCACGATCGTCGGCCTTCCGGACACCGCCGTGCGCGAATCGCGCGATCGTGTCCGTGCAGCGCTCCTGTCGAGCACATTTGGCTGGCCGCAGCGGCGTATGACCGTGAACCTCGCGCCGACGGCCGTCAGGAAGGCGGGTGCGGGGCTCGACCTCCCGATCGCGTTGGGTGTGCTCGCCGCTGTCGGCGACCTGTCCTGGAAGGCGCTCGAGGGAGTCGCGTTCATCGGCGAGCTGGGACTCGACGGGTCGGTCCGCCACGTTCCCGGGACGATCGCGCTCGCCGAGGCGGTCCGGGGTCAGCGGCTCGTCGTTCCCGAGTGCGACCTCGCGGAAGCGGCGGCCGTCCGACCCCGTCGGACGTTCGGCGTGCCCAGCCTGCGCACGCTCGTCGAGATTCTCCGGGGGACCCGCCCATGGCCGCCCTCCGTGACGAACGGCGTGCTCGGCAGAGCCGACGAGCGGGCCGACAGGCACGGAAATGGGTCCGCGGCAGCCGCCGAGCAGAGGGCGTGGATCGAGCGGGCAGTCGCGTGCTATGGGGACCTCGAGGAGGTGAAGGGCCAGCGGGTGGGCCGCCGCGCTGTCGAGGTGGCCGCGTCCGGCGGCCACCATCTTCTCCTCGTGGGTCCTCCAGGGTCGGGCAAGACCATGCTCGCCCGGCGGCTCGTGGGGCTCCTCCCACCCCTCGCACGGCCCGAGGCGCTCGAGGTCACCCGCATCCACTCGTCAGCCGGGCTCTCCGCGCGCGAGGGCGGCCTCGTGTGGGACCCACCGTTCCGTGCACCGCACCACGGAGCTTCGGCGGTCTCGCTCGTCGGCGGCGGGACGGCATCGATGCGACCGGGGGAGATCAGCCTCGCGAGTCGTGGCGTCCTCTTCTTGGACGAGATGGGGGAGTTCCCGGCGGCGGTGCTCGACGCGTTGCGCCAGCCTCTCGAGGAGGGCGTCGTGCGCGTGAGCCGCGCAAGGGGCACTGCGGAGTTCCCGGCGCGCTTCCTGCTCGTGGGCGCCATGAACCCGTGCCCCTGCGGCGAGGGGGGCGCGTCGGGATCGTGCCGATGCTCACCCGCGGCGCGGGCCCGCTACGTTCGGCGTCTCTCCGGGCCGCTCCTCGACCGCTTCGACCTCGTCGTGCCGTTGCGGCGCACCGCGCCTGACGAGCTCCTCTCTCCCGCGTCCGGCGAGCCGACCGCTGCGGTCGCCACCCGGGTCGTGGCGGCACGACGGCTCGCTCGAACGAGAGGGGTGCGGTGCAACTCGGAGCTCCGCGCGTCGATGCTGTCCGCGGTCGCGCCGCTCGACTCAGGTGCTGCCCAGCTCCTCGAGAGGAGCGTGCGCGCGGGGCGGCTCAGCGGGCGCGGGGTCGACCGGGTGCGACGGGTCGCGCGCACGATCGCCGACCTCGACCTCGCGGTGGCTGGCGCAGTCACGGCGGCGGTGGCTGGCGCAGTCGCTGTGGCGGGCGCGGGCGCAGTCGCTGTGGCGGGCGCGGGCAGCATCGTGAAGGAGGAGCACGTCGCCGAAGCCCTGGCGTTGCGCGCCGGGCGCGAAGTGCTCGACGTCGGGGGATGACCACTCGCGGCTCAAGTCCCTGTCTCCGCCATCGCCAGAGGGGGCTCGCGATCTCCCCATGGAGCTGCCACCTCGAGCTGGGAGGCGAGGCGGAGCAGCCGGGCCTCGCCCCAGGGAGCTCCCACGAACTGCACGCCGACGGGAAGGCCGCTCGGCGACTGCGAGAGCGGCAGGCTCACCGCCGGCTGCCCCGTCATGTTGAAGAGGACGGTGAAGGCGACCATCACGAACGCGGCGAGGGGAGGCGAGCCGGGCTCAGCGTGCGCCTCGGCGAGCACCTCGCCCGCGATGGGGGGCTCGATGGGGATCGTCGGCGTGACCAGCACGTCGAAGTCGCGCCCCCAGTGCTCGACGACGTGGGGCGTCGCGCGTCGCAGCGCGTTCAGTGAGCTCACGAGCGTGAGCGCGTCGACTTCCAATCCTGCTGCGCGCCACGCTTTGTTGTGGGGCTCGACCCGGTCCCAGTCGACGCCCTCGAAGCCTGCGTACGCAGAATTCACGACATTCAGGAAGGGACCCACTGCGCGGGTGTCCAAGAGGTCCTCTCCGAGCAGCTCCACCTTGTGGCCGAGCCCCTCGAGCAGACGGCCGGCGTCCTCGACGGCAGCCCGGCAGGAGGCTTCCACCTCGACCCCGAGCGAGCTCGTGGTCAGGAGCGCGATCCGGAGGGGTCCGGGGTCGGCACCGACCTCCGTCGCGAACGGGCGCTCCGGCGCGGGCGACTGCTCCCAGGTGAGCAGGCTCGGCGCGCTGAGGCAATCCAGGACCGTGGCGGCGTCGGCGACGGTCCGGCAAAGCGCACCCTCGACCGACATGCCGAACCATGCGGGCGTCGAGCTCGGGACTCGCCAGCGGCTCGGCTTCAGGCCCACGAGGCCGCAGCACGACGAAGGGATCCGGATGGAGCCGCCGCCGTCGTTGCCGTGCGCCAGCGGCACCATCCCCGAGGCAACTGCGGCCGCCGCCCCGCCGCTCGATCCCCCGGGGCTCCGCGCGGTGTCCCAGGGGTTACGGGTGATGCCGTACCTGGTGTTCTCCGTCACCGGGAGCGGGCCGAACTCCGGCGCGTTGGACCTCCCGCAGAGCACGAACCCCGCGCGCCGCATCGCGGCGACCACGAGCTCGTCCTCTTCGGAGATGCCCTCCGGCGCGGCGGCGGAGCCGTACGTAGCCGGCTGCCCGCGCGCCTTGGTGAGGTCCTTCACGAGGGTGGGCACCCCTGCAAAGGGACCGACGTCCTCGCCGGCTGCGATCCGCCCGCCGATCTCCTCGGCTTGCGCGCGGGCCGCGGCGTCGTCGCGCCACACGACGGCGTTCAGCACCGGGTTCAGCCGATCGATCCGCTCGAGCGAGGCTTCGAGTGCCTCCAGGGGGGTCAGCTCGCGCGATCGGATCCTCCCCGCGAGGTCGACTGCGCTGGTGAACGGATCGAGGTCCACGCTCATGGCGCATGCCTACCACCCGTCGGCTCGCGGCGCTGCTCGCTCGCCCGAGCGCTTGCTCCGCGCCGGCCGCGCGCCCCCTTGCGTCGACCCGACCGTTCCTCGTTGATGAGCTCATCCGCCCCGCGCACCGGCACCGCCCCGCGCACCGGCACCGCCCCGCGC
>JAKATJ010000019.1:20922-24736 GCA_021828005.1 Actinomycetes bacterium | reverse complement strand
TCCCGGAACCCAGGCGCTTGTGGTGGTGGTCGTGGTGGTCGTGGTGGTCGTGGTGGTCGTGGTGGTCGTGGTGGTCGCACCGGCGACGTGTCGCGCAGAGGCCGCAGCCCCTCCGCCGTTCACTGCGCCCAGCACGCAACCAGCGGCGACCGCGGCCGTCGCTGCCAGGGACGCCGCCCGGCGCGCAAAGCCCGGGCCGATGCCCGGGCAGGTCACTGCAATCTTAGGTCCAGCGTGAGCGTCGTGAGGGCGAAAACGACCGCCACCGTCACCGTGATGCGGTCGAGGTTTCGTTCGACCACGGTGGAGCCGGAGGCAGCCGAGCCGACACTGCCGCCGAACATGTCCGACAGGCCGCCGCCCTTCCCGCTGTGCATGAGGATGAGGAACACGAGCCCGACGGCCGACAGCACCTCGATGATGATGTACAGCCAGGTCAGCACGGAGGCAGCTCCTTCACGACACACGTGCCCGCTCGATCGCGCGACGCCGGCCGCGCGACGGCGGAAACGGTAGCAGGCCGCTCATCGCCGCAGGAGTCGTACCCAGGTCGGCGCCCTAGTGCCGCGGGCTCAGCCCTTGCGGCGTCCGCCGACGGGGCGGCTGGCCCGGATGATCTCGGTGAACCCGGCGGCGTCGAGGCTCGCACCCCCGACGAGGAGGCCGTCGACGTCGGGCTCGGCCATCAGGTCGGCCGCGTTCTCCGGGTTGACAGAGCCGCCGTACTGGACTCGGATCGACGCCGCGGCGTCTGCGCCGGCGAGCTCGCCGACCTTGTCGCGCACGAAGAGACAGGCGTCCTCGGCGTCGACGGCGGTCGCCGCGCGACCGGTGCCGATCGCCCAGATGGGCTCGTAGGCGACGACCAGCCCTGCGACGTGCGAGGCGTCGAGCTCCTGCAGCGCCGCCTCGAGCTGTGAGGCGAGGCGCGTCTCGGTGCGTCCGTCCGCGCGTTCCTCCTCGGTCTCGCCGACGCAGAGGATGGGGGTCATGTCGTGCTGCAGGACGGCGCGTAGGGTCGCAGCCACCTGCTCGTCGCTCATCCCGAAGTGCTGGCGACGCTCAGAGTGCCCCACGATGACGTAGCGGACGCCGAGGCGGGCAAGCATCTGGGGGCTCACCTCCCCGGTGAACGCGCCGCGGTCGTGGTCGTTGCAATGCTGCGCCCCGAGGGTAACGGGGATCGACTCCCCCTCGACGAGCGTCTGCACGGTGCGCAAGTCGGTGAACGGCGGGTGGACCGACACGTCCACCTGTGCGACATCCTCCGGTTTGATGCGAAGGCCGAGGTCGCGCACGGTGTGCAGCGCCTCGATGTGGTCGTGGTGCATCTTCCAGTTGCCGCTCACGAGCGGTCGGCGCGCACCGGCGGGGGTCATCTTGGCCACCGGCTCCCGAGCGGTCGGCGCGGACCGGCGAAGGCTCCCTTGGTCACCGGGTCACGCGCCCCAGGCGTTCGACGCCGCTCGCAGCGCTGCGAGCCCCGGGAGGTCCCCCTTCTCCAGGAGCTCGAGCGAGGCGCCGCCGCCCGTCGAGAGGAAGCCGATGTTCCCGGCGAGCCCGAGGTGCTCGAGCACGCTGACGCTGTCGCCGCCGCCGACCACGCTGAAGCCGGGCGAGGACGCCACGGCCTCCGCCACCTTCCGGGTGCCGAACGCGAACCGCGCGTCCTCCGCGACGCCGAGCGGCCCGTTCCAGAAGATGGTGGCGGCTCGTGCCAGCACGTCGCCGAACTCGTGCGCGGTCTTTGGACCGATGTCCAGCCCCCGCCAACCATCGGGGATCTCCTGGTCGAAGTCCCGAGGATCGAAGGAACCGTCGGCAGCACCCCCACGCGCGCCGGAAACGCGCTCAGTGCCGGCGCCGAAGGGCTGGCCGCTCTGGAGGGCGACGATGTCGACGGGAAGGACGATCTCCACGCCGGAAGCGAGGAGCTTCGCGCAGGACTCCACGTGCTCGAGGTCGACGGGCGAGTCGCCGACACGATGTGTGGCGGCAGCGAGGAAGGTGAACGCCATCGCACCGCCGACGCACAGCACGTCGACCTTCTTCGCGAGCACGTCGAGGACTCCGAGCTTGTCGGCGACCTTCGCGCCGCCCACCACAGCGACGAACGGCCTCGCCGGGGACTCGATGAGGCGCCCCAGCACGTCCACCTCACGGGCGAGCTGGCGCCCTGCGGCGCTCGGCAGGCGCGCCGGCGGACCGACGATCGAGGCGTGCGCGCGATGCGACGCGCCGAAGGCCTCGTTGACGTATTCGTCCTGGCCCGCGACGAGCTCGTCGACGAACGCTGGGTCGTTGGCGGTCTCGCCGGGGGAGAAGCGGAGGTTGTCGAGAAGCGACACCCCCGGTACGAGCTCCTCCAGCCGCGCGCGCACGGGGCCCATGTCGAAACGGGAGTCGGGCTTTCCGTTCGGCCGGCCGAGGTGGCTACATGCGGTGACCTCTGCCCCGTGCTCGATGAGCCACCGGAGCGTCGGCAGCGCGGCGCGGATCCGGAAGTCGTCCGCGACCTTCCGCCCGCCGCTGCTCTCCGGGTCGTCGTCCAGCGGCACGTTGAAGTCGACGCGCACGAGGACGCGGCGCCTGCGTACGTCGGGCAGGTCTTCGAGGAGCGGGAGCCTCTTCACGACGCCGGCGCGAGATTCCAGTGGGTGGTTGACCGAGGTCACGTCGGGCGCGGGCCTTGCGGCGGGCGTCCGCCGCCGACGATCGAGATCAGGTCGACGAGGCGGTTCGAGTAGCCCCACTCGTTGTCGTACCATCCCTGGGCCTTCACGAGCGTGCGCTCGGCGTCGACGGGCTGGACCATCGTGAGCGGCGCGTCGAAGATGCACGACGCCGGGTTGCCCACGATGTCGGACGACACGAGCGGCTCCTCGCTGTAGACGAGGATGCCCTCGAGGGGCGCCGACCGGGCGGCCGCCGCGAACGCGTCGTTGACCTGCTCGACCGTCACCGGAGCCCCGACGACTACCGAGAAGTCGGTGATCGAGCCCACCGGGACCGGGACACGGAGGGCTTGTCCGTCGAGCTTGCCCACCATCTTGTCGATCACCTTCCCGGTGGAGCGGGCTGCACCGGTCGAGGCCGGGACGATGTTGATCGCGGCGGCACGGGCGCGCCGGAGATCCTTGTGGGCGAGGTCGAGGAGGTTCTGGTCGTTCGTGTACGCGTGGACGGTGGTCATCAACCCCGAGACGATGCCGAAGGCGTCGTCGATCACCTTCACCATCGGAACGAAGCAGTTGGTCGTGCACGACGCGTTCGAGACCACGAAATGGCGCGTCGGGTCGAAATCGGCGTCGTTCACCCCGACGACGAAGGTCGCGTCCGCGTCGTTGGCGGGGGCGGAGATCACGACGCGCGCAGCTCCTCCCTCGAGGTGCACCGCGGCGTCGGCCCGCGACGTGTAACGGCCCGTCGACTCGAGCACGACGTCCGCGCCCAGCTCCTTCCAGGGGAGGTTGGCCGGGTCGCGCTCCGCGAGCACTGCGATCCGCCGGTCGTCGACGACGAGCTGGTCTCCCACGACCGCGACGCTGGCGTCGAACCGGCCCTGCGAGGAGTCACGGCGGAGCAGCTGCGCGTTCGTCTCGGCGGACGTGAGGTCGTTCAACGCCACCACCTCGATCTCCGCCGAGCGGACCACGACGGCGCGGAGGAAGTTCCGTCCGATCCGCCCGAACCCGTTGATCCCGACTCGTACCGTCATCCGCCCCACTCCTCGTCGTTCGGCCTGGGTCCCCCGGACCTCGGCATCCTTCCCGCACGTACAGCTCCGGGCTCCGGACCAGTGGTCCGGGGCCCC
>JAKATJ010000019.1:0-20822 GCA_021828005.1 Actinomycetes bacterium | reverse complement strand
TCGTGTCCGCCGGCCGCAGAAGGTGTCCGGCGGACCCCGAGGATGCCAGCAGATCGGAGAGAGCGTCCGCCAGTCGCACAGGGTCGTGGACCAGGCCGGAGTCCCCGGCAAGGGAGCGGGCGACGAGCCGGACCGTCGGCGTGCCGGCATCCATGCCCGACGCCGGGTCCCAGAGGACCACGTCCACCTCGATGCCGTGCCTGTGGAGGGCAGCGACGTGGTCCGCGACGTCGTAGCCCTGGGTCTCGGGGATCTGGGGCCGGAGGTTGCACACGTAGGCGCGCTGCGCTCGGGCGGCCGTGACGGCCCGGGCGATCCCCTCGACCGCCGCGACGGCGAGGACGCTCGTGTACAGGGAGCCTGGCCCGATGACGATCTGGTCGGCGCGCTCGATCGCGGCGAGCGCCTCGTCGGGCGGCCGGCAGCTGTGAGGGTCGAGAAAGACTCGCTCGATGTGCCCGGCTCTCGAGACGGCCACCTGGCCGTTCACCTGCCCGCAGGCCCCCGTTGCCTTCAGCACGACGGGCTCGAGGGTGGCGGGAAGGACCCGGCCGGAGGCGCCGAGGAGCGTCGCAGTCTCGTCGATCCCGGCGACGAGGCCGCCTGCGGCTCGGACCATGCCGGCGAGCACCACGTTGCCGAGGGCATGGCCCGCCAGGTCGCCCCCGGCGAAGCGGTGCTCGAACGCCCGCGCGAGCACCGAATTCTCGGCGGCGAGCGCGACGAGGCACTTGCGGAGGTCCCCGAGCGCGACGACGTCGAGCTGCTCGCGGAGGCGACCGCTGGACCCGCCGTCGTCCGCGACCGAGACGATCGCCGTGACGTCCCCGGCGTAGCGGCGTGCGGCGCGGAGCGTGGCCGCCGTCCCGTGCCCACCCCCCAACGCGACGACCCGCGTCATGCGGAGGCGAGCGGCGGCCCCGCACGTCCTGTGCGCGGCGGTCGGGCCCGCCCAGTGCGCGGCGGTTGGCACCCCTCGCCCGGGCTCACGATCCGATCCGCTGGTCGTACTGGGCGAGGATCTGGTCGATCTGGTGCGTGGCGTTCTCCAAAGCGGTCGAAGGCGACACCCCGCTTTGGTACATGGACTTCTCCGCGTTCAGCTCGGCCGTCCGGACCTGTGTGTAGGGCCCGAGGACCGCGCCCGCGGTGGCGTAGGTGTTCGCGCCGCCGACCAGCTGCTCGTAGGCGACCCTGTAGCCAGGCGAGGTCTTCCACAACGCCTTGACCGTCGTCGTCTTTGCCGAGGACTTCCGGATCGGGATGTACCCCGTCCCCTTCGCCCAGATGGCCTGGCTCCGGGTGGAGTCGAGGTAGGAGATGTAGTCCCACGACGCGACCTGGTCGATCGCAGGCTGGCGGTTCGAGATGTAGAGCGCGGAGCCCCCCACCTCGATCCCGCCGCGCACCTTGGTGCTGTAGACGGGGAAGGGTGCGACCCCGAGCTTCACGTTGGGGTAGTGGCCCCCCGCGAGGACCGCTTCGACGGTGCCGAGGACCGCCGTCGTGTCGATGGTCATCGCGTACTTGCCCGAACCGATGCCGAGGAGGTTGTCGTACTCCTCTGGCCCGGTCGCGGGGTTCGTGCTCGCGGCACCCGATCTCACCATCTGGTCGAGGTCCCCCCAGATCTTCTTGGCGACGCGCGTGTCGAAGACGGCCTTCGTCGCCCGCCCTCTGCGCCCGTTGCGATGGTTCACGAACGCCAGGTTGGCAGACGCGAGCCAGGTCTCGAGGTGCCAGGGGTCCAGCTTGAGCCCGACGCCGCTCCCGTGCGCCTTCAGGATCTCGGCGTCCGCGACGAACTGGCGGAGTGTCCTCGGCGGCGACGTGATGCCGTCCTTTGCGAGCACGAGCTCGTTGTAGAAGAGGACCGGCCCGGACACCGCGAAGGGCATGCCGATTTGGACGCCGTCCAGCTTGTACGCCGCGAGGACCCGAGGGATGAAGTCCGACGTCTTGTAGTGGGTGGCGGCCATGCACGACTGCACGGGCGTCACCGAGCGAGAGTCCGCCACGCCCTGCAGGTCGATCGATGTGAGCTGCACGACGTCGGGCAGCTGGCCGTTGCTGAGACCGGCTTGGTACTTGAGCCAGGTTGTTGTGTAGCTGCGCTGCTGGACGAGCGACACGCGCACCTTGTGCTGCGACGCGTTGAACGCATCGGTGAGCCGCCTCAGGGTCGTTCCGTTGGCTGTCACCATCGATTCCCAGAAGTCGATGTGGACCATCCCGGTGTGCTTCCTGAGCAGGGACGGCAGGCACCGCGCGCCGCTTGCGCCGCGCGGCGCGCCGGCCGCCGGGCGTGCGACGAGCACGGTCCCGGCGAGGGCGGTTGCGGCGAGCACGGTCGCAACCAGCCCAACCGCGGCGGCGATCCGCGCGTGGGGAGCGAACCCTGCACGGCGCGTCCGGGAGCCTGGCCTCATGGCACTTGCGGCGTCGCTTCGATGCACGGAGCAAGCCTGCCACCTGGCGTGCCCCCGCGTGCCGGCTCCTTCCGAGCGCGTGCCGCCTCAGCGGGCCCACGCGTGGCGCGGGCCGGCGGGCTCACTTGACCGCCCCGGCCGTCAAGCTCCGGACGAGCTGCTTTTGGAACACCACCAGCAAGACGAGGAGCGGCAGGACGGCGATGACCGTGCCGGCGAGCGCCACGTCGGTGCGGCTCACTTCGGTCCCTTGGAGCAGCTTGAGGCCGATCTGCACGGTGCGGACGCCGTTGCCGCTGCCGGTCACCACGAGCGGCCAGAGGTACTGGTTCCACGCGGCGAGGAAGGAGAAGACCCCGAGCGCGGCGAGGGCCGGGCGGGCCAGCGGGAGCGCGATGCGCAGCAGGAACCGGAGACGGCCGTAGCCGTCGAGGGTGGCCGCCTCCCGAAGGTCTCGGGGGATCTGGAGGAACGCCTGGCGCAAGAGGAAGGTGCCGACGCCCGTCGCGAGGAACGGGACCGTGAGCCCAGCGAACGTGTTGTACCACCCGAGCTCGGAGATCGTCTGCGTGTTCGTGACGAGGGTCACCTCGAAGGGGATCATGAGCGTGGCGAGGAAGACCACGAACAGGGCCCTTTTGAACGGGAACCGGAGGAAGGCGAAGGCGTAGCCCGCCAGCACCGAGGTCACGAGCTGGCCGCAGACGATGATGCCGGTCTGGATCGCCGAGTTCCGCAGGTAGACGCCGAGGTCGCCCTGGGTCCACGCGATGACGTAGTCGTGCCACTGCGGATCGAGCGGGAAGAGGGGCGGAGGCCGCTCGGCGAGCGCGCTCGGCGGCAGGAGCGAGCTCACGAACGTGAGGTACAGCGGCGCGAGCACCACGAGGGCACCGATCGTGAGGAGCGTGTAGCGCGCAGCGAGGCGCCGTCGGCGCCGACTCGCGCGCCCGCGCCTGCACCGGCTCCCGCGCTCGCCGGAGCCGTTGCGCGAGTCAGGCCGCATAGTGGACACGTCGCTCGACGAGACGGAGCTGCAACAGGGTCACGCCGAGCGTGAGGAGGAAGAGCGCGAGGGAGAGCACTGCCGCCTGCCCGGATGTCTTCGCCACCTCGATCGTGTTGAGGATGTCGTAGACGAGCAGGTTGACGTGCTCGAACGCGGCGGAGGAGTAGCCGATGAGGATGTCGACCTGGCCGAACGTCTGGAAGGCGTAGATCGTCGCGACCACGAGGCCGAAGAAGATGGTGGGGGAGAGGAGCGGAACCGTGACGCGCCAGAACACCGTGCGCTCGGAGGCACCGTCGACGCGCGCCGCCTCGAGGACCTCCTCGGGCACCGCGGACAGCCCTGCAGACATGACGACGAACGACAACCCGAGGAATTGCCAGACCGACATCACCGCGATGGCCGGGAGCGCCCACGTGGTGTTCTGGAGGATCGGGGGGGACGGGTTGAGCCCCAGCCACGGGAGCAACCCCACGACGGGGTC
This sequence comes from Actinomycetes bacterium, assembly GCA_021828005.1. Taxonomy (GTDB): domain Bacteria; phylum Actinomycetota; class Acidimicrobiia; order Acidimicrobiales; family RAAP-2; genus JAJYVT01. The sequence continues at coordinate 16,900 of JAKATJ010000019.1, read as the reverse complement.
CATGAGGGTGCCGAAGACGAGCGCGGACACGGCCACGGACGTCACCACCGTCGAGGAGAAGATCACGCGGTAGACGGCCATCGCGCGGAGGCGCCGGTGCGCGGCGACGGCGAGGAGGAGGCCGATGAGGAGGCCCGCGGGCACCACCATCACCACGAAGAGCAGCGTCGAGCCGAGGCTCTGGAGGAAGCCCGACGAGGCAAGGACCTGGCCGACCTGGTGCAGCCCCACATAGCGGCTGGGCAGCCCCGGGTACGGCGGCGTCTGGTAGAGCGCGAGCCGGAAGTTCTCTGCGAACGGATAGAAGACGAAGACGCCGAAGACAGCGAGCGCCGGCAGCACGAGGAGGTAGCCGAGCGCGGCTTCGCGCACCGCACGCGACCGTCGCGTCCGTGCAGGTGGCGACTCGCGGCCGCGACTCACCCCGGCCCTCCGAGGCGCCCCCCGCTCTCGCCTGTGAAGACGTGGACCGATCCCCTTGCGACCGCGATCCGCACCCCGTCGCCGATCGCGGGTCGTGGCGCAGAGGCGTCCTGGCGGACGACGAGCTTCGTCTGGTGGCCGAGCTGGCACAGCACGTGGACGTCGGCGCCGAGGAGCTCGACGAGGAGGACCTTCGCCTCGAGCGTGCCCGACGGGGAGAGCGCGAGGTGCTCGGGGCGGACGCCCACGGCGAGCGACGCGACCTGGCCGGACGCGGCCACCCCGTCGTCGCCGAGCGGGACGTGGCCGCCGTCGACGCGCGCGACGTGCGCGGCAGTCCCCTCGAGCGTCGCCGGGAGGACGTTCATCCCCGGGCTCCCGAGGAACTTCGCGACGAACAGGTTCGCGGGGCGATCGTAGAGGGCGTGCGGTGGGCCGACCTGTTGGAGCACCCCGTGGTCCAGCACGGCGATCCGATGGCCCATCGTCATCGCCTCGACCTGGTCGTGGGTCACGTAGAGCGTGGTCGTGCCGAGCCGGGCCTGGAGCGCCACGATGTCGGCCCTCGTCTGGAGCCGAAGAGCCGCGTCGAGGTTGGACAGCGGCTCGTCCATGAGGAAGGCACGGGGCTGGCGGACGATGGCCCGCGCGAGCGCCACGCGCTGGCGCTGTCCCCCGGAGAGCTCCCGCGGCTTGCGGGCGAGCAGCTCTTGGAGGCCGAGCGACGCCGCCACCTCGTGCACCGTCTGGCGACGTCGTTGCGCGTCGACGCCTCGCCGGCGGAGCGGGAACTCGATGTTGCGCTCGACGTTCAGGTGCGGGTAGAGGGCGTAGCTCTGGAAGACCATGGCGACGTCGCGGTCCTTCGGCTCGACGTCGTTCACCACGCGTCCACCGATCACGATCTCGCCCTCGTCGGGCTCCTCGAGGCCGGCCACCATCCGCAAGGCGGTCGTCTTGCCGCACCCCGAGGGCCCGAGCAGGACGAGCAGCTCGCCGTCGGCGACCTCGAGGTCCAGGTGCTCGACGGCGGGCCGTCGATCGAACCGCTTGGTCGCCCCCCGGAACGCCACGTCGGCCACCTGACCCCCTCTGCGAGCGCTGTGCCCCGCTCTGCGCACTGCTGACGATGCCACACCGCGCGCGCTCTTGACGGTGGTCGCGTGGCAGACAGAGCAACCTGCTGACGATGCCGCGCCGCGCTCGGGGGAGCGGGACGATGCCGCACCGCGCTCGGGGGCGGTGTCGCGCACCTCGCAGGTAGGGTCAGGGTCCGTGTCCCGCGTGCCCGGTCGTGGCGTTCCCGCGTCGGCCTCCACGGGGCCGGGGCTCCCTCGCGCGGGAGCCGGGGGTACCTGGGTGCTGGACCTCGACGGCGTCGTCTGGCTGAGCGGAGAGCCGATCCCGGGCGCGGGCGACGCCGTCGGCCTCCTGCGGGCCGCCGGGGCGCGCGTCGTCTTCGTCTCGAACAATTCGTCGCCCACCATGAAGACCCTCCTCGCGCGGCTCAGCGTCGCGGGGATCCAAGCGGGGGCGGGCGACATCCTCACGTCTGGACAGGCGGCGGCGGCAATGCTGCAGCCAGGCGCGACTGCGCTCGTCGTCGGCGACGAGGGCGTGATGGAGGCGCTCGCCGCCCGTGGGGTGCACGCGAGAAGAGCGGCCGACGAGGCGGCCGTTCCGGGAGGGCGCGTGGACGCTGTGGTCGTCGGGTACACGGAGCGGTTCGACTACGCGGTGCTGCGCCGCGCGGCGGACGCGGTCCGCGGCGGAGCACGCCTGATCGGCACGAACGAGGACGCGACGCTCCCCACGCCCGATGGGCCGCTCCCCGGCGCGGGCGCGATCCTCGCTGCGGTGGTGACTGCGTCAGGCGTGGTGCCCGAGGTGGCAGGGAAGCCGCACGAGCCACTCGCGACGCTCGTCCTCGGCCGCGCGGGTCGCGTCGCGTCCGTCGTGGGCGACCGTCCTTCGACGGACGGAGCACTCGCACGCCGGCTCGCGGCGCCGTTCGCGCTCGTGCTCAGCGGGGTGACCGCCAGGGCCTCCGACGACCCCGACCCCGTCCCCGACTTCGTCGCCGACGACCTGCTCGCGGTCGCCCGCGAGGCGACGCGCTGACGAGCGCGGAGCGGACGCCATTGCCGCGTGGTGCTCCGGCCGGTACCGTGGACCCATGCCCCGGAACGACGGATATCGCAGGTACCTCGAGGCGGCGGCCGTGCTTGGCGAGATCACCCGGGCGCGGGCGGAGGAGCTCGTGAGGGAGCTGATGGGGACTGGCGGCGCCCAGCGCGCGCAGGCGCAGCAGTGGGTCGACGAGCTCGTAGGCCGAAGCCGAAGAGCGGCGGAGGACATCCTCGAGCTCGTCCGCGCGGAGGTGTCCAGCCAGATGCAGGCGCTCGGGCTCGACCCCGAAGAGCTCGCGCGCCAGGCCGCGGAGATCCTCCGGCGCTCGGCGTGGGCCGGCCGCCGGATCGTCGAGGACGCGTCACGGACCGCCGGCGCGGCCAAGAGGGAACCGGCGACGGCGCGCACGGCGAAGGCAACCGCGAAGAAGGCCCCGACCACGGCGCGCACGGCGAAGGCAACCGCGAAGAAGGCCGCGACGACGGCGCGCACCGCGAAGAAGGCCCCGACGACGGCGCGCACCGCGAAGAAGGCAACCGCGACGGCGCGTACGGCGAAGAAGGCCCCGGCGAAGAAGCCGGCCGCCGGCACGCGGCCGCCGGCGTCGACACGCTGATCCGCCGGCGTCTCGACGTCGAGCTCGTCCGCCGGGGGCTCGCCACGAGCCGCCAGGAGGCGCAGGTGGCGATCGCCGCAGGGCACGTGCTCGTCGGCGGCGCCGTCGCTCTTCGCGCCTCGCGCCTCGTCGCCCCCGCAGAGCCCGTCGTGGTGACGGAGCCGCCCCGGCGCTTCGTGGGGCGGGGCGGGGAGAAGCTCGACGCGGCCCTCGACCGTTTCGCGCTGGACGTGACGGGTGCAGTGGCGCTGGACGCGGGAGCCTCGACGGGAGGCTTCACCGACTGCCTGCTCGTGCGCGGCGCGGCGCTGGTCGCTGCGGTCGACGTCGGCCACGGCCAGCTCGATGCACGCTTACGCGCGGACGGGCGCGTGGTGGTGCTCGAGCGGACGCACGTCCGGGCTCTCGACCCGGCGCTCCTGGCCGCGTCGCTCGGACGCGTGCCGGTGGACGTCGTGACCGCGGACCTCTCGTTCATCTCGCTGAGGGCGGCGGTCCCCGTGCTCGCGGGACCGATCGTGCGCGCCGGCGGGCACCTCGTCCTGCTCGTGAAGCCGCAGTTCGAGGTGGGAAGGGTCGAGGCGTCACGGGGACGGGGGGTGGTGCGAGAACCGGATCTGTGGCTGGGCGCGTTGCGCGCGGTGGCATCGTCGCTCGTGAGCACCGGAGCGGCCATCATGGACGCCATGCGGTCGCCCATCGCCGGCGCGTCGGGGAACATCGAGTTCTTCCTGCACGCGGTGGCGCACGCGGTGGCGCACACGGGCGCGGGCAGCCAGTCGCTGTCCGAGGAGGCGGAGGAGAGGCTCCGCGTCGCGGTGTCCACCGCGACGGAGTAGCCGCGCGGACCGTGGCCACCGTCGTCATCCTCGTGAACCCCGCGCGCGCGGACGCCGCGCGGCTCGCGTCCGAGGTGTCGGAGTGGCTCGAGCGACGGAGCCACGGCGCACATCTCCTGCGCCTCGCCCCGGCGGACCGGGCCGAGGGGAGGGTGCCTGCCGGGGAGCTCTCCGGGGCTGACCTCTCGGGCGCCGACCTCGCGATCAGTCTCGGGGGGGACGGGACCTTCCTGCGGCTCGTGCCGCTCGCTTACCGGGCCCGCGTGCCGGTTCTCGGGGTGAACTTCGGGCGGCTCGGCTACCTGCTCGAGGTCGAGCCGTCGGCGTTGTTCGAGACGCTCGAGCACGCGTTGGAGGGGCGCGCGCCGATCGAGGACCGCCTCGTGCTCGCCGTGACCGTGCGCGGCGGGCTCACGGCGACGGCCGGCGACGACCGTTCCCTCGAAGGCGACGGCGCGGTCTGCGCCCCGGGGGAGAGGTGGTGGATCGCCCTCAACGAGATGGTCGTGGAGAAGACGGTCCCCGGGCACGTGGTCGCGCTCGCGACGGAGGTCGACGGAGAGGAGTTCCTCTCCTACAAGGCCGACGGCCTCGTGGTGGCGTCGCCGACCGGTTCGACCGCGTACAACCTCTCTGCCGGCGGACCCGTGCTGGCGCCCAACCTCCCGGCGATGGTCATGACGCCGGTCGCTCCGCACCTCGCGATCGACCGGAGCCTCGTGCTGCGCGCCGACCAGGAGGCGTCGGTTCGCGTGCTCCCGCCGCGCCCTGCGGTCCTCGTCGTGGACGGGCGCGAGGCCGGCCGCCTGGCGCCGGGCGCCGAGGTCGCCTGCAGGGTCGCCCCCGGGTGGCTGCGGGTCGTGAGCGCGGGGAGCCGCAGCTTCGCGGGCCCGCTGCGGCGCGCGCTGACGCGAGGGGTGTGGCAATGACGTCGCGGGCCCGCTGAGGGCGTGCCGCGGGCAGTGAGGGCGCTGAGGGCCCGGTGAGGGCGGGGCAGTGTTGAGGGAGCTCCACGTGCGCGACCTCGGCGTCGTCGAGGACCTCACGGTCGTCTTCGAGCCGGGCATGACGGCGCTCACGGGGGAGACGGGCGCGGGCAAGACTCTCCTCGTCCACGCGCTGGCGCTCGTCCTCGGCGGGCGTGCCGCTCCCGGGCTCGTGCGGGCGGGGGCCGACGAGGCGCTCGTGGAGGCCCGATTCGAAGGGGTTGCGGGTGCCGGTGACGGAGCCGCCGACGGTGCCGGTGACGGCACCGTCGACGCAGGTGTGACCGAGCGGGTCCTCGCGCGCGCGCTCCCGGAGTCCGGGCGCTCGCGCGCCTGGGTCGACGGCCGCATGGCGCCGGTCGGCGCGTTGAGCGAGCTCGGCGCGGGGCTCGTCGACATCCACGGGCAGCACGACCAGCAGTCGCTGCTCGGGGTCGCGGGGCAGCGCGCGGCACTGGACGCCTTCGCCGGGAGCGACCTCGGCCCGCTGGCAGCGGCGCGCGCCGCGCTCGCGGACGTCCGCGCCAGGCTCGCCGCGCTGGGAGGGGACGATCTCGAACGGGCGCGCCGGGCCGACCTCCTCCGCTACCAGGTCGCCGAGATCGGCGCCGCGCGCATCGAGGACGACGGCGAGGACACGGCGCTCGCCGAGGAAGAGGAGCGGCTCGCCGGCATGGCGGCCATCCGGGAGGCCGCGGCCAGGGCGCTCGCCGCGTTGCGCGGCATGGACGAAGTGAGCGGGAGCGGGCTCGACGAGGGGGCTTGCGGTCTCGTGGGCCGTGCGCTCTCCGGGCTTTCGGCGCACCCCGCCCTCGAGGTGTGGGCCGGGCGGCTGCGGATCGCCGCCGCTGAGCTCGACGAGGTGGCGGGGGACCTGCGCACGATCGCCGAGACGTGGGAGGAGGACCCGGCCCGCCTCGCGGCGGTCCAGGCGCGCCGCCGCCAGCTCCAGGACCTCCGGCGCAAGTACGGCCCGACGCTCGCGGACGTCGTCGCATTCGGAGCCTCCGCGCGCGCCTCGCTCTCGGACATGGAGGGCCAGGATGCGGAGGCCGCCGCGCTGGCGGGGCGCGCGAGCCTGCTGGAGGAGGCCGTGCGCGATGCCGAGCGCAAGCTCCGAGCCGCGCGTGCTGCGGCAGGGCCCGCGCTCGGCGCAGCGGTGACCGCGCGGCTCCGGCTCTTGGCGATGCCCGACGCCGAGCTGCACGTGACGGTGGGCGAGGACGGCGCGGGTGACGCCGTCGGGTTCCTCCTCGCCCCGAACCGGGGAGAGCCCGCCCAACCCCTCGGCCGCATCGCCTCGGGCGGCGAGCTCGCGCGCACCATGCTGGCGCTCCGCCTTGTAGTGGAGGGGGGCGCGACGACGATGCTCTTCGACGAGGTCGATGCAGGCGTGGGCGGCGCGGCGGCCCTCGCGCTCGCACGGGCGCTTCGCGAGGTCGCGGCTCGACGCCAGGTGTTGGTGGTCACGCACCTCCCGCAGGTCGCCGCGTTCGCCGACCACCAGGTCGCGGTGCGAAAGCGCGTCGACGCAGGCGGGCGCACGGTCACGACGGCAGAGGTGCTCGGGCCCGAGGCGAGGGTCGTGGAGCTGTCGCGGATGCTCTCGGGGCACCCTGACAGCGCAACGGCCCGTGCCCACGCAGCCGAGCTGCTGGCGGTGGGGACGCGGAGCGGCGGCGCGTAGACCGAGGGCCGCGCAGGGCGCGAAAAGTGCCTTGCCACAGTGGGACGCGCCACCTAGGATGCGGCAACTCGACAGGCGGGGACGCCAGATGGCCCCCGTCTCGAGGGGTAGCACGCGGCATCGGTGCGGACAGGATCGTGCGGCAGCGCGTGAGGGCCCGGACTGCGGAACCGAAACGTCGCGGTAGTCAGACGACGAAGCGTGGCGGTCCGAAAGGGGGGAGACGTATGGCTGTTCCGGATCAGTGCCGTCGTGCGGGCGAGGCTTGTTGGTCGAGGACCCGGAGGTGGCGGGCGCTCAGCGCCGTCGGCTCCGCCGTGCTCGCCGCCGCGCTGGCTGGAGGTGCGCTCGCCGGCGCGAGCGCACCAGCCCGGCACGCCCGGCGCCATCGTGGAGCGAAATCGGGGGCGGTGACCATGTTCTCGGTCTCGGCCGTCACCGGCTCCGACTCCTTCGAGGGGCCCTACGCCGCCTCGGGCATCTACCCGGCGTTGTACACGATCAACAAGGCGGGCGGGGTGCTCGGGCACACGCTCGCCATCAGGGAGATCGACACGAAGAGCGACCCAGCCGACGCGCTCATCGACGCCGAGGAGGCCGCCGGCACCACCTCCAACGTGATCGGGGTCCAGGGGCCCGACAGCGGCTCCGCGTCGACGCTCGTGCCGTTCTTCGAGAGCCGCCACATCCCGATGATCGCGACGGCGGGCGAGTCGATCTACGACAAGAACACGCGCAAGTTCTTCTGGCGGATGCTGCCTCCCGACCCCGCCAACGGGGTGGCCATGGCGTACTGGGCGATCAGGCACGACCACGCCACGCGCGTGGCGTTCGTCTTCGGCGCGACACCGGACGCGCAGGGCGCGAAGCCCGGCGTGATCCTCGGCGTGAAGAACCTCCACGCGAGGGCCGTCGCCGACGTGACCTTGACCCCGGACCAGCCCTCCTACCAGACCGAGGTGGCATCGGTGCTCGCCGCGAAGCCTCAGGTCATCCTGACCGGGAGCAACGGCCAGACTGCGGCGACCTTCTTCGGCGAGATGAAGGCGCTCGGCCACCTCGTACCCGTCATCCCCGACGAGTCCCGTGAGAACTCGACATACTGGGGCCCGGTCAGCAAGACGGTCGGGGTGAGCACATTCGACAGGTACTTCACGTTCGTGGCGGCCGGCAACCCGCCGGTGAACGCGGCGACGCACGAGCTCTACCGTGCCATCCACGCGGTGGGCTCCAAGCTGCAGAAGCCGCTCACCCAATGGGAAGGCAACCCGTTCACCGACAACAACTACGAGACGTACGTGATCCTCGCGCTCGCCGCGGACGCCTCCCACAGCCTGAAGCCGACCGTCGTCAACAACTGGATCGCGAAGATCACGAACCCCGGCCCAGGCAAGGTGACCGTCTACACCTACTCGTCGGCCCTCGCCGCGCTGAAGGCGGGCAAGCAGATCCGCTACGTGGGACCGCTCGGACCGATCACGTGGAACAAGTACCACAACTTCTGGGGCACAGAGGCCGTGCAGAAGCTGAACAAGAAGCAGCTCCTCTACACGATCGGCCTCATCCCGACGAGCGCCATCTCGACGTCCGGCTAGGAGCGCCGGCCGCAGCACGGGAACCGCACCGTGAAGGGACGACGGACGGCTGCTCGGCCGCGGGTGGACCCCGGCGGTCGGGTGGCCGTCCCTGTCCGCCCGTGACCGCCAGTCTCGGCCGGCACGGGCTGGCCGGCGCTGGCCGGTCGGCTGGCTCAGGACGGCGCAGCACGCGAAACAGGAGCGGGCACAAGGCGAAGGAGCAGGACGTTGTCGAGCGTCGTCGTTGAGTCGATCGGGTTCGGGATCGTCGACGCCTCGATCATCTCGATCGGGGCGATGGGGTTCTCGCTCCAGTTCGGCCTCACGAACGTCTTCAACATCGCCTACGGGACGGTGCTCACCCTTGGGGCGTTCGCCGCCTACCTCGCCGAGCAGTGGGGCGTCGTCGGCTGGTACGACGTCCTCATCGGCGCCGGCGTGGGGGTGATCGCGACGTGGCTCATCGGAAAGGGGATCCTGGCAACCTTCGCGCGGCGGAATCTCGGGCTCTTCGAGCTCATCACCGTGAGCCTCGCCGTCGAGCTGGTCGTGCAGTACAGCGTCGACGCGGCGGACGGCGAGCAGCTCTTCAGCTACTCGTTCGACCAGGGGCGCGCCCTGCGGTTCCTCGGCATGGTCTTCACGGTGACCGAGGTCGAGATCATCGGCGTGGCGGTCGGCGCCTTCGTCCTGCTGGAGTGCCTGCTGCGGTTGACGAGGACCGGGAAGGCGCTGCGCGCGGTCGCAGAGGAGCCGCGCCTCGCCAGGGCGTGCGGGATCCCGACGTCCAGGATCGTGAACGTCGCCTGGGTGCTGAGCGGAGCGCTCGCCGGGGTGGCGGGAGTCGTCTACATCATCAACAGCCTGACCGTGAGCGCCTTCACGGGGACCGACTTCCTCCCGCTGCTCCTGGCGGCGGCGATCCTCGGCAGGGCCGGGTCGGTGACCGGCGCGGTCGTGGCGTCGCTCGCGATCGGCATCGCCACCCAGCTCGTCGCGGCGGTGGGCGGCACGGGGTACTCCACGATCGCGGGGTTCGGGATCCTCGTGCTCGTGCTCCTCGCCCGCCCCGGAGGCGTGACGAGCGGCCTCGCGCTCAAGACCGAGGTGACCCTGTGACGAGGCTCCGCGGCCGGGTCCGCGTCGCGACGGGGCGGCGATGAGCTTCTCCTCGCTCGACTTCTACCTGGCCACCGTGGTCGTCATCTTCGGGGTCGACGTGCTCTCGGCGTGGGGTCTGAACCTCCAGTACGGGTACGCGGGGATCCCGAACTTCTCCTTCATCGTCTTCCAGGCGGCCGGTGCGTACACCGCTGCGATCTTGACCCTCGGACCGATGACCGCCACAAGCGGGCAGACCTACGTCGCGGGCACGCACGTCCCCTTCCCGGTCGCCCTGCTCGCCGCGATGGCGGCCGGCGCCGCCCTGTCGGCGGTGATCGGGGTCTTCGCGATGAAGCGGATGCGTGCCGACTACCAGGCGGCGATCCTGCTCATCCTCGCCCTCATCCTCAACCAGTTCATCGTCACCGACACATCCCTGTTCAACGGCACGAGCGGCCTCGCGAACGTGAGCCGCCCGCTCGGGAGCCTGGTGAACCCGAGCACGACGGGATGGCAGTGGGCCTATGCCGCGCTGGTGTGGGCGATCTGCGCCGTGGTGCTCTTCGCCGTGCAGCGGCTGTCGAGGTCGTCCTGGGGACGGGCGCTGCGCGCCCAGCGCGACCACGACGCCGCCGCGGCCGCCCTCGGCTGCAACGTCGTCGCGCTGAAGATGCAGGTCTTCGTCATCGGCGGCGCCATCGCGGGCCTGAGCGGCGGGCTCCTCGTCTTCTACCTGCAGGCGTTCAACACCGCCTCGTGGGGCTACGAGGAGACCCTCGCCATCTTCGTCTCGATCCTCATCGGCGGGGTGGCCAACAACTGGGGCGTCATCCTCGGCACGTTCCTCGTGCAGATCGTCTTCGTGGAGGTGCCGAACCTCCTGCCGCAGTTCGGCTACATCGGGCTCGTCGACGCCCTCGAGTGGGTCGTGATCGGCCTTCTGTGGATGGCCGCCATCGCCTTACGGCCGCAGGGCGTGATCCCGGAACGGCGCGTCCGGGCAGAGCGGTTCGGGTTGCCGGCGTTGCGCCGCGCCCCCCCCGTCGCGGCGGCTGCGGCGGCTCCCGGGCAGCAGGGCGCGCATGAAGAGCGGCTCGGGGCGGCCGGTGGGGCGTCGCGGCGGTGAGGGGGACGACCGGCGTGCTCGCTCCCGGTGACCTCCGGCCGCTCGTCGAGGTCGAGGACCTCGTCGTCTCCTACGGCGCCGTCCGGGCGGTGGACGGTGTCACGATCTCGGTGGCTCCGGGCGAGGTGCTCGGGATCGTCGGACCGAACGGGGCGGGGAAGTCGTCGCTGCTCGCCGCGGTCGGGGGCCAGCTGCGTCCCACGAGCGGCCGGATCCGGCTCGACGGGGTGGACGTCACCAAGCTCTCCCCGCACCGCCGCGCGCGGCGGGGCGTGGTGCGGACGTTCCAGGACACGAGCGAGTTCGGACGGCTGACGGTTTTCGAGAACCTCTTGGTGGCCGGGCTCGGGATGCACGGGGCGTCGCTGTACGCGGCCACCGTCGGGGCGAGGGCCCAGGCACGCCGGACGGCAACGGCCGCGGCAAGGGCCGCCGAGCTGCTCGCGCGCTTCGAGCTGGAGCCGATGCGCGACACCTACGCGATGGAGCTGAGCGGCGGGCAGCGGCGCCTGGTCGAGGTGATGCGGGGCCTCATGCGCGAGCCGAAGCTCATGCTGCTCGACGAGCCCACCGTGGGGGTCGCCCCGCACCTCTCCGAGCAGCTCCGGCGAGAGTACCGGAGGATCGCCGCCTCAGGTGTGGCCGTGCTCATGATCGAGCACGTGCTGGAGGTGGTGGAGGAGGTCAGCGACCGGGTGGTAGTGATGGACAACGGCTCGGTGATCGCGGAGGGGACCTACGACGAGGTGATGCAGTCGCAGGCCGTCCGCGAGGCGTACCTCGGGTAGGAGATGAGGGAGCCCGTGGACAGAGCGACCGACCGCCGCGGAGCCCTCCCGGGCCCCGCGGCGAACGCCGGCGGGGGGGAGCCACCGCTTCTCGAGGTGACCGGAGTCGCGGCCGGGTACCGCCGTGAGGCGGTGGTGCGCGGGATCAGCCTGTGTGTCGAGCACGGCTCGGCGGCCCTTGTGATCGGCCCGAACGGGTCGGGCAAGAGCACGTTCGTGAAGGCGGTCACGGGCGAGCTCCCCCTCCTCGCGGGATCGGTGCGCCTTCGCGGTGTGGACGTCTCGCGCTGGCCCGAGGAGCGGCGCACCGCTGCGGGGATCGGCTACGTCCCACAGGTGCGCGACGTGTTCTCGGGGCTCACCGTCGAGGAGAACCTCGAGATGGGCGGCTACCGGGTGCCCCGGCACGCGCTGCGGGAGCACATCGGCCAGGTGGTCGAGACGTTCCCGACGCTGAAGCCGCTGCTCCACCGCCGCGCCGGCCACCTGAGCGGCGGGCAGCGAAAGCTCCTGGGCGTGGCGCGCGCCCTGGTCCCACAGCCGGAGCTGGTCATCCTCGACGAGCCCACGGCGAACCTCTCGCCCCGGATCGCCTCGACCGTCCTCGACGAGGCGGTGAGCGCCCTGTGCGCGCAGGGGCGGGGGGTGCTGCTGATCGAGCAGCGTGTGGCCGTGGCGCTGGATCGGGCGAGCACCGTGCTCGTCCTCGTCGACGGCAGGCCGCGCCACAGCGGGCCGGCCGCCGCGCTGCGCGGCAAGGTGGACCTGGGCCACTTGTTCTTCGGACGGGATGCCGCGCCGAGCGCCGAGCGGGACGCTGACCCTGCGCAGGTAGCGGCGGAACCCTGATCGCCCTGGCGGTTCGCCGGGACCGTCCCAGACGAGAGCCGTGGCCGGCGAGTAGCGTGTGGTGGTGCACCTCCATGTCGGAGCCTTCGGTCGCGCGCGGAGCGGAAGGCTCCGGGCACCGGGCAGATGAGCAAGTTCGTGTTCGTGACCGGGGGCGTCTCGAGCTCTCTCGGCAAGGGTCTCACCGCGTCGTCGTTGGGCCGCCTCCTCAAGTGCCGGGGCCTCAAGATCAACATGTGCAAGCTCGACCCGTACATCAACGTCGACCCCGGCACGATGAACCCCGGCGAGCACGGCGAGGTCTTCGTCACCGACGACGGGGGTGAGACCGACCTCGACCTCGGGCATTACGAGCGGTTCATCGACGAGAACCTGAGCCGCAACTCGAACACCACGACGGGGTCCATCTACTCGGCGGTCATCTCCAAGGAGCGACGGGGAGACTACCTCGGAAAGACGGTGCAGGTCATCCCGCACGTCACCGACGAGATCAAAGATCGCGTGCTCCGGCTCGCCCACGAGGACGTCGACGTCGTGATCGTGGAGATCGGGGGGACCGTCGGCGACATCGAGATCGTGCCCTTCGTGGAGGCGATCCGTCAGTTCCGCCGCGACGTCGGCCGCCAGAACGTCTGCTACGTCCACCTCACGCTCGTGCCCTACCTCGCCCCGTCCGGCGAGCAGAAGACGAAGCCCACGCAGCACTCGGTCACCGAGCTGCGGAGCCGAGGGGTCCAGCCGGACGTGATCGTGTGCCGCAGCGACAAGGACATCTCCGACGGGCTGAAGCGCAAGGTCTCGCTGCTGTGCGACGTGCCGATCGAGGCCGTCATCTCCGCGGTGGATGCGGAGAGCATCTACGAGATCCCCCTCGTGCTCCACGAGGAGGGGTTCGACTCCGTGGTCTGCCGGACGCTCGGGCTGGCCCCCGACGAGCATCCGATCGCGCTCGCCGACTGGGAGGAGCTCGTCCACCGGGTACGGACGGCGGACCGCCGCGTGCGCATCGGCGTGGTGGGCAAGTACGTGAACCTCCCCGACGCCTATCTCTCCGTGGTCGAGGCGCTCCGCCACGCCGGCTTCCACCACGGCGTCCAGGTGCAGCTCGAATGGATCGACGCGGAGATGGTGCCGGACCTCGTCCCCGGAGAGCGTCTCCACGACCTCGACGGCATCGTGATCCCCGGGGGCTTCGGCGAGCGCGGGATCGAAGGGATGGTCGCCGCGGCGACGTACGCACGCGAGCACGCCATCCCGTGCCTGGGCCTGTGCCTCGGCCTTCAGGTGATGGTGGTGGAGGTGGCGCGCCACCTCGCCGGGCTGGATGGTGCCAACTCCCGGGAGTTCGACTCCCGGACGCCGCACCCGGTGATCGACCTCATGCCGGACCAGGCGGACGTCGTCGAGAAGGGCGGGACCATGCGGCTCGGCTCCTATCCGGCGATGCTCTCGGCCGGCTCCCAGGTCGCCGGGATCTACGGCGCGAGCGCGGTGACCGAGCGGCACCGCCACCGCTACGAGGTGAACTCCCGGTACCGTGCCCGGCTCGAGGAGGCGGGGCTCCGCTGCTCGGGGACCTCGCCCGACGACCGGCTCGTGGAGTTCGTCGAGCTCACCGGCCATCGCTTCTGGATCGGGACGCAGGCGCATCCCGAGTTCAAGAGCCGACCCGACCGGCCGCATCCGCTCTTCCGGGCGCTCGTCGCGGCCGCGGTCGAGCGGGCCGAAGGGCGTGAGCCTCGCCTCATCGACATCGGCGACCTCGAACCAGTCGCCTGAGCCGGTGGCCGGCGACGAGCCGCTCCAGGGCTTTCGCCAGGTCGCTGAGCGGCCCCGATTCGACGGGCAGGTCTTCAAGGTGCGCACGGTCGTGTTCGAGGATCCCGAGGGTCACGAGTTCGAGCGCGACGTCGTGCGCCACCCGGGTGCGGTGTCGGTGGTGCCCTCCCACGGGGACGGCACGGTGACGCTCGTCCGCCAGTTGCGTGCCGCGGTCGGCACGGTGGTCCTCGAGGCGCCCGCGGGCACCTGCGACGTGGACGGCGAGGACCCCGAGTCGACGGCACGGCGGGAGCTCGAGGAGGAGGCGGGCCTGCGCGCTGGCCGCGTCCAGCGCCTCGGCGCCGTCTACAACTCCCCCGGCTACACGGACCAGCGCACGATCGTGTACCTCGCGTCGGACGTGTCTCCGTGCGCGACCAGCCCGTCCGGGGTGGAGGAGCGGTGGATGTCGACGGAGCGGATCGCGCTGGAAGACGTGGAGCGGCTGGTGGCGGACGGCCGGCTTCTCGACGCGACGACGATCGTCGGCCTCCTGCTCGCCCGGCGCGCGCTGGAGTCTTGGACACGCCGCGCGCCGGGGCAGGCGGGACCGCCGGGGCAGGCGGGACCGTGAGCAGCCTCGGGGCGCCGCTCGGCCGCGGCTCGGAAGAGTACCTCTCGTGGCTCGCGGTCGAACGAGGGCGCGCGGCCAGCACGCTCGCCGCCTACCGCAGGGACCTCGTCCACTACGAGGCGGCCCTCGACGCCTGCGGCCGCACGCCGCTCGACGCGCGGGCAGAGGACGTCGAGCGCTACGTCGCGGGGCTGCGCGCCGACGGGCAGAGCGCGGCGACCGTGGCGCGGGCGGTGTCCGCGCTCCGCGGCCTCCACCGGTTCCTCGTAGACGAAGGGAGCGCGGACCACGACCCGACCGCCGACATCGAGACGGGGAGGCTGCCCGCGCGCCTTCCCAAGGCCCTGGGTGAGCGCGACGTCGCGCGCGTGATCGAGGGAGTCGCCGGCGACGACCCGGTGTCACGGCGCGACCGGGCGCTGCTCGAGGTCCTCTACGGCACCGGGGCTCGGGTGTCGGAGGCCGTCGGCCTGGACCTCGCCGATCTCGCCGGAGGCGACGGGCTCGTCCGCCTCTACGGGAAAGGATCGAAGGAGCGCCTCGTGCCGCTCGGGAGCTACGCCGCGCGTGCCCTCGCCCGGTGGCTCGACGAGGGTGGCCGAGGCAAGCTCGCTCCCGAGCGGTGGCGACGGAAGGGAGATGCAGAGGCGGTGTTCCTCAACACGCGGGGCGGCCGCCTCTCGCGCCAGGGCGCCTTCGCCGTGGTGCGCGCACGGGGTGCCGACGTCGGCGTCGGGCTCGCGCCGCACGCGTTGCGCCACTCCTGCGCGACCCACCTGCTCTCCCATGGCGCGGACGTGAGGGTGGTCCAGGAGCTGCTCGGCCACGCGTCGGTGACGACCACGCAGCTCTACACGAAGGTCACGAGCGACCACCTGCGTGCCGCCTACGAGAGGGCGCACCCGCGTGCGGGCGTGCCGGCCGCGCGCCGGCCGCGATCTGGGGGGGGATCGCCGGTTGGGGCGCCGCCACAAGGGCCAGGAAGGCGGGGCGCCGCCGACCCGTTGGACGTCTAGGCTTCCCCTCCATGGCCAGTGACGCACCCGCCGGGACGGGCGTCGACTACCGCGAGCTGCTGGAAGCCGAGCGGGCGGACCTCCGGGCCCAGCTGGCCGAACTGGGGTTCGGCGAGGCGGGCGGCCTCGAGTACGACCCGAATTTCGCCGACACCAGTCAGGTGACCGCCGAGCGCGGCGAAGCGGAAGCACTCGCAGGCCAGCTCAGGGACGCGCTCTTTGAGGTGGAGGCGGCCATCGACCGCCTGGCAAAGGGAACCTACGGCCTCTGCGAGCGCTGCGGCCAGCCGATCTCTCCGGCGCGCCTGGAAGCGAAGCCTGCCGCACGCCGCTGCATCGAATGCACGTCGAAGCCCTAACCCGGTGAGCAGCCAGCCGCCATCGGCGCCGGGGGAGCCGCCCTTGCCGCGGCCTGCCGAGCAACCCCCGTTCAGGCCGGATGCCTATCCACCGCCGGGCTACCCGTCACCGCCTGGCTCCCCCCCGCCTCCCGGCTACCCGTCCAACGGGCACGGCGGGACGCGCCAGCACGCGTGGCGCACACCGTACGCGCGCCGGACACCCCGGCCACCGGAAGGCGGCGGGGGCGGCGCCCCCCGCGGCGGCGCCCGGCCAGGCGGCCAGTGGTCGCTCGTCTGGGTCATCGTGGTCGTCGCCGTCGTGGCGATCCTGCTGCGCAGCCACCA
Organism: Actinomycetes bacterium; assembly: GCA_021828005.1. Classification (GTDB taxonomy): domain Bacteria; phylum Actinomycetota; class Acidimicrobiia; order Acidimicrobiales; family RAAP-2; genus JAJYVT01. Next base: position 678 of record JAKATJ010000019.1, on the reverse strand, counting down.
CCTCAGCTCGACAGACGTCATCCTCTTCTGCGTCCTGATCCCCTCGGTGATCCTCCACGAGATCGCGCACGGCGTCGTCGCGCTGGCATTCGGGGACGACACGGCGAAGCGCGCGGGCCGCATCACGCTGAACCCGATGCGCCACGTGACACTGCTCGGCACGATCATCGTGCCGATCATCACGGTGATCGCGGGGTTGGGCTGGTTCGGCTGGGCGAAGCCGGTGCCCGTCGACGTCCGCAGGCTCCGTCATCCTCGGAACGAGTCCGTGCTGGTCGCGCTCGCGGGGCCGATGACCAACGTCCTCCTCGCGGCGATCTTCGGCGCCGCCTTCTACCTCGTGTTCGCGCTCGGGCACCCGGGCGGGGTGCCGACATCGCTCGGCGCGCGGATCCTCTTCTACGCAGGCTTCATCAACTTGTGGGTCGCCTGCTTCAACATGATCCCGATCCCGCCCCTCGACGGCTCGGCGGTCGTGGAACGGCTCATCCCGAGGTCCTGGTGGCCCGGGTACCTGCGGTTCCGCATGTACGGGATGCTGATCATCCTCGGTGCGCTGGTGCTGATGTCGTTCTCGCACACGAGCCCGCTGCAGTGGGTGGTGACACACCTGCTGACGTGGTGGGCCCACGTCGTCCACGCCTACTGAGCCGCAGGGGCGTCAGCTCCGCCGGGCCG
>JAKATJ010000137.1 GCA_021828005.1 Actinomycetes bacterium | reverse complement strand
CCCGCTGATCGACCGGCACCCGCTGATCGACCGGCGTCCAGCGGCCGACGCCCGTCCGCCGGCGGCCCGCCCCTCACCTACCTGGACCACGCGGCCTCGGCGCCGGTGCGCGACGAGGTGGTGGAAGCCATGGCGCCGTTCGCGTCGCAGGTCTTCGGCCATCCCTCGGGCCACCACCGCCAGGCGCGAGCCGCGCGCCAGGCCGTGGAGGACGCCCGCGACCAGGTCGCCGAGCTGTTGGGTGCTGCGCCCGGCGAGGTCGTGTTCACCTCCGGCGGGACCGAGGCGGACAACCTCGCCGTGCTCGGTGTCCTCGGTGCCGCGGCCCGGCGCCCGGGCCAAGAGACGGTGGTCGTCAGCTCCGCGGTCGAGCACGCGGCGGTGCTGGAGGCCTGCCGTGCCGCGGCGGCGCGGCTCCCGGGAGTCGAGCACGCGCTCGTCGGCGTGGACACCCACGGCGTCCTCGATCTCGAGCGGCTCGCCGAGGCGCTCGACGCGAGGGTCTCGCTGGTGACCGTCATGCTCGCCAACAACGAGGTGGGCACCGTCCAGCCGCTCTCCGACGTCGTGGCGCTCACGCGGCGGCTCGCGCCGGGAGCGGTCGTCCACACCGACGCGGTGCAGGGGGCTGCCTGGCTCGACGTCGCGCTCGCGGCGCGCGGGGTCGACCTGGTCTCGGTCTCCGCGCACAAGCTCGGGGGCCCGAAGGGCGCGGGCGCGCTCGTGGTTCGGGAGGGGACGCAGCTCGAGCCCCTCGTCGTCGGCGGTGGCCAGGAGCGGGAGCGGAGAGCCGGCACGCACGACGTCGCCGGTGCGGTCGGGCTCGCGACGGCACTGGCTTCTGTGGCGAAGGACCGCGACGCAGAGGCGGTGCGCGTGGGGGCGCTGCGTGACCGGCTCGCCGACGGGCTGCTCGACGCCGTGCCGTCGGCCACCGAAGCCGCTGATCGGAAGTCGGTCGTCCCCGGCACGTGCCACCTGTGCTTCGAGGGCGTCGACCGGGAGGAGCTGGTGGTGCTCCTCGACGAGGCCGGCGTCTGCGTCTCGGCCGGGGCGGCATGCGCGAGCGGAGCCCTCGAGCCGAGCCACGTGCTTGCGGCGATGGGGGTGCCCGCGAGGATCGCCCGCGGGTCGATCCGCTTCAGCCTCGGCCACACGACGTCGCCCGCGGACGTGGAGCGTGCGCTCGCGGTGGTGCCCGAGGCCGTCGCTCGCCTGCGCGGCTGAGCGTCGGGCGGCTGAGCGTCGGGCGGCGGGCGGCGGGCGGCGGGATCGAAGGCGGCAGCAGTGCGTGTGCTCGTTGCGATGTCGGGGGGAGTGGACTCCTCGGTCGCGGCCGCGCGCCTCGTCGCGGAGGGCCACGACGTGGCCGGCGCGACGCTCAAGCTCTGGGGCGGGCCGCAGAGCTCGGGTTGCTGCTCGGTCGCCGACGTCGACGACGCCCGCCGGGTCGCGCAGCAGCTCGGCGTCCCGCACCACGTCTTCAATTACGCCTCGGACTTCGAGCGCGACGTCGTCGAGCCGTACGTGGCCGCCCACGCCGAGGGCCGGACGCCCAACCCGTGCATCGAGTGCAACCGCCACATCAAGTTCGACAGGCTGCTCGAGCGCGCGCGGAGGCTCGGGTTCGACCGTCTCGCGACGGGTCACCACGCGCGGGTCGTGGAGCTGCGCGGCAGGTTCTCGCTGTGCCGCGGCGCCGATCCACTGAAGGACCAGTCGTACGTCCTCTCCATGCTCGGGCAGTCACAGCTCGGCGCGATCGTGCTGCCCGTGGGCGACATGACCAAGTCGGAGGTGCGCGCCGAAGCGGCGAGGCTGGGGCTGCGCACCGCCGCCAAGCCCGACAGCCAGGACGTCTGCTTCATCCACGACCCGGAGGGGCGCGAAGGGTTCCTCGGGTCCCGGATCGAGCTGCACGCCGGCGACGTCGTCGACGCGGAGACCGGGCTCGCCCTCGGCGCCCTCGACGCGGTCGAGCTCGTGACCGTGGGGCAGCGCCGAGGCATGCCGGCGGCGGGGTCGCGGCGCTACGCGGTCGCCGTCGACGTCGCGGCGCGCCGGGTCACGGTCGCCGGCGCCGTCCGCGCTGCGGTCCACGAGGTCTCCCTCGCACCGGGGTCCGTCACCTGGGTTGACCGTCCCCTCGCCGGCGGCGAGGAAGCGATCGCGCAGATGAGCGCGCACGGCCAGCCGGCTCGTTGCACGGTGCACGCAGGCGCGCGGGGGGAGGGCCTTGTGTGCCGGTTCCCGGTCGCGCAGCGTCCGGTCGCGCCGGGACAGACCCTCGCGCTCTACGACGCAGCGGACCCCGATGCGGTGCTGGGCGCGGGGATCGTCGCGGTGTCCGGGAGGTGGGCGTGACGGGTGCGGGCGTGCCGGGTGCGGGCGTGACGGGTGCGGGCGTGCCGGGTGCGGGCGTGCCGGGTGCGGGCGTGACGGGTGCGGGCGTGCCGGACGAGCGCACACCGGCCGAGCGCGCCGCCCGGCTCCGGAAGCTGATCGAGCACCACAACGAGCGCTACTTCGTCCTCGACGCTCCGGAGATCCCAGACGCAGAGTTCGACGCGCTGGTCCGGGAGCTCCGGCAGATCGAGTCCGACCACCCCGAGGTCGTCACCCCGGGCTCTCCGACCCAGCGCGTGGGCGGTGCAGCAGAGACCCAGCTGTTCCGTCCCGTCCGCCACCGCATCCCGATGATGAGCCTCGACAACGCGTTCGACCGGACCGAGCTCGACGCCTGGGCCGAACGGTTGCGCCGCCAGCTCCCCGACGTCGACGTGGAGGGGCTCGACTTCTGCTGCGAACCGAAGGTGGACGGCGTCGCGATGTCGCTCACCTACCTCGACGGCCGCTTCGTCCGTGCAGCGACGCGCGGGGACGGCGTCACCGGGGAGGACGTGACGGCCAACGTCGCCACCATCCGCGACGTGCCGCACGTGCTGAAGACCCCCGCGCCTCGCCGCCTCGAGGTGCGCGGAGAGGTCTACTTGGCGACGGCGGAGTTCGCGGAGCTGAACAAGCGTGCCGAGAAGCAGGGATCGAAGACGTTTGCCAACCCCCGCAACGCAGCCGCTGGGTCGCTGCGCCAGAAGGACCCCTCTGTCACGGCCTCGCGGCCGCTGTCGTTCTGGGCGTACCAGATCGGCGAGATCGACGGTGCGTTGACCGAGGGGGGGACAGTTGGTGGGCCGGCGAAGTTGCGGGAGGCTTCCCGGGCGTGGCCGCCGGCCACGCAGAGCGCAGCGCTCGCGGTGCTGGCGGCCGCCGGGTTCCCGGTGAGCCCGGACGCTCGGCAGGTGCGCGGCGTGACGGCGGCGATCGCACGCTGCGAGGAGCTGGAGGCGCACCGCCACGACCTGCCCTACGAGATCGACGGGGCGGTGGTGAAGGTCGACGAGCTCTCGTTGCACGAGCGTCTCGGCGCGACCTCGCGGGCTCCTCGTTGGGCGATCGCGTTCAAGTTCCCGCCAGAGGACCGCACCACGCGCCTTGTCGACATCATGGTCTCCATCGGGAGGACCGGTCGAGCGACGCCGTTCGCCGTGCTCGAGCCCGTCGTCGTCGGCGGCTCGACGGTCCGCCTCGCCACCTTGCACAACGAGGACCAGGTCCGTCTGAAAGACGTGCGTCCGGGCGACCTCGTCGTCGTCCACAAGGCGGGCGACGTCATCCCCGAGGTCGTGGGGCCCGTGCTCGGTCCGGACACGCGTACCGACGGCCAGAGTCCGGAGGCGCAGCGCCCGGCTCCGTGGGCGTTCCCGACGACGTGCCCATCGTGCGGTGGCCCGCTCACGAGGCTTCCGGGGGAGAGCGACACGTACTGCACCAACATCGACTGCCCCGCGCAGCGCGTCCAGCGGATCGTCCACTTCGCGTCGCGTTCGGGCATGGACATCGAGGGTCTGGGGGAGGAGCGCGTCGTCCAGCTCGTGCGGGCCGGCATGATCGCCGACCCCGCCGACCTGTACCTCCTCGAGGCGGAGCGGCTCGCGGCGCTCGAGCGCATGGGCGCGATCTCCTCGCGGCACCTCGTGGACGCGATCGAGGGCTCGAAGTCGCGGGCGCTCTCGAGCCTTCTCGTCGCCCTGGGGATCCGGCACGTCGGGCCGACCGGGGCCCGGGCGCTCGCTCGCGCGTTCGGCACCCTCGACGCGCTGCGGCACGCGAGTGCCGAAGATCTGGTCGCGGTGGAGGGAGTCGGCCGTGCGATCGCCGACAGCGTGGCCGATTTCTTCTCCAACCAGAAGAACGTGACGGTGCTCGACCGGCTGGTCTCCCTCGGTCTCAGGACCGATGAGCCGGGTGCCGCGTCGGCGGGTGCCGCGTCGGCGGGTGCCGCGTCGGCGGGTGCCGCCCCGGCGGGTGCCGCGTCGGCGGGTGCCGCCCCGGCGGGTGCCGCGTCGGCGGGTGCCGCCCCGGCGGGCGTCGCGTCGGCGGGTGCCGCCCCCGTGGGGTTCGGCCCGCCCGGCACCGCTTCCGCCGGCACCGCTTCCGCCGGCACCGCCCGGCCGGGCACCGCGCCCGCGACGCCGCAGACCCTCGCCGGCAAGTCGGTGGTGGTGACGGGAACCCTCGAGGGCTTCAGTCGCGAGGAGGCAGAAGCGGCGATCCTCTCGCGGGGCGGGAAGTCGCCCGGGACGGTCTCGAAGAAGACGTTCGCCGTCGTGGTGGGTGCATCGCCCGGTGCGGCGAAGGCGCGGAAGGCGGAAGAGCTGGGAGTCCCGATCGTGGACGGCGCCCGGTTCGGCGAGCTGCTGGAGACCGGCGAGCTCCCGGGCTGATACGCCGCGACGGCGCCGGGGCTACGCCGC
>JAKATJ010000136.1 GCA_021828005.1 Actinomycetes bacterium | reverse complement strand
GTGGTGATCTTCGTCCTGTTCGAGGCGGTGCCCAAGAACTGGGCGGTGCACAACCCCGAGCGCGCGGCGCTCTTCTCGGCGCCGATCGTGGACGCGCTCGTGCGGTTCCCGCCGGTGCGCGCGATCTCGGCGGTGCTGATCGGGCTCGCCAACCTCTTCATCGGCCGCCACGGCGCGGCGAACGTCCCGCCGCCCCGGGTGACCGAGTCGGAGCTCCTGGCGATGGCCGACGTGGCGCAGGCGGAGGACGTGATCGAGCTCCAGGAGCGGACGCTCATCCACTCGATCATCGACTTCGGCGACGCGGTGGTCCGCGAGGTGATGGTGCCGCGCCTCGACATGTTCATCCTCGACGGAGGGACCCTCGTGCACGACGCTCTCTCCCAGGTGCTCGCCGCGGGGTGGAGCCGGGTCCCGGTCCACCAGGGCGACGTCGACGACATCGTGGGCATCGCCTACGCCAAGGACCTCATGCGCGCCGAGCACGAGGGACGCGGCGAGGACCTCGTGCGTGCGCACCTTCGTCCGGCGCACTTCGTCCCCGAGACGAAGCGTCTGAACGCGCTCCTGCGCGAGATGCAGGAGGCGAAGTTCCACATGTCCGTCGTCGTCGACGAGTACGGCAGCACCGTGGGGCTCGTCACCCTGGAGGACCTCATCGAGGAGCTCGTGGGCGAGATCGTCGACGAGTACGACGTCGAGGAGCCGGTCGTGGAGACCCTGCCCGACGGGAGCGTGGTCGTGACGGGCCGGATGGCGATCGACGACGTCGACGACCTGCTCGGGACCGAGCTTCCCCAGGAGGGATGGGACACCGTCGGGGGCCTCATGCTCGCGATCAGTGGGCGCGTCCCGGCAGAGGGCGAGTCCGTCGACGTCGACGGCGTCCGGCTGGTCGCCCAGCGGGTGCAGGGGCGGCGGGTCTCTCGGGTCCGGATCGAGCGCAACGAGCCGGTCGTGGTCCCCGGCGACGCAGCGGAGTAGAGGGAGCAGGGAAGGCTCGAGGTGAGGGCCGGGTTCGCCTCCGTCGTCGGCCGGCCGAACGTCGGGAAGTCGACGCTCGTCAACCGAATGGTCGGCACCAAGGTCTCGATCGTCTCGTCGCGGCCGAACACCACGCGCCACGCCGTGCGCGGCATCGTCCACCGCCCTGGCGCGCAGGTCGTCCTCGTGGACACGCCGGGCTTCCACCGGCCGCGCACGGTGCTCGGCGAACGCCTCGTCCGGGCGGCGGACGCGTCGCTCGGGGACGTGGACGTCGCAGTGGCGGTGCTCGACGCGACCGCAGAGGTGGGCATCGGGGACCGCATGGTGCTCGCACGGGCGATCGCGGCGGTCCACGACGGCGACGACCTCATCGGCACGGAGCGCCCCGCCGACCTCCTCGTCGCGCTCGACAAGGTCGACCACGCGCGCCCCACCGGCCTCCTCGTCGCGCTCAACAAGGTCGACCGCGCGCGCCCCGTCGAGGTCCTCGCCCGGCTCGCTGCGGCGGCGGCGGCGGTCGCAGAGCTCGGGGACGGGGTGCAGGCGGAGTACTTCCCCGTCTCGGCGCTGACGGGCGAGGGGGTGGAGGGCCTGCTGGACGCGGTCGTCGAGCGGCTGCCCGAGGGCCCTGCGTACTACCCCGAGGAGATGGTGACCGACACGCCCGAGGCGCTCCGGGTCGCCGAGCTCGTGCGAGAGCAATTGCTGCGGCGCGCGCGCGAGGAGCTGCCGCACTCCATCGCGTGCCGCGTGACGGAGTGGGAGTGGCCCCGGATCCGCTGCGACATCGTGGTCGAGCGCGACTCGCAGAAGGGGATCGTCATCGGGAGGGGCGGGGAGGTCCTGAAGGAGGTCGGGACCGCGGTCCGTGCGCAGCTGCCCCCGGGTGCCTACCTCGAGCTGCACGTGCGGGTGGAGAAGCGCTGGCAGCAGCGGCCGGACGCCCTCGACCGCCTGGGCTACTGAACGCCGCCCGTGCTCACCACCATCACCCTGCTCGCGTCCAAGGTCGCTCGGTCGCAGCCGGGCCGCCTCGTCGTGCTCGGCATCGTGTGCCTCTTCGCGGGGGCGGGCGCCTTCGCCGCCACCCAGCACCTCGACTTCGGGACCGGGCTCTACTGGGCCATCACCACGGCGACCACGGTCGGCTACGGAGACGTCACGCCGAAGAACTCGGCGGGACGCGTGGTCGCGTCGCTCGTGATGCTCACGACCATCCCGCTGTTCGCCTCGGCGTTCGCAACGTTTGCCGGGGTCGTCGCGACGGCGCGCCTGCGTAGGCTGCTCGGGATGGAGCGGCGGGAGGCGAGAGGCGGCGAGATCGTGGTGATCGGGAGCCACCCTGCCGTCCCGCCCGCCGTGGCGGAGCTTGCCGCCGCCGGGCGCGACGTGGTGGTGGTCACGACGGCCGACAGGTCGTCGTTCCCCGACGACGTGGACGTCGTGACCGGCGACCCGACCAGCGAGGCGGTGGTCCGGCGCGCCAGGCCCGAGCGCGCCGCGCAGGTGCTCGTCGCCGGGCAGGACGACGCGTCCGTGCTCGTGAGCGCGGTCCTCGTCCGCCAGCTCGCGCCGGGCGTCCCGGCGATCGCGATCGCCACCTCGCCCCACGTCTGCGGGGCGTTGCGCGACCTGGGCGTCGACGCGGTCTCCGGCGACGAGCTGCTCGCGCACACCGTCGCCAAGTCGATGGAGGCGCCCCACGCCGGGGAGCTCCTCTTGCGCATCCTCGACTCGGAGGGCTTCCGCCTGAAGGAGCTCGAGGTCGGCGAGGAGGGTGCGGGCCGCCCGCTCAGCGCGGCGCGCGACCGCGAGCGCGGCGTGGTCCTCGGCGCGGTCCACGCGGGGCGTGTGGTCATGGGGGTGGTCGACGACCCGCTGCTCGAGGCGGCGGACCGGCTCCTCGTGCTCGAGCCCGAGGGCTGAGGCCCCGAGCCACCGGGCTCGAACACTCGGGGGCGTCGGGCCGGCCCGGCGCCTGCGCCTGCGGCTGCCCCTGCGCCTGCGGCTGCCCCTGCGGCTGCGGCTGCCCCTGCGGCTGCCCCTGCGGCTGCGGCTGCGCCTGCGGCTGCGGCTGCGCCTGCGGCTGCGGCTGCCCGAGGACCCTCTCCAAGAACGCGACGACCTCGGCTCGCTCGACCGTCCGCCGCATGGGGGGCAGCGCGTCGAGCAGCGCCCGGCGGTAGCTCGCGGTCGCCAGGCGCGGGTCCAAGACCGCGACGACGCCGTGGTCGTCGGCGCTGCGGATGAGCCGTCCTGCGCCCTGCGCCAGGAGCATCGCGGCGCGCGGCAGGTCGACGAGCGCGAACGCCGCCTGCCCGGCGCGCTCGCGGCGCGCGTCGAGGACGGGGTCGCCGGGCCGGCCGAAGGGCAGCCGGTCGACCGTCACGAGGCTGAGCGCGCGGCCGGGCACGTCCACGCCCTGCCAGAAGCCGAGCGTCGCGAAGAGGCAGGACGTCTCGTCGCGGGCGAACTCCTCGAGGAGCCGGCCCTTGGGCAGGTCTCCCTGCACGAGCACCTGGAACGGGAGGCGCGGAGCGAGCTCGGCTGCCGCCGCGGCGGTGGCGCGGCGGCTCGTGAACAGGGCGAGCGTCCTGCCGCCCGCCGCAGAGATGAGCGCGTCGAGCTCGTCCAAGACCGCTGCGTGCGCGCCGGCGCTGCGGGGATCGGGCAGGTGGCGCGCCACGTACAAGAGCGCCTGGGAGCGGAAGTCGAACGGGCTGCCGACGTCGAGGTGGTCGACGTCGAAGTCGTCGAGCGCCAGGCGCGTCGCCAGGTGCGGCGGGATGGTGGCGCTCGTGAGCACCGCGGTGACCGAGCCCCACAGCGTGGCAGCGAGCGCCGGCCCGACGTCCACGGGGGAGAGGCGCAGCACCGGCCCCTGCGGCGTCCCGTCGACCCAGGCCACGTCCCCCTCGCCGGGCAAGAGCAGACGCTGCACGTCCTCTTCGAGGTGCGCGGCGGCGACGAGCGCCCGGGTGCGGCGAGCGGCGTCGCCCGGCTCCCCCGCGTCACCCTGCACGCTGCCCGCCCCCGCCCCTCCGGACGTGCCGTCCGCGGAGGCGAGGTGGCTGCGCAGCCGCTCGAGCCGGGCGCGGACGAGCTCGAGGACCGAGGTGAGCTCCTCGTCGTCAGCGCCGCCAGGGCCGGTCCCGGTCCCTGTCCCGGTCCCGCCGCCAGAGCCGACGGTGATCCCCGTTCCCTGAGGATCGGCAGGGAGCCCGAAGAAGGCGCGGCCGTGCGCTCCTTGCGGCGCCGGGGACGGGGGCCCTCGGTGGCCCGGCCCTCGGAGCACGCGCTCTCCGACGTGCGCCGCGAGCAGCGCCCGGAGCCGGTCGGCCGCGTCGTCGAGGCCCGGGAGCTCGCCGCCGCCGAGCATCGGGCGAGCGGCTGCGTGCAGCGCGCGCAGCCTGCCCGGCGTCAGGTCGACCCCCAGGCTCTGGGTCATCACGTCTTCCATCTCGTGCGCCTCGTCGAAGACGACGACGTCGTGCGGCGGGAGGACCATGCCGCCGCTCGCGAGGTGCGCGCCGTAGAGGTGCGTGTTGACCACGACGACGTCGGCTTCCGCCGCGCGCCGGCGCGCGCGCTCGGCGAAGCAGCGCCCGCCCTCGGGGCACCGGTGCGCCCCGGGGCACTCGCGCGGCCCGACGCTCACCATCCCCCAGGCTCTGCGGTGCGGCTCGAAGTCGAGGTCGGCCCGGTCGCCCGTCTCGGTCCGGCGCGACCACTCGAGGAGACGGCGCACCTCGTCGACCAGACGCCCCGTGCCGTCGGGCCCATCCAGCCGCGCCGTGCCGTCGGGCCCATCCAGCCGCGCCGTGCCGTCGGGCGCGTCCAG
>JAKATJ010000135.1 GCA_021828005.1 Actinomycetes bacterium | reverse complement strand
AAACCCCCCGCCAGTGGGTCAGTTCGAGGTGGAGGCCGAACGCATCGGGGCACCTTCGCCCGCACTGACCTCTCGCTACGTCGGGAACGCCGTGCCTCCTCCTTGCTCGGTCAATGCGAACACCGGGTGTCGCGGGGCGATGGCGGCGATCTCTTCGTCCGTCGAGCTCGGCCCGACACCGTCGAAGAACACACCGACCTCGACCTTCCAGCGCCGTAGATAGGCACGCAGCACTGGGATCTTGTCCTTGTCTGGCAGCTCGACGGCGATGTAATGAGTACGCCTGCGACCGACGAGGAGGTCGAGGCGCCCTCCGTCGGCCCGCACGTTCCGGACCCACTGGCCCTCGCCTCGAGGAGAGACGAGGTACCGCTCGCTCCCGATCGTGAGCAGGTTGACCGGAGTCTTGCGGGGCTGGCCGGTCTTCCGGCCCCGTACCTCGAGCACCCGGCTGCCCCAGACGCTCACGCCCAGCCGGGTGAGCCCTGCCACGACCTTGTTCAGCAGGTGCACGGTGAACCAGCCCGGCTTCCGGTAGGCGCGCCGCTTGTCGTTCGTGTCCATCTCCGCCTCCTCGCGATCCTGCACGGCACGCCGGGCGCCGAGGGCGCGGGCCTCGCTGCCCTCGATCTCTTCGTGATAGGTACCACCGCCGGAGGTGACAGTCGATCCCGGAAGAGCCCGACCCCGGCGCCGGCGACCGGCAGCCGGCGTGCGCCGCGCTCCATGGCGGAGGGACGCGCACCTCGGCGCTACAGTCCGGTCGCGGTGAGCCCCAGCGAGGTGGCGCAGCTTCTCACCGTCCTCATGAGCGGGATGGCAGGCCTCGTCGTCGGCTCGTTCCTGAACGTCGTCGTCTACCGGCTCCCCCTCCAGATGTCGGTGGTGCAGCCACCCTCGCACTGCCCGGCGTGCGCGACCCGGCTGACCGTCGTCGACCTGGTCCCGGTGCTCTCCTGGATCTGGCTGCGCGGCCGGTGCCGCCACTGCGGGACGCGCATCTCGTGGCGCTATCCGGCGGTCGAGCTCGGGACGGGGCTGCTCTGCGCCGCGACGGCCGGGGCGCTCGGTTCGCTCTGGCCGCTTCCCCCGGTCGCCGTGATCGTCGTCTGTGCGCTCGGAGCGGCGATCGTGGCCGCAGACGGCGCCGCGGTCCCGCTCGCGTTCGTGCTCGTGGGCGCGCTCGCAGCGGCGTCCCTCCTGCCCATCGCCATCGCCCTCGGGCATGCGGACCGGCTCGCCTGGGCGGCGCTCGGCGCGGCGCTCGGCGCGGCGGCCGGCGCGGCACTCGGCGCGGTGGCTGGAACGGTGGCTGGAACGGCGGCCGGCGCGGCGGCCGGGACGGGCTCGGGCTTCGTCGCCGAGCGCTCGGACGGACGGCAGCGCGGGGCCGGGATCGCCCTTCTCGCCAGCCTCGCCTGGACGGCAGGCTGGCTGTGGCCACCCGGCGGCGCGTGCGTCGCCGGGTGGATCGTGCTCGCGACGGTGGTCGCCCGCCTCGGAGCGCGCCCTCGTGCGCCGTTCGTGGTCCTGGTCGGCGGTGCGGTCGTGGGCGTCCTCGCCTCGGCGCTGGTCAGCCGCCCGTGACGCGTCGGCAGCCCGTGACGCAGCCGCCCGCGACGCGTCAGCCGCCCGTGACGCGTGAGCCGCCCATGACCCGTCGGCCGCCCATGACCCGTCAGCCGCCCATGACGCGTGAGCCGCCCGCGCTCAGCCTCTGCCGGTCTGCACGAGCCCCCGGCGCTCGAGCGTGACCCGCAGGTCGTGCGGGTTGGTCGCCATCTCGAGCGCGTCGGCCAGCGAGATCACCCCGGACTCGAGGTGCGCGGCGAGGCTCTGGTCGAAGCTCTGCATCCCGTAGTAGGCGCCGTCGGCGATGATGTCGGCGATGTCGCTCGTGTGCTCGGCGTCTTCGATGCACTGGCGGATCCGGCCGTTCACGACCATCACCTCCACCGCGGGAAGGCGCCCGTTGCCGTCGGCCCGGCGCACCAAGCGCTGCGCGACCGTGCCGCGCAAGGAGCCCGCGAGGGAGGTGCGGATCTGCTGCTGGTGGTGCGGGGGGAAGAAGTCGACGACGCGGGCGATCGTCTCGGTGGCGTCGATCGTGTGGAGGGTCGAGAGCACCAGGTGGCCGGTCTCCGAGGCGGTGAGCGCGGCCGAGGCCGTCTCCACGTCGCGCATCTCGCCGACCAGGATGACGTCGGGATCCTGGCGGAGCACGACGCGCATCGCCGAGGGGAAGGAGTCCGTGTCGAAACCGACCTCGCGCTGGCTGACGGAGGCGAGCACGTCGGAGTGGAGGTACTCGATCGGGTCCTCGATCGTGATGATGTGGCAGGACCGGTAGCGGTTGATGTGGTCGATCATCGCGGCGAGCGTCGTCGTCTTGCCCGATCCGGTCGGCCCGGTCACGAGCACGAGCCCCCGGCGCTCCTCCGCGAGCTTGCCGACCGTGGGGGGCAGCCCGAGCTCCTCGATCGAGCCGGGGCTGGCCCGGACCGCCCGGAAGGCGAGCGCCACCGAGCCCCGCTGGTAGTAGGCGTTGACCCGGTAGCGTCCGATCCCGGACACCGAGTACGCGAAGTCGGCCTCGCGGTGGCGCTCGAACTGTGCAGCGACCTCCGCCGGCATGATCGCCCGCGCGATCCCCAGCGTGTCGGTGGGGCTGGTCTTGGGCTCGCTGGTCACCTGTCGCAGCTCGCCGTCGATCCGTACCCTCGGCACGACCCCGGCCTTCAGGTGGAGGTCGGAGCCGCTCCACTGGCCGAGCAAGCCCAAGAGGCGGTCGAGGTCGCGTCGGTCCACGTCACGAGAGCCTACCCAGACCATCGTGCCTTGGCCGGGACGCACGCTCGGACGCACGCCGGGACGCACGCTCGGACGCACGCCGGGACTCACGCTCGGACGCACGCCGGGACGCACGCGCGGCCGCCCGCGTGGTCAGCTGAGCGCTGCGCTCCGGAGCTCGTCCAGCGAGAGCTCGGCGGTCGCCTCGCCGCCGCACTGCGGGCAGTGCTCGACGTGCCGCCAGGATCGCAGCAGCCGCGTGCCCTCGGGGTTCAACAGGACCACGAAAGACTCCGAAAGCGAGTCCAGCTCGAGCCCGTAGTACGGCCGCCATGCCGTCGACGCCTGCCGGGCGTCGAGCTCGAGGCCCTTCAGGATGCGGCGGAATCGCATGCGCTCGGTGTCGAAGATCCACGTGCTGTGGCAGGACTCGAGCACGAGCGGCACATCAGTCGTTGGTCGGATCACCGGACCATCTTTCCCGAAGTGCCTATGGATTAGCTATGACGCCGATTGCAGTTCGGTGACGATCAGGCAACAGTGCAGCGTGCGGCCGCGTATCGGGCAACAGCCCAGCGTGCAACAGTGCAGCGTGCGGCCGCGCGGCGGGCAAAAGTGCAGCGTGCGGCCGCGCCGGCCCAGGCGCACGCCCGTTGACCTCAGAGCGGCCCCGCGTCGTGCTTCCTGCGACGCAGGACCTCGCGCTTGGTGAAGAGCGCGCGGAGCCCTGCCGCGAGCGCACGGCGGGTCTCGGCGGGATCGATGACCTCGTCCACGAAGCCCCGCTCCGCCGCGGGCCAGGGCGTGAGGTACCGCTCGCGGTACTCCTCTTCACGCGTGCGGCGGTCGTCCGCCGATGTCCTGCGGTGGAGGATCTGGACCGCGCCCGGAGCGCCCATGACCGCGATCTCCGCCTGGGGCCACGCGAGGCACAAGTCGTTGCCGAGCCCCTTCGAGTCCATCACGATGTACGCGCCGCCGAACGCCTTTCGCAGGATGACGCACAACCTCGGGACGGTCGCCTCCGCGTAGGCGAACGCGAGCTCCGCGCCGTGGCGGATCATCCCCCGCCATTCGAGGTCTTTGCCCGGGAGGAACCCCGGCGTGTCGACGAACGTGAGGATCGGCAGGTTGAACGCGTCGCAGAGGCGGACGAACCGCGCGCCCTTCTGCGACGCCGCGATGTCGAGCGTCCCGGCCAGCGCGCGCGGCTGGTTGGCCACGATGCCGACGGCCCGCCCGTCGAGCCTGCCCAACGCGGTCACGAGCTGCGGCGCCCACCGTCGCCAGAGCTCGCGATGGACCCCGTCGTCCACCACGAGCCCCACGACGTCCCGGACGTCGTAGGACGCGCGCTCGAGGTCGGGGACCACGTCGCGCAGCTCGGGCGTGAGGCGGTCCACGGGGTCGTCGGTCGGCACCCGCGGCGGGTCGCCGTCGGTGTGGTCGGGGAGGTACCCGAGCACCTCCGCCATCCCTTCCACGGGGTCGTCGGCCTCCAGGGCGCACACGCCGCTCGTGGTGGCGTGCACCCCGAGCCCGCCGAGCGCCTCGGTGCTGACGCGGACGCCGGTGAACGCCTCGACCATCGCAGGGCCCGAGACGAACGCCACCGCGGACGGACCCATCACGACGATGTCGCTCAACCCGAGCAGGAGGGCCGGTCCCGAGACGACCGGGCCGATCGCCGTGGCCAGGACGGGCACGATGCCCGAGCACGCCGCGACGGCTGCGGCGGCGGTCCCCCACCCGTGGAGCGCGTCGAGCCCGACCGAGACGTCCGCACCGCTCGACGCGAGCTCGATCAGGAGCGGGACGCGGGCGCCCAGCGCGAGCTCGGCGGCCCGGGCGAGCGACGCACCGTCTTCTGGTGCGAGGGCTCCGCGGCGGCGGTCCGAGGTCGTGCGGGCCCGGACGACGCGGCGGCCCCCGACCTCCTCGAGGCCGACGCCGACGGTTCCGTCGATCCCCGCTCGCACGGGCACGCCGGCACGTCGCACGACGGCCGAGCTCACCGCCTGCGGATCCTATCGGCGGGGTCCCGGGGCGCCGGGCGCGTGCCGCAGGCCCC
>JAKATJ010000134.1 GCA_021828005.1 Actinomycetes bacterium | reverse complement strand
GCCGCGCCCGCCTCCCGCTCGGCCCCCCGGCCGTCCAATCGGCTGGTGGTCCCGACGCCGCCCACGGCGCCGCCGGAGCGGACCCCGCCGCTCGTGCTCGTGCTCTTCGGGGCCTCGGGCGACCTCACGGCGAGGAAGATCCTCCCGGCCCTGGCCAACCTCGCCGACCGGGGGCGGCTCGCCGAGGAGTTCACGGTGATCGGCGTCGCCAGGACCCCCTGGAGCGACGAGGAGTTCCAGCGCGTCGCGATGAAAGGTGCCCAGTACGGCGGCGAGCGGTGGCGCAAGCTCGTCGAGCGGTTCCGCTACATCCCCGGCGAGTACGCGGCGACCGACACCTTCGACCGGCTGAAGGGCCTGCTCGCGGAGGCCGACGAGCGGTACGGGACCCGGGGGAACCGCGTGTACTACCTCGCCACCGTCCCGTCGGTCTTCGCCATGATCGCCGACGCGCTCGCCAAGGAGGGCTGCAACGCCCCCGGGGAGGGGGGCGAGTTCGCCCGGCTGGTCGTCGAGAAGCCCTACGGCCACGAACTGCAGAGCGCGCTCGAGCTCGACGCCGCGGTGCATCGCGCGTTCGACGAGGACCAGATCTTCCGCATCGACCACTACATGGGGAAGGAGACCGTGCAGAACGTGCTCGCGCTCCGGTTCGCCAACGCGATCTTCGAACCGGTGTGGAACCGCCGCTACGTCGAGCAGGTCCAGATCACGGTCGCCGAGAGCATCGGGGTCGAGCACCGCGGCGGCTTCTACGAGACTGCCGGGGCGTTGCGCGACATCGTCCAGAACCACGTGATGCAGGTGCTCTCGCTCACCCTCATGGAGCCGCCGACCGGCATGGACGCGACCCACATCCGCGACGAGAAGGTGAAGCTCCTGAAGGCGGTCGACATCCCGACGCCCGACGAGGCGGTCGACAAGTCCGTCCGCGGCCAGTACACGCCGGGCGCCGTCGACGGGGTCGCCGTCCCCGGCTACCGCGACGAGGAGGGCGTCGGCCCGGACTCGGTGACCGAGACCTACGTGGCGCTCCGCCTGCGGGTGGAGAACTGGCGGTGGGCCGGGGTCCCCGTCTACGTCCGGACGGGCAAGCGCCTGCCGACGAGGGTGACCGAGGTGGCGCTCCAGTTCCACAACGTGCCCTTCCTCGCCTTCGACGGCGAGCTCGCCCGCCAGCTGCGGCCGAACACGCTGGTGCTCAGGATCCAGCCCAACGACGGCATCAGCCTCCACTTCGGCGCCAAGGTCCCCGGCGAGGAGTTCCGCGTGCAGTCCGTGGCGATGGACTTCCTCTACGAGCGCGCGTTCGGCGACGACCGGGGGACGGACGGCTATCCGCGGCTCCTCCACGACGCGATGTGCGGCGACGCGACGCTCTTCATCCGCACCGACGAGGTCGAGCAGGCCTGGCGGATCGTCGACCCCTACCTCGAGGCGTGGTCCGAGCCCGGCGGCGGGCTGCACTTCTACCGGGCCGGCACCTGGGGGCCGCACGTCGCCGACCTGCTGCTCGAACGTGCGGGAGACTCCTGGCGAAACCCCGAGCTGTGAGGTCCATGTGAGATCCGAGTCCCAGTCCATCCGATCCGGCGCGGCGGCCCACGACCGCGCCTGGCAGCGCCCCACCCACGCGGAGCTCCTCGGGAGCGATACCGAGGCCCTCATGGCCGCGGCCGACGCGGTGCGCGAGCGAGCGCACGGCACGCGCGTGACGTACTCCCCCAAGGTGTTCATCCCCCTCACGATGCTGTGCCGGGACCGGTGCGGCTACTGCACCTACGCCAAGCCCCCAGCCCGTCTCTCGGCCCCGTACCTCTCGATGACAGCGGTGCTCGACATCGCCCGCCGCGGCCGAGACGCCGGCTGCCGGGAGGCGCTCTTCACGTTGGGCGAGGTACCCGAGGCCCGCTATCCCGTCGCCGCGAGCTGGCTCGCCGAGCACGGGTACGCCTCTTCCGTGGACTACCTGGTCGCGTGCTGCCGCGCGGTCGCAGAGGAGACGGGGCTGCTCCCCCATGCCAATGCCGGCGCGCTGTCGCCCGGCGCGCTCGCCGCGCTGCGGCCCGTCACCGCGAGCCAGGGGATGATGATCGAGTCCCTCCGTCCGGGCCTCGCGGCCCACCGCGGCGCTCCCGACAAGGACCCCGCGCGGCGGCTCGCCACGCTGGAGGCTGCCGGGCGCCTCGCCGTCCCGTTCACCACGGGGATCCTCGTCGGGATCGGCGAGACGCGTGCCGACAGGCTGATCGCCCTCTCGGCGATCGCCGAGTCGCACCTGCGCCACGGCCACGTCCAAGAGGTCATCGTCCAGAACTTCGTGCCGAAGTCCAGGACGGCGATGGCCCGGCACCCGGCGTGCTCCCCCACAGAGCTCCTCTGGACGATCGCGGCCGCCCGCCTCGTCTTGCCGCCGGCCATCCACCTGCAGGCGCCGCCCAACCTGTCCGGCGACCTCGCGTCGATCCTCGCCGCCGGCATCGACGACTGGGGAGGGGTCTCGCCGGTGACGCTGGACCACGTGAACCCCGAGCGGCCGTGGCCGGCCGTCAGCGCGCTGCGGGCGGCGACCGAGGCGCAAGGGCGCGTGCTCGCAGCGCGGCTCACCATCTACCCGGAGCTCGCCACGGAGCCGGAGCGGTGGCTCGACGAGGCGATGCGCTTCCCGGTGCTGGACGCCTCCGACGCAGAGGGGCTCGCCAGGGAGGACGCGTGGTGCACCGGCGGCGAGTCACGCCCGCCCGCGCTCGTCGGCCCGGCACGGCGCCACGTCCCGCCCGCCACGGTGCATGGCGCGCTCGGCGAGGTGCTCGCCGGCGTCGCGATGGGCCAGGAGGTGGGCGAGGACGAGATCGTGACGCTGTTCTCGGCACGGGGACCCGAGGTGCAAGCCGTCGCCGCGCTCGCCGACCAACTGCGCGAGGAGATCTGCGGCGACGAGGTCAGCTACGTCCAGAACCGCAACATCAACTACACGAACATCTGCACCTTCAAGTGCCGCTTCTGCGCCTTCTCGAAGGGGCCGCTCTCGCTGAACCTGCGGGGGGCGCCCTACCTCCTCGAGCTGGACGAAGTCACGCGACGGGTCGCCGAGGCCGACGCGCTCGGTGCGACCGAGGTGTGCCTGCAAGGCGGCATCCACCCGTCCTTCGACGGCGACTACTACGTGGACGTCCTGGCCGCGGTGCGCGCCGGCTCCGAGCGCATCCACATCCACGCGTTCACCGCGCTCGAGGTGACCGAGGGCGCGAGGCGTCTCGGCGAGCCCCTCGAGGACTACCTGCGGCGACTGAAGGAGGCGGGGTTGAAGACGCTGCCGGGGACGGCGGCCGAGATCCTGGACGACGAGGTCCGCCAGGTGCTGTGCCCCGACAAGCTGACCACCACAGAGTGGCTCGAGACGCACCGAATCGCGCACCGCGTCGGGCTCCGCTCCAACGTCACGATCATGTTCGGCGCGGTCGAGCGGCCGCGCCACTGGGCGCGCCACCTCGTGCGCACCCGGACGCTCCAGAAGGAGACCGGCGGGTTCACCGAGTTCGTCCCGCTCCCCTTCGTCCACATGGCCGCCCCCATCTACCTCCAGCGCCGCGCGCGCCGGGGGCCGACGTTCCGCGAGGCGCTGCTCGTGCACGCGGTGGGGCGGATCGCCTATCGCGGGACGATCGACAACGTCCAGGTGTCGTGGGTGAAGATGGGCCCCGATGGCGCGCGCCAGGTGCTCTGCGCGGGGGCGAACGACCTCGGCGGGACCCTGATGGACGAGAACATCTCGCGCGCGGCGGGTGGAGCCCACGGGCAGCGGATGGGCGTGGACGACCTCGAGGCGATCGTCGAGCCGCTCGGGCGGCGCCTGGTGCAGCGGACCACCCTGTACGGCCGGGTCGCCCCGGAGCCCGCCGGCGCGCCGGGGTGACCGTCCCGCCCGAGGCTCTTCCGGACGCCGCAAGCCCCGAGCCCGAGCTGCTGGACGCGGCGTTCGCAGCCGTCGCGGCCGGCCAAGATCTCGCACCGGTCAGGCGCGACCTGCTCCGTTCGATGCTCGCCACCGTCTACGAGCTCGCGCACGAGGACACCGACGTGCTGGACCTGAAGATCGCCGACGCCGCCTTCGGCGAGATGGCAGACGCCTTCCGGGTCTTCCGCCCCTACCGCTCGGTGCGCAAGCTCACGATGTTCGGCTCCGCGCGCACGCTCCCGGCGGACCCCGTCTACCTCCTCGCGCGGGATCTCGCCGCGCGCGTGGCAGGGGCAGGCTGGATGGTGGTGACCGGGGCGGGGCCGGGCATCATGGCGGCGGGCTCGGAGGGCGCCGGCCGCGCGCACGCCTTCGGGGTCAACATCCGGCTCCCCCACGAGGAGGGGGCGAACCCGTTCATCGCCCAGGACCCGAAGCTCATCGAGATGCGGTACTTCTTCACCCGCAAGCTCATGCTCATCAAGGAGTCCCACGCCTACGCGGTGCTGCCCGGCGGGTTCGGCACCTTGGACGAGAGCTACGAGCTCTTGACGCTGCTCCAGACCGGGAAGGCCGAGCCGGCCCCTGTCGTGCTCGTCGAGACCCCCGGGGGCACCTACTGGCACGGCTGGCGCCGCTTCATCGACGAGCAGGTCGTGCAGCCGGGGTACGTCTCAGCCGACGACGTGTCGCTGTTCAAGGTGGCCAACAGCGTCGAGGAGGCGGTCGAGGAGGTCCTCGGCTTCTACCGGAACTACCACTCCTGCCGGTGGGTCGGCGACCTCCTCGTGCTCCGGCTCCAGGTCCTCCCCTCGGCCGCCGAGCTCCGGGAGCTGAACCGGCGGTTCGCCGACATCGTGGCGTCAGGGTCGATCCGGCCCGTGTCGCCGTTCCCTCCCGAGCGCTCGGGCAACGACCACCTGGACCTCCCC
>JAKATJ010000133.1 GCA_021828005.1 Actinomycetes bacterium | reverse complement strand
GGGTGACCACCAAGGCACCCGAGCTGCCCTTCGACCGGTTGCAGCCCTGCCCCATCACCGTGGGCGAGCTCGGTGACGGGCGAACCGCGGTCGCGTTGCTGACCGAGGCAGGACTGCTGTGACCGAGGCAGGACTGCTGTGACCGAGGCAGGACTGCTGTGACCGAGGCAGGACTGCTGTGACCGAGCAGGGCACCGTGGAGCAGGGCACCGTGGAGCAGGGCACCGTGGAGCAGGGCACCGTCTCGGCGGCCCCGAGCCCTGCATCGCGGCGGCTCCCGCTGCGCGTGCCCGCGGGACTGCTGGTCGCCGGCGTGGCAGTCGTGGCGGTGCTCCTCGCCCCGCTCGCGTTCCTCCTCCTCGAGGCGAGCGGGGTTGGGGCTGGGGCCGTCGCCCACCTCGTCTGGCAGCCGCTCACCGCCAGCCTGCTGTGGAACACCCTTCGGCTCGTCGTGGTGGTGACCGTGCTCTGCGCAGCGATCGGCACCCTCGTGGCGTGGTGCGTCGAACGGACCGATCTCCCCGGCCGCCGGGCCTGGGCAGTCCTGGTGGTGGTGCCCTTCGCGATCCCGGACTTCGTGGTCAGCTTCGGGTGGGCGTCGTTGTCGACGTGGGTGCAGGGCTTCCGCGGCGCCGTCCTGGTCATGACCCTGGCCGTGTACCCCCTCGTGTACCTGCCGGTCGCGGCGGCCCTCCGCAGCGCTGACCCGGCCCTCGAAGAGGCGTCGCGCAGCCTCGGTGTGGGCCGGGTGCGGACCTTCCTGCGGATCACGCTGGGACAGGTACGCGGCGCCGTGCTCGGTGGGTGCGTGCTCGTCGTCCTCGCGCTCCTCGCCGAGTACGGCGCCTTCGAGATCCTCGGCTACCACACGTTCACCACCGAGATCTTCACGGCGTTCCAGGTCTCCTTCGACGTGCAGACCGCGTCCGCCCTGTCGCTCGTGCTGGTCGTGCTCAGCGTGGTGGCGCTCGCAGCCGATGCCGCCGTCCGGGGCAAGGGCCGGACCACGCGCACGGGTCCGCTGGCACAGCGGGTGGCGACCAGGCGCCGACTCGGCCGGGCGACGGTTCCGGTGCTGCTGGCCTTCGCCGCCCTGGTCGGGCTCGCCCTCGGGGTCCCGGTCGGCTCGAGCGTGTACTGGGTCTTCGAGGGTGGTGTTCACGCGATCGCGGGCGTCTCGCTGCTGGACGCTGGATGGCACACGGCGCTTTACAGCGGCTCCGCGGCGCTCCTCGACACCGTGGGGGCGGTCCCTGTCGCCCTTCTCTCGCTGCGGCATCCCAATGGGGCGACGCGGCTGCTCGAACGGAGCAGCTACGTCGTCCTGGCGATACCGGGAGTCGTGGTCGCGTTCGCCCTCGTCTACTTCTCGGAGCACTATGCGAACGGATTCGCCTACCAGTCGACGCCTCTATTGGTGCTCGCCTACGCCATCGGGTCCTTCCCGCTCGCCTTGGTGGCCGTCCGCGCTTCCCTCGCGCACGCTTCGGTGAGCTTCGAGGAGATCGGACGCTCCCTCGGTCGACGCCGGCTCGCAGTGCTCGCCCGGGTCACGCTGCCATTGGTGGCTCCTGGGATCGCGGCCGCGGTGGCCCTCGTGTTCCTGGCCACCGTGACGGAGCTGACGGCGACGCTCATCCTGATCCCGACCGGGGTGCAGACGCTCGCCACGCAGTTCTGGGCGTACCAGAAGAACCTCTCCTACGGTCAGGCCGCACCGTTCGCTCTCGTCATCATCGGGATCGCCGCGGTGCCGAGCTACCTGATCTCCCGCTACTTCAACCGGCTTCCGTCCCGGTCGGCGAGCCGCCAGCAATGACGTCGTCGACGGATCGAGGCGCGCTCTCGGTACGCGGGCTGAAGAAGGCGTTCGGTTCGCAGGCGGTGCTGACCGGGGTGGACCTCGAGGTCCCCGAGGGGACGATCACCGCGGTGCTGGGACGCTCGGGGAGCGGGAAGACGACGTTGCTGCGCGTCCTCGCGGGATTCGAGCGGCCAGACGCCGGGTCCGTCAGCATCGGCGGGCGGGTCGTGGACGACGCCCGCCACCACGAAGCCGTGGAGCGGCGTCGCATCGGCTACGTCCCACAGGAGGGCAGCCTCTTCCCGCACCTCGACGTGCGCAGGAATGTCGGGTTCGGGCTCTCGCGCCGCGCACGCGGAGGGCGGGTGGACGAGCTCCTCGCGATGGTCGGTCTGGAGTCGCTCGGCAAGCGCTACCCGCACCAGCTTTCAGGAGGGCAGCAACAGCGCGTCGCGCTCGCCAGGGCACTGGCGCCCGGCCCCCGCCTCGTCCTCCTGGACGAGCCGTTCGCATCCCTCGACGCAAGCCTGCGGGCCCAGGTGCGCGGCGAGGTGCTCGCCGTCCTGCGGCGATCCGGGACGACGGCTGTCTTCGTCACGCACGATCAAGACGAAGCGCTGTCGGCGGCCGACCTGGTCGCCGTGCTGCGCGCCGGCGTCATCGCGCAGCTCGACGCGCCGTTCCAGCTCTACAACCACCCCGTGGACGCCGACGTGGCGTCGTTCGTCGGTGAGGCGAACCTGCTCGGAGGGGTGGCTCGAGGGCCGGTCGTGGAGACTGGCTTGGGGCCGCTCACCCTCGTCAGACCTGCACGCCCCGACGCCTGGCTGACGGTGCTGGTTCGTCCCGAGCAGCTGGACCTTAGGGTCGACGACTCGTCCAGCCGTGCTGCCCACGGAGTTGGCGCACGGGTGCTGAGCTGCGACTATCACGGGCACGACACCACCGTGCGCGTCCGCGCGGAGACCGCCGGCCTACCCGGCACGCTGGTGGCGCGGATCGCAGGGAACCGTTCCCTCCGAGAGTCCGACCCGGTCCGTCTCCGCGTGAACGGCGCGGTAGAGGCCTGGCCCGCGGCGCCGACGGCGGCGGCTGACGGCTGACGGCTGACGGCTGACGGCGGCGGTCAGGCCAGCACGCGCCGTCTGAAGTTCCGAAGCCCCACCGTGAGGAGCATCGCCGCGAACCCTGCCAGCACCGGGTAGATCACATAGAGGTGCATGTGGGGAAACGAGGTGAAGGCGGCGCGCATCCCCTCGTTCACGTAGATGAGGGGATTGAGCAGCACCAACGTCTGCAGCCAGTGGAACCCACCGATCTTCACGGGTGCCAGGGTGGTCCACGAGTAGTAGGTGCCGCCGAGGAACGTGATCGGCAGGATGATGAACCCGAACATGAGACCGATGTTGCGCGGCTGGAAGCTGGTCCCGAGCACCAACCCCAAGCTCGCCATCGCGATGCACGCGATCGGCACCAGCGTGAGGACCACCCACCAGTGCAAGTCGAGATGCGCATGGACTCCTTGGGCATGCACGACGTCTGCGATCGGGAGCACGATCACCGCAGAGACGACCCCTTGGGCTGCGCCGGAAAGGACCTTCGCCATCGCGACGAGCCAGATCGGGCAGGGAGCCTGCACCCGATCTTCGATCTCCCGCGTGAACCCGAACTCCTGAGCCATGTTGAGGGCGATCGACTGCACCCCCTGGAACATGATGGAGATGCCGACGACTCCTGGAACGAGGATGGTCGCAAAGGCCGACTCCGCTGCGGCGCCCCTCCCCCCGACGCCCTGTCCGATCTTGGGAAAGACGTAGAGGAATACGAAGCACAGGAGGAACGGCTGGACGAGCGTGCGGAGCACGAAGATCCACTTGTCCTTCCACAGCACGACGAGGTCGCGGAGCAAGAGTGCGCCCAGTGCGGTGTAGCTCGCGGTGAAGACCGGCCGCAGGTGGACTGAGATGGAGTGAGGAGCGCCGCCTTTCGCCTGTGCCGTCGTCGTGACTGTGATCGCCATCAGTCCCGCAGCTCCCTCCCGGTGAGCGTGATGAACACCGTCTCGAGCGACGGCTCGGCGACCGACAGGTCGATGATGTCGAAGCCGTGGCGCTCGGCAGCGAGGACGATCTCGGGAATCAGACGGTGCGCGCCGCTCACGTCCAGCTGCAAGGCTCCTTCTGAGGTGCGCGTGCGGGTGACCCCTTCGACATCCCGGCTGAGGAGGCCGCCGAGAGCCGCAAGGTCGCCCCCCGAGCGGACCGTCACGATGGTGTCCGCGCCGATCCCGCGCTTCAATGCGCCCGGCGTGTCGAGAGCGAGGATCCTGCCATGGTCCATGATGGCGACCCGGTCGCAGAGCTTGTCGGCTTCCTCCATGTAGTGGGTCGTGAGGAGGATGGTCTGGCCGTCCTCGTTGAGCTGCTCGAGGATCTCCCACAACGCGAGGCGGCTCTGCGGGTCGAGCCCGGCCGTAGGCTCGTCCAGGAACAGCACGGCGGGCCGGTGGAAGATCGCCCTCGCCACCATCAGACGTTGCGCCATCCCTCCCGACAGGGAGTAGACGGACGCGTTCGCCCACCGATCGAGCTGGAATTGCTCGAGGAGCTCTCCTGCGATGCGCCGGGACGCCGTCGCCCCCATGCCGAACAGGCGGCCGTGGAAGTACAGGTTCTCCCGCACCGTGAGCTGACGATCGAGCGTGTTCTGCTGCGAGACGATCCCGCTGAGCTGCTTTGCGAGTGCCGGGTGCGCGGCCACGTCGACCCCGCCCACGAATGCGCGTCCCGAGGTCGGCACCACTCTCGTCGTGAGGATGCCAGCGGTGGTGGTCTTGCCCGCGCCGTTCGGGCCGAGTAGGCCGAAGATCTCGCCCGCCTTCACGTCCAGGTTCAGGTGATCGACTGCGGCGAAGTCGGTACGTGGATAGACCTTGGTCAGCTCCTCGGTCTGGATGATCGATGCTCGGGACTCGGCGACCGGGGTGCGCGCGAGCGTCGTCCCCGTCGACATCTGCGACATGCTAGCCCCCCTCTTTCACGACAGGCCCGGTGAGCGCGTTGACCAGCGACCAGCGATCGACGATGCCGGGGTGCCTGGGGTCGAGG
>JAKATJ010000018.1 GCA_021828005.1 Actinomycetes bacterium | reverse complement strand
ACGAGCCGAGGAAGGCGTTCACCACCGAGCCGATCCCCGGCAACGCCCGGAGGCACCGGGTGGCGACGAGCCACGCCAGCCAACCCGCCGCGATGACGGTCCATACGACCGCCCCGACGGTCATGCGTGACTCCCCTGGCTCCGCGAGGGCCGGCTCGGTCGCTGCCCGACGGGCCCCGCGTCGCCGCCGAGGGCCCCACCGGGACCTTCCTCCGGCAGCCGCCGCCCGAGCGCGAGGTAGAGCCCGAGCAGGAGCCATGCCGCGAACAACAACGCACGGCCCCAGTCGTGATCGGTGACGGCGCCGGAAAGCCGGCTCAACGTCGGCAGGTCGTGCTTCTGCGCGACGAAGCTGGTCATGTCCCAGCCGATCGTTGCTGCGATCAGCAGCGCCCAGACGAGCGCCCCCCTCGCGGCCGCATTCCCGACGCGCACCCCGCCGAGCACCGTGGCGATCGCTCGGGTCGCGTCGCCCACCCAGGCTGCGCTCCGCTTGCGCTGCCTGCCCCGGCCGGCCAGCAGCGCCAGGAGGAGCACCATCCCGATCGCAGTGAGGATGCCCGCGTGGGACGCCTCGGAATAGCGCCCCTGCACCCCCTCCCAAGCGGCGAACGCGAGGGCGAAGAGGTCCGCGACGAGTCGCGGCAGCGGCCAGACCCACCCAACCGGCAGGCGTCCTCGTCCGCGCAAGGGCATTCAGGCGGGATCCTCGACCAGCTGGTAGCCGACGCCGGGCTGCGTGCGCAGCATGTCACCCGCGGGGCCGAGCTTGCGACGGAGCCGATGGGCGTAGACGCGCAGGTAGTGGGCCTCCGTGCCGTAGGAGGAGCCCCAGACGTCGCGCAGGATCATCTGATGGGTGCAGACCTTGCCGGCGTGCTGGGCGAGGTAGGCGAGGAGGTCGAATTCCCGGCCGGTGAGCTCCAGGTCCTTCCCCGCGAGGCGCGCCATGTGGTGGACGAGGTCGACCTCCAGCTCCCCGACGCCGACGGTGGTCGGGGAGCGGTGCCCGTCCTCGACGTGGCGACGGAGCGCGACCCGCAGTCGGGCCTCGAGCTCGGCCATGCCGAAGGGCTTCGTCATGTAATCGTCCGCGCCCGCGTCGAGGGCCGTGACCTTCTTGTCCTCGGAGGCGGACGCCGAGAGCACGATCACCGGGACCCGGGTCCACTGTCGGACCCTGCGGACCACCTCGATGCCGTCCATGTCCGGAAGCCCGAGGTCCAGGATCACGACGTCGGGAGACGTGATCGAGACCTGGGCGATCCCGTCCGCTGCCGTCCTCGCCATGAGCACCTCGTTCCCGCGGACGCTCAGCGCGATCTCGAGGGCTCGCAGGAGCGCGCGGTCGTCGTCGACCACGAGGACGCGAGCCATGCCTGTCAGCCCTCGATCGGGAGAGGTGCCGCAGGGAGCGTCACCACGAACCGGGCGCCGCCTCCAGGCGCGTCCTCGACGTGGATGGACTGCTCGTGCGCTTCGACGAACGCCTTGGCGATCGCGAGCCCGAGCCCGGCACGCCCCTGCGCGCCGTTTCGGCTGAACATCGTGAAGACGCGCTCGCGCTCGGACGCGGGGACGCCGGGACCCTGGTCCGTCACCGACAGCTCGACCACGTCACCGCACGCCTCGGCAGCGACGCGGACCGGGATCTCGTCCGGGGAGTGGCGTTCGGCGTTGTCGAGCAGGTTCGCGACCACCTGCTCCATGAGCACGGCGTCGACGTCCACGGGAGGGAGGTCGCCCGGAAGGTCGACGGACACCCTGCCGGGTGTGACGGCACTGGCCCGCAAGCCCCCTTCCACGATCTCGGACACGACGGTGATCGCGCGTCGCAGCTCCAGGGCGCCTGACTGGATCCGCGTCATGTCGAGGAGGTTGGCGACGAGCCTGTCGAGCGCGTCGGAGCGATCCTCGATCAGCGCCAGCAGCTCCTCGCGGTCGCACTCGCTCAACGACCCCTGCGCCCCCGCCCGCCGCAGCGTGCTGACTGCCGTCTTCACCGAGGCGAGGGGCGTACGCAGGTCGTGGGAGACCGCGCCCATGAGCGCGGCGCGCAGCGCGTCGACCTGCTCGAGCAGCTCGGTGCGCCTTGCCTGCTCCCTGAGCTGGCTCGCCTCCAGCGCGAGCGCGGCCTGGTTCGCGTACGTCCGTGCCAGCTCCAGCCTGCGGCGGTCAAGCGACGTGCCCGCCAGGCCCACCAGCCCGACCGGTCGCCCACGCGCCACGAGGGCGATCCGCACGACGCCGTCGGACCTCGCGGCCGTGCCCGTCCACGGCCGCAGGCTCTCGGTCCGACCCCCCACCGGCACGAGCGCCGCGACGTCGCCAGCCGGGGGATCGCCGGCGGTCGCCGCGACCGTCAGCCGGTCGTCGTCGTCGGGGTCGGGGATGAGCACGGCCACCCAGGTGGCGTCGAACGCCTGGTGGAGCGAGCCAGCGATGACGCCGAGGATCCCCGTCACGGGTTGATCGCCGATGAGGAGGTCGGAGAGCTCGTGCAGGCGCCGGGTGGCGTCCGCGTCGTGATGGGCGTCGATCCGCGCGCGCTGGAGGAAGCTGAAGATCCGTGCGACGATGAGCATCACGACCGCGTAGACGCCGAGGGCCGTCCAGTTCTGGGCTGCCCCCACCGCCAGCGTCCCGTAGGGGGGGACGAAGAGGACGTCGTACACGATGAAGCCGGCGGCGACCGCGAGCACCCCGCTCGTCAGCCCGCCGACGGCGACCCCTGCGACCACCGGCACCACGAGGACGAGCGCAGGGGTGGCGATGGAGAGGTCCCCCCGGAGCGGCAGCATCACCCCGGCGAGGGCACCGATCCCGGCGAAGGCCACGAGCGTGCCGAGCACCCACCGCTTCACCGCGTCCAACAGCCTGCCTCCCCGAGATTGGAGTGTACGGGGTCCGGCGACCGCCGCCGGACCCCGGCTGAGCTCGCTCAGTGCGCGTCGGCGAGCGGCTCCTGTGTGTCGCGCCCCCCGACGAGCTCGTAGTCGGGGTTCAAGATGGCGAGCTTGCGTCCCCACGCACCGACCATCCCCTCTGCGACGAGCCGTGCCCCCGGCTCGACGCCGGGAATCCTCGGGCGCCCCTGGAAGACGAGGAGGATCGTCCCGGTCCGGTCTGCAAGGGTGCACTCGAGGGTGGACGTCCCTCCGCTCGGCTGCACCCGCACGGACTTGATCCGGCCGGCGACCTGGACGCGCTGTCGCCACTCGACCTCGCAGATCGGGAGCGCGGAGACCGCTCGCCGGGCGAGGGCCCTGTCGGCATCCGTCCCTCCTTCGGCGTCCTCGGGCGTTCGACGCTCGTGAGCGCCTGGCGCCTTCCACCTGCCCCCAGCGTGACCCGAGGATGCCCGTTCCTCGGCGTCGTGGGTTCCGCGCCCTCCCGGGTCAGCCGCTCCGTCCCCCGCGACGTCTCCTCCTGCGTCTGGTTCGACGGAACCGGTGGCAACCGGTGCGGCGGGGCGAGCGGGCGGGAGCAGCTCCCCGCCCTTGCGCTTGCGCGACAGGTTGAACGGCACGATGGTCGCCACGACGTGGGGGACCTGGCTCACGACCGCCGCGATCTTGTCGGCGGTCCGGTCGTGGAGGAGCCGCTGCCACGCGTTGTTGAATCCCCGGCGCGGCAGCAGGAGGGTGCACTGGGTCTCACCGTCTGCGACGACGTCGGCCACGAGCTCGAGAGCCGCGCGAGGCAATCGGCGGTCGGGCACCTCGACGATGTCGAGCGGCAGGCGCGAGAGGCCGAGGCGGCTCCAGTCCTCGACGAGGGCACGCGTCGCTCGGTTGTCGATGTCGAAGTGCACCGCGCGCAGCTCGTCGGGGGAGAGCGCGCGGGCGTACTGGACGGCCCGTGCAGCGGCCATGTCCAGCTGATCGACGAGCGCGATGACGACATGGCGCCGCAGGACCGGCGCCTCGGCGCCCTTGGCCGCTCCGGCTTGGAGCTGGCGCTCTTCTTCGACGTACTGACGGTTCATGTGGATCAGCCCCCAGTAGAGCAGCGGGCCGACGAGGACGACGACCCAGGCGCCTTCGAGGAATTTGGCGAACACGAAGATGAGGACCACGGCGGCGGTCAGCACGGCGGCGAAGCCGTTCACGGCGATCTTGCGCCGCCAATGCGGGCCCCTGTGCGTGAGGTGGTGCTTCACCATGCCCGAGCCGGCCATGCAGAAGCCGGTGAAGACCCCGATCGCGTACAGCGAGACGAGCGAGTCGACGCTCGCACGGAACGCGATGATGAGCACGAGCGCGACGACGGTGAGCACGATGATGCCGTTCGAGAACGAGAGGCGGTGACCGCGCCGGGTGAGCTGGCGAGGGAGGAACGAGTCGCCGGCGACGAAGCTCGCGAGGAAGGGGAACCCGTTGAAGCTGGTGTTGCCCCCCGTGTAGAGGATCAGAAGAGTGGCGACCTGCACCACGTAGAACAGGACCCCGTGACCGACGACGGCATCGACCACCTGGGAGAGCACGGTCGGGGAGCCCGCGGCGTAGGGCACCGCGTGGGTGAAGCGGGCGAGCATGGTGACGCCCAGCACCAAGAACGCGAGGACCGAGCTCATCGCGACGAGCGTCACCCGCGCGTTGCGCGACTCCGGCCGTCTGAAGGCGCTCACGCCGTTCGAGATCGCCTCGAGGCCCGTCAGCGACGAGCCCCCGTTCGCGAAGGAGCGGAGGAGCGAGATGAAGGCGAGCCCCATCAGCAGCCCGCTGCCGCGGGTCCCGAAGTGACCGCCGTAGATCAGGTGCGCGGGCGGGAAGTGCCGCGCGTGGAGCTCGCCGAGCGCTGCCTTCACGTAGCCGGCGAGGATGACGCCCCCGAGGCTGAGGACGAAGAAGTACGTCGGGAAGGCGAAGTACTTCCCGGCTTCCCTGATCCCGCGGAGGTTCCCGTACAACAGGACGAGGACGACGCCGAGGGTGATGGGGACGGTCCAGGGGACCAGAGCGGGCACGGCGCTCGTGAGCGCCGCGGTGCCCGCAGAGGTCTGCACCGCGACGGTGACGGTGTAGTCGATGAGCAGCGCGACGGCGGCGACCTGGGCGACCTTGGGTCCGAAGTTGTCCCGGGCGACGACGTAGGACCCGCCGGCCTTCGTGTAGAGCTGGATGACCTCCAGGTACGAGAGCGTCACGAAGAAGAGGACACCCAGGATCGCGAGCGTGATGGGCACGACCAGGGTGAACGCGGCGAGCCCGACGTACGGCACCAGCTGGGTGAGCATCTCCTCGGTGCCGTACGCAGAGGAGGAGATGCAGTCCGGTGCCAGCACCCCGAGGGCGACCGTGCGCCCCAGCCGCTCGTTGCGGAGCTGCTCGGAGACGAACGGCCTGCCCAAGAGCGCGTTCTTCAACCGGTAGCTGAGGGACTCGGGGAACGCTGCCGCTGCGTCGACGGGCGCCGTGCGGGGCTTGGCGACCGAGGGCGGCGGCGTCGGGACGGCGGGCTGCTCGTCGCGGGAGCCCTGCTGCACCGGTCGGGTGCGAGGCTCGGTCCCAAGAGAAGCTGTCCGGGGCGCGCGCTCCGATCCGGCCGGGTCGCGGTCGTGCCCGACTCGGGTCCGGTCGGGCTCGTTCACCGGCAAAGCGTAGAACGGTGCCGGCGTGCGCCCGGAACGGTGCCGCCGCGGCCATCCCGCCAGAGTTGGCGCACCGACGCTCCGGCGTTCAGACGCCTGTCCGCGGGTTGGCCGAAGGGGCGGGCGAGCTTTACACGCGTCGCCGGGCCGTGTAGCACTTTGCGGATGCACGTCGTCGTGGTCGGCTGCGGCCGGGTCGGCTCTGGTCTCGGGTTGTCGCTCACCCGCGAGGGACACAGCGTCGCGATCGTCGACCGCAACCCCCGGGCGTTCCGCCGGTTGCCTGACGACTGGCACGGCGAGCGGGTCAACGGCTCAGGGTTCGACCGTGACGATCTCGAGCGGGCGGGAGCGACGCGAGCCGATGCGCTCGCGGCGGTGACGAGCGGCGACAACACGAACATCCTGACCGTCAGGATCGCGCGCGAGACCTATGGCATCGAGCGGGTGGTCGCGCGCATCTACGACCCGAGGCGGGCGGAGATCTACCAGCGGCTCGGCATCCCGACCGTCGCGACCGTGACCTGGACGATCGACCAGGTGCGCCGGCGGCTCCTCCCCGCGATGTCCACCCGCGAGTGGTCCGACGCGAGCGGCAAGCTCGTCTTGGTCGAGCGGTCGATGCCCGACGGCTGGGCCGGGCGCCGGCTCGACGAGCTCGCCGTGCCGGGGCGAGTCTCGGTCGTCGGCGTGACTCGGGCGGGGAGCCCGCGCCTCGGCGCGCAGGACCTCGTCGGGCAGGAGGGGGACGTGCTGCACCTGGCGGTGGTGGCGGATGCCCTGGACGAGCTGGAGCATCGGCTCGCGCACCTGCCCGCGCCCACCGGAAAGGGCGCGGCACGATGAGGGCGCCGGCATGAAGGTGGCGATCGCGGGTGCAGGGAGCGTCGGATCGGCCATCGCCCGGGACCTTGCGAGCAAGGGGCACCGCGTCCTGGTGCTCGAGCTCGACCCGGAGC
Source organism: Actinomycetes bacterium (assembly GCA_021828005.1). Taxonomy (GTDB): domain Bacteria; phylum Actinomycetota; class Acidimicrobiia; order Acidimicrobiales; family RAAP-2; genus JAJYVT01. The sequence continues at coordinate 19,000 of JAKATJ010000018.1, read as the reverse complement.
TCGTGGAACGGCGCCGCCTCGAGCTCCCGGAGGTCCAGTGGATCGCTGCGGACGCGTGCGAGGTCAGCTCCCTCGACGCGGCCGGCCTCGAGTCCGTCGACGTGGTCGTCGCCGCGACCGGCGACGACGAGGACAACCTCGTCACCTCGCTCCTCTCGAAGCAGGAGTTCGCGGTGCCGAGGGTCGTCGCACGCGTGAACAACGCGAAGAACCAGTGGCTCTTCAACGAGGGCTGGGGGGTCGACGTCTCCGTCTCCACGCCACATCTGCTCACCGCCCTCGTGGAAGAGGCCGTGTCAGTGGGAGCGCTCGTGCGTCTCTTGCAATTCGAAGGCGGGAGCGCGCACCTCGTCGAGGTGACCCTGGCGGACGACTCGCCAGCCGAAGGGAGAGCGATCGCCGACCTGGCGTTCCCGCGGGACGCGACGGTCGTCGCGCTGGTTCGACGCGACCGCCTTGTCGTGCCGCGCGGCGACACGGTGCTCCAGTCCGGAGACGAGGTGCTCGTGCTCGTGACCGCCGAGGTCGAACGGACAGTGCACGCGCTCTTGATCGGCGGCGAAGGTGAGCTCGCGCGCACGCCAGAGACGGAGACCGACGGGCGCACGCCAGAGACGCAGATCTGAGACCGGGGGGAAGACGGAGAGGAGCCAGCCTGATGTCGACGGACACGACGGCCGGGGAAGAAGGGGTCGACGGACACGACGGCCAGGTGGTCGACGAGCTCGTGGACGCGCTCATCGCGGAGCACCCTCCCGCGTCGACGCCGCCCGACGTCTTTCTCGGCGCCCAATTCGACCGGGGGCTCGCGTGGGTGCACTACCCGAAGGGCCGAGGAGGGCTCGGCCTGGCCCCCTCCCTCCATCAGCGTGTCCTCTCACGTGTGCGAGCGGCGGGAGGACCCTCGGCGGCGCTCCGCAACACCCTCGGGTACGGGATGGTGGCTCCCACCCTCCTGACGCACGGCACCGAGGCGCAGCTCGACCGCTACCTGCGCCCGCTGTTCACGGGCGAGGAGATCTGGTGCCAGCTCTTCAGCGAGCCCGGCGCAGGCTCGGACGTCGCGAGCCTCGCGACGAGGGCGCAGCGCGACGGGGAGGAATGGGTGCTGAACGGCCAGAAGGTCTGGACCACCCTCGCGCACCTCGCCCGCTTCGGGCTGCTGCTCGCCCGAACGGACCCCGACGTTCCGAAGCACGCGGGCATGACCTGCTTCCTCGTGGACATGCACGCGCCAGGGGTCGAGGTGCGCCCCCTCTACCAGATCACCGGTGAGGCCGAGTTCAACGAGGTCTTCTTCACGGACGCGCGCGCGCCCGATGCCGCACGCCTCGGCGGGGTGGGCGACGGCTGGCGTGTCGCGCTGACGACGCTCATGAACGAGCGCGTGGCCATCGGCGGGAACGTGGCCGAGCGCGGGAGCGGGCCCATCTCCGAGGCGCTGCGGCTCTGGCGTGAACGCTGGAAGGGGGATCTCTCCCCGCAGGCCCTCGTCCTGCGTGACCGGCTCGTTCAGCGCTGGGTGGCGCACGAGGTCGCCCGGCTCACGAACCTGCGCGCGCTGCACAACCGACGTGCAGGGACGCCGGGACCAGAGGGATCGGTCGCCAAGCTCGCGTACGCAGAGGACAACAAGCGCACCGCGGAGCTGTGCGTGGACCTCATGGGCGCGGACGGGATGCTCTACGGATCCGACTTCCCGCGCGTGAGACCCTCCGAGCTCACGGTCTCCACGCACGACGTCGCGCGGCTCTTCCTTCGGACCCGCGCGAACTCCATCGAAGGCGGCACCTCGGAGATCATGCGCAACATCCTGGGCGAGCGGGTCCTCGGTCTCGCCGGAGAGCCTCGCGTCGATCGCGACGTTCCGTGGAAGGACGTCCCTCGGAGCTGACCGGGTTGGAAGCGCCGCGCGCCGTCAGGTCGCGAGGTCGAGGCCGAGGTCGAGCGCAGGCGCGGAGTGCGTGAGCGCGCCGACGGAGAGCAGGTCGGCGCCGGCGGCGGCAAAGGCAGGCGCGGTCGTCTCGTCGATGCCCCCCGATACCTCGACCAGGACTCCATGACCCGCGGCGCGAAGCGCCTGTACGGTGGTCGCCACCTCGTCGGGCGTCATGTTGTCGAGCATGACGACGTGCGCCCCGGCCGCCGCCGCCTCCATCGCCTGGTCGGGCCGGTCGCACTCCACCTCGATCATCCGCATCGGGAACCGCGCGCGCGCCCGCGCGACGGCGTCTTCGACGGGGACGGCCCCGAGATGGTTGTCCTTCAGCAAGACGCCGTCTGACAGCGAGCCACGGTGGTTCCGGCCGCCGCCCGCACGGACGGCCGCCTTCTGCAGCGCCCGGAGCCCGGGCAACGTCTTGCGGGTGTCCACGACGGTCGTGGACGGGTTGGCCGCCGCGACGGCCTCCACGAGGCGACGGGTCGCGGTCGCCACGCCGGAGAGGTGGCAGAGGAAGTTGAGCGCGGTCCGCTCGGCGGTGAGGATCGAGCGCAGGGGCCCGCGCACCTCGGCGACGACGGTCCCGGGGATGACGTCGGTGCCGTCGGCGGCACGCCAGCTCACGTCGACGGAGGGGTCGACCTGGCGGAAGGACTCGAGCGCGCAGAGGCGTCCCGCGACGACGCCTGCGGCGCGGGCGACGACCGCCATCTCCGTCGTGCGCGACTCCTCCACGAGCGACGCCGAGAGATCGCCGAGCGGCAGCCAGTCCTCCGAGAGCGCCAGGGAGACCGCCTGGCGCACCGCAAGCAGCGGCGGATCGACCGGGGACGCTGCCATGGGTCAAGCCGGCCCGGGGCTCGCCGCCGCGTCGAGGGGGCTCGCCGCCGCTTCGAGGAGCCGGGCCGTCGCGACCGTGACGGCCTCGGCCATCGGGAGGTGGAGGAACTCGTTGGGCCCGTGCGCGTTGCTCCCGGGGCCGAGCACGCCGGTCGCGACCAGCGGCACGCCGGGGTACCGCGTGCCCAGCATGGCGAGGAACGGGATGGTGCCGCCCTCGCCGAGGGTGCCGGGCGCCGAGCCGAACAGCTCCTCCGACGCACGGGTGAAGGCGGCGCCGGCCCATTCGCAGAGCGGCGGCGCGACCCACCCTGTCGCGGGGGCGTCGAAGTGGACGCGGACGCGTGCGTTCGAGGGAGGGTCGGCGAGAAGCGCGGACTCGACGGCCTCCATCGCCTTGGCCGCGTCCACCGTCGGAGGGAGGCGGAGCGAGATCTTGGCGGTCGTGAACGGGCGAAGGACGTTCCCGCCTTCGCGCACGTTCGGGACCCCGTCGATGCCCGTGACGGCGAGGGCAGGAGCCCAGGCGCGCCGGGCGAGCCGGTCAAGGTCGGACGTCCCGTCGAGCTCGAGGCCCGGGACGACCGGGAACACCTCCGTCGCGTCCCAGTCCGGGGCCGCCGCGCCGGTCGTGGCCCGGGGCGTCTCGGCATGGAGCGTCGCCAGCCGCACCTCTCCCGTGCGGGGGTCCTCCAGACGGTCGAGAAGGACGCGGAGCAGCCGGAAGGATGTCGGGACGATGCCGCCCGCGCTCCCGCTGTGCACCCCCTCGGTGAGCACCTCGACGGAGACGGTCGCCACGAGGTTGCCCCGCAGGGAGGACGTGAGCCAGAGGCGGTCGTAGGTGAGGCAGCCCGAGTCGAGGCACACCACGAGGTCGGGGTCGCCGAGACGGCCGGCGACGTCGGCGAGGTGCGCGGGGAGGTCGGGGCTCCCGCTCTCCTCGCTGGCCTCGACGAGGACGACGACCCGCGGCCGGGGGACCCCGGCGTCGTCGAGCAGCTCGACCGCGGTCAGCGCGGCGAACAGCGCGTAGCCGTCGTCGGCCGCGCCCCTTCCGTAGAGGCGGTCCCCCTCCTGCACCGGGGTGAACGGGCCGAGCCCCTCGCGCCACACGCCGAGGGGAGGCTGCTTGTCGAGGTGGCCGTAGACGAGCACGGTGCCGGCTGCGCCGCCGGTTGCCGGAGCGTCGACGAGGAGGAGGGGCGTCCGCCCCGGGCGGTCCACGACATCGGCGGCGAGCCCGTCGACGGCCCGTCCCCTCGCCCACTCCTGGAGCACCGCCGCGGCTTCGGTGAGGTGGCCCGCTGCCTCCCAGCCGTCGTCGAAGCTGGGGGAAAGGCACGGGATCGTGACGTAGCGCACCAGCGTCGGGAGCACCGATTCGCGCCAGCGGCGGTGTGCCGCTGCACGCAACGGGTCGTGGTCTTCTGCGGCTGCAGGAGGGGTCGGGGCGCGCGGCACCGTCATGACGCTATCGTCGCACCCCGACCCGCGCGCCCGCGGAGCGAAGCGCGGGTCACACCGCCTGGCTGACCGTCGACATGTTCCAGCCCGGCACGCGCAACGCCGGCATCGCCGTCCGGTTCAACCACGAGCCGCCCTCGCGCGCGTAGCAGCGCGCGGTCGACGTCGCATGCGTCGAGCGCGCGAGCACGTCGAGCGGGCTCTCGTTGAAACGGAAGTTGTTCGTCGCGGCGACGACCTCGCCGTCTTCGACGACGTAGACGCCGTCACGCGTGAGGCCGGTGAGAAGGAGCATCTTCGGGTCGACCTCCCGGATGTACCACAGGCACGTGAGCAGGAGCCCGCGCTCGGTCGCAGCGATCAGGTCCTCGAGGGTTCCCGCGGCGCCCGGCAGCGCGAGCGAGAGGTTGCCGACCGGCGCAGCGGCGGTCGTACCCGACCGCTCGGCTCCGGCGCGGTGGTACCGGAGCCGCTCGAGCCGGCCCTCCCGCAGCCAGTAGGTCCGTCGCAGCGGGAGCCCGTTGTCGAACACCGAGACGTCGGCGCTCGAGACGCTGGTGGCGAGGAAGGGCGCGCACTCGAGCCCCCGCTCCGCCGGGTCGCTCCACAGGTCGAAGCCGAGCGGCGTCAGCGGCTCGCCGACCCTCGTCCCGCCGCCGGACTTCGAGAAGACCGTCCGCCCCTCCTCCGACTCTCGGCCGCTCGCCGCGTCGACGAGGAAGATCATGAGGTCCGCCACCGCGCCCGGAGGCAGGAGCACCTCATGGCGGCCGGGCGCGACCTCGACGTGCCGGGCGGACCATCCAAGCCTGCGGGACACCTGCTCCTCGAGGGGCTCGAGCTCCACGTCGAGGAAGTCGGCGCTGCCGACCCCGGCCCAAGCCGAGGCGCCGTCCCTCCGCCCGACGAGCTGCAGGGCGCCGGCCGGCTGGACGTAGCGGCGGCGCAGCCCGGTCGACGACGCGAGGTAGGTGGTCGTCACGCTGTGCTCGGCGAAGCCGGAGAGGACGGTCCGCTCGTCCCGGGCGCGAGCGAACGCCGCGGCGAGGCTGCGGACGACCGGCGACAGACGCTCGAGCTCCGTGAGGGCGGGCGCCGCGTCGAAGTCCGCGTCCGCGTCGCCGACCACGAGCGGCGCGGCGTCGTCGGCGGTGCCGGCGGCCGCGTCCGCCTCGGCCACCAGCTCGTCGACGTCCACCTCCCCGCTGCGGCGCGCGACGCCCGCACGGCCCGGCCCTCCCAGGACGCCGGCGGGCTCGGCCAGAATCGCGGTCACGCGGCGATCCGCGCGGACGCCGTCGGTGGTGATGGTGTTGTTGGCGAAGCGGACGTCCACTTCGCGCGTCTCCTCGACGATGGCGACGCACGGCCGGCGCGCCGAACGGAGCACGCGCTCGGCCACCTGAGAGGGGTGAGTGGGGCGGTCCGGGCTCACCGTCCCGCTTCCTCCCGGGTGTTCAGCACGCGCACGGCACGTACGAGCACCGAGGGGCAGCCGTGGCTCACCGCGGCCACCTGCTCGGGCTGGCCCTTCCCGCAGTTGAACGCGCCGGCGAGAAGATAGGTCCCGCGGCCGCCGACGGCTTCCATCCCCCTCCAGAAGTCCGTCGTGGTCGCCTGGTACGCGACGTCACGGACCTGTCCTTGGAGCCTCCCGTCCCGGATCGCGTAGAACCGCTGGCCGGTGAACTGGAAGTTGTAGCGCTGCATGTCGATCGACCAGCTCTTGTCCCCGACGACGTAGATCCCACGGTCGACGCCGGCCACGAGCTCTTCGGTGGACGGACCTTGCCCGGGGGCCGGTCGGAGCGAGACGTTCGCCATCCGCTGGATGGGCACGTGGAGGGGCGAGTCGGCGAAGGCGCAGCCGTTGGAGCGGCCGAGACCCTGCGACGCGGCGATCGCGCGGTCGAGCTGGTAGCCGGAGAGAACGCCGTCACGGACGATGTCGAAGGTCTGCGCGGCCACGCCCTCGTCGTCGATCGCGACCGTTGCCAGGCCGTGCTCGGTGGTGCGGTCGCCGACCACCTGCATGGCGGGCGACCCGTACTGCAGCACGCCGAGGCCGTCGGGGGTCGCGAACGACGTCCCTGCGAACGCCGCCTCGTACCCCATCGCCCTGTCGAGCTCGGTCGCGTGGCCGATCGACTCGTGGATCGTGAGCCACAGGTTGGTGGGGTCGATGACGAGGTCGTACGTGCCCGCCGCGACCGACGGGGCACGGAGCTTCTCGGCGAGGTGCTCGGGCAGCTGCGCAAGCTCGGCGTCGAAGTCCCATCCGTCGCCCTCGAGGTACTCCCACCCCATGCCAACGGGGGGCGCGAGCGTGCGCATCTCCTCGAAGTCACCGGCGTCGGAGACCGAGAGGGCTTCCAGTTGCGGATGGATCCGTACCCGGCGCTGGCGGGCCACGGTCCCCGAGAGATCGGCGAGGTATTTGTCCTCGTGGACGGCCATCACGTACGCCGTGACGTGGTCGATCCCCGGAGCCGCCATGAGCCTCCGGCTCCAGTCGTGCAGCAGCTCCACCTTGTCGGGCAGCGGGACGTCGACAGGGTCACGCCGGAACGGCGACGCCCACTCCACATGGCCGTGCGGCGGCTCGTCTGCGAGGACGACGGGCTGCCCTCGTGCGGGCGCGGTCACCCGAGCCGCGCCGGCGGCCTCGCCGACCAGCTGCGCCGCGGTCGGCGCGTCGACGAAGACGCTCCCTGCGAAGCCGAACGAGCCGGAGTGCACCAGCTGCACCCCGGCTCCAAGCTCGGTGTCGTCGACGGCCGTCTCGAGCCTGCCGTCGCGCAAGACGACGATCTGCGTCCGCACCCGCTCGACCCTCACGGCGGCATGCGACGCCCCCACCCGGCTCGCCGCGTCGAGTGCCGCGTCGGTGACCGCGAGGAGCAGGTCGTCGTCGACCGGGCCGTCCACCGGGCGGAATCTAGCGGCGCGAGCTCGGGCGCCGCGGAGCAGACGTCGCAGGGTGGAGCCACTCGGGCGCCAGCGACCGGTCGTGCACGACGGAATGGAGAAGGTCGATCACGACCCGGCTCGGCGCCGACGGCGCGCCCCGGAGGCGCAGCGCCACGCCGACCCTTCTGGGGGGGAAGCCGGTGATGGGGAGCATGTGGTAGTCCGCGCGCAGGTGCGCGGGGACCGCGGTGGCCGGAAGGATGGACGGGCCGTAGCCGTCGAAGGTCAGCGAGGCGATCATGCGCAGGCCGTCGAGCTCCATCGACGGGCGCAGGCTCACTCCGGCGGCGCGCGCTGCCACGTCCATCTCCTCGCGCAGCGCCGTGCCGGGTGCGGGCAGCAGGAGCTCGAGGTCCGAGAGGTCGGCGAGCGGGAGCGGTCCGACCGTGCGCGCGAGCGGGTGGTCGACGGGGACGACGAGGACCAGGTCCTCCTCGAAGAGCGGCGAGGTGGTGAGCTCGTCGTTCTGCACCGGCAGCGTGACCGCGGCGACGTCGAGCTGGCCGGAGGCGAGCTGCGCTTCGAGGGTGGTGTTGGTGCCGTCGGTGACGGTCAGGCGGATCTGGGGATGGCGCGCCCGCACGGCCGAGAACAGCCGCGGCACGAGCCATCGCCCTGCGGTGCCGATCAACCCCAGCCGGACCATTCCTCTCACCTCGTGGCGCATCGCCACGACGTCGGCGACCATGGCGTCCAGCTCGCCGATCATCCGGCGGGCGCGGGAGACCACCACCTCACCCTCCTCGGTGAGGCGACCCGACGTGCGGTCGACGAGGACGACCTCGAGCTCGCGCTCCAACCGAGCGATGTGCGCCGAGACGTTGGACTGGACCGTGCCGAGTGCGGCTGCGGCGGCGGAGAAGCTTCCGGTCTCCGCGATGCCGACGAGGGCTTGGAGGTGTCGCAGATCCACGTGGCCTTCCTCTCGGGTCCTCTCCGCGCGATTGTCCGCGTCTTCGCGCCGGCCACCGGTCTCCGCGCGATCTTCCTGTCTTTGCACCGGCCGCCGGTGCGCGCCGGCCGCGCCCTTTCCGCTCCGGTGGACGGCCAGGTCACGGGTTGTGACCTGATCTGATCGATACTATCTCAAAACACGATAGTAAACAGTTCGTAAAGCTGGTTGACAGATCAGTCCGTATCCTCCACAATGGATACAGACCTCGAGGAAACCGGATTCCCCCCCTCCGTTCCTGGCTGGTCAGTCGAAGGGACCGTCACCCCCCCGGCGGTCCCTTCGTCGCGTCCGGGGGTCCGCCGCCCCCGAGAGCTCTGGGCGGTGGTCGGGGCCGGCCCCCCGGCCCCCCGGCCCCCCGGCCCCCCGGCCGGTCGGTAACCTCCCGGCGTGGCCGGGAGCCCGACCAACCGAGCCGTCTTCGTCGACCTCGACCGGACGTTGCTCCGACGCGCGAGCGGCCCGGTGCTCCACAAGGCGCTCGAGGCGGCTGGGGTCGCGCTCCCGGTTCCGGGGTACGCCCTGCTCTACGTCGCCTACGACCGCTTCGGCGAGAACCTGCCGGTCATGGCGCTCGCGCGCGCCTCCGCCGTTGCCGTGTGGGGATCGGCGGTGGAGGATGTCCAGGAGGCCGGGCGGGCGGCCGTGCCCGGGCTGGTCGACCTCGTGGCCCCGTACGCACCCGGGGTCCTCGCGGACTACCGGCGCGCCGGGTACCGCCTCGTCCTCACGACCACGACGCCCGCCGACATGATCTCGCCGTTCGCAGACTCGCTCGGCTTCGACGACGTGGTCGCCACCCGCTACGAGTCCCGCGACGGCCGGTACACGGGGCGGCTCTCCGGCCCCTTCGTCTGGGGGAGGGGCAAGTCGACGGCCGTCCACCGGTGGGCCAGCGACGCCGGGGTGGAGCTGGCCGCGAGCCACGCGTGCTCCGACAGCGTCTTCGACCTCCCGTTGCTCTCCGGCGTGGGCCATCCCCACGCCGTGAACCCGGACCGCAGGCTCGCCGTCGTCGCAGCCCTGCGGCGCTGGCCGGTCGAGCACTGGGACCGTCCCGAAGGGGTGCCGTCTCTGCTCGGTTACGAGCCGTACGACCTGTTGCGCCTCTGGGTCCGGCCCGAGCTGTTCCCGTACGCGCGCTTCGACGTCCAAGGCGTCGAGCACGTGCCGCGGCACGGCCCCGTCCTCGTCGCAGCGAACCACCGCAGCTTCTTCGACGTGGTGGCGCTCGGGCTTCTCGCGGCGCGCCTGGGTCGCCCCGTTCGGTTCCTCGCCAAAAGGGAGCTTCTCGACGCGCCTGTCATCGGGCGGGTGGCGCGGGCGATCGGCGGCATCGGCGTCGACCGCGCGGACGAAGCGGGGTCTCGCCAGGCCTTCCACCTTGCCGAGAAGGCGCTCAGCGCAGGGGAGGTGGTGATCGTGCTGCCCCAGGGCACCATCCCACGAGGCGGCGACTTCTTCGACCCGGTGCTCCGCGGGAGGTCGGGGGTGGCGCGCCTCGCGGCGTCGACGGGGGCTCCGGTCGTCCCGGTGGGCGTCTGGGGCACCGAGAGGGTATGGCCGCGCCGGTCGCGCATCCCCGACGTCGCGGCGGTGCTGCACCCACCGACCGTCCGCATCCGCGTCGGCACCCCGATCGCGCTCGGGCTCGACGACCCCAAGGCCGACACCACCGTCGTCATGGCGGCGATCTCTGCGCTGCTCCCGCCAGAGGGCAGGGTTCGCCGCCAGCCGAGCGCGGAGGAGCTCGCCCGCACGTACCCGCCGGGCCGCGCCCCGTGAGCGCCGGGCCGCTGCCGGTGCGGACGCGGGCCGCCGTCGCGGCAACGCGCGCGGTGAACGGGCTCTCCCGGCGCGCCCGCGCGGGCCACGGCACGGTCGCCGGCGGCCGCGTCGGCCTCGCGCTCGACCCCCTCCTCCTCGAGCGGCTCGCCGCCGGACGCCTGACGGCGCTCGTGAGCGGCACGAACGGCAAGACGACGACGACCCGGCTGCTCGCCGTCGCGATCGAAGGGGCGCTCGGACCCGCCGCCATCAACGCGACGGGCTCGAACATGCCTGCCGGGCATGTGACCGCGCTCGCCGCCGCGCCGCAGGGCGCGCCGGCGGTCCTGGAGGTCGACGAGGGGTACCTGCCGCGCTTGGTCGCATCGCTCGGCCCCGAGGTGGTCGTCCTGCTCAACCTCTCCCGGGACCAGCTCGACCGCACGAGCGAGGTCCGGATGGTGGCGAGCAAGTGGCGACGTGCGCTGTCTGCGTCGCCGGCCACGGTGCCGGTCGCGAACGCCGACGACCCGCTGGTCGCGTGGGCCGCCTCGGGTGCGGCCAACCCGGTCTGGGTGGGTGCGGGGCTGTCGTGGCGGGAGGACGCGGTGGGGTGTCCCTCCTGCGAAGGTCGCATTAGCTTCGCAGCGGGCGAGGACGGTGGCTGGGCGTGCGCGTGCGGCTTCTCCCGACCCCCGCTCGACGTCCGGATCGACGGAGACGACGTGGTGCTCGCCGACGGCCGGCGCCTTCGGGTCGCGCTGGCGCTGCCCGGAAGGTTCAACCGCGCCAACGCGGTGATGGCCGCGGCGGCGGCGGTAGCGATGGGTGCCGGGTGCGAGGACGCGGTCCGCCGCATCGGCGAGGTCGACGAGGTCGCGGGCCGGTTCGCGGTGGTGGGCGTCGCCGGCTGCGCGGCGCGCGTCATGCTGGCCAAGAACCCAGCAGGCTGGCGCGAGCTGCTCGACCTCGTCTGCCCGGGGGAGCGCCCCGTCGTGGTCGGGATCAACGCGCGCGTCGCCGACGGCCGGGATCCGTCCTGGCTCTGGGACGTGCCGTTCGAGCGGCTGCGGGGTCGGACGGTCGTCGCGACCGGCGAGCGGTGTCGCGACCTCGCGGTGCGCCTCCACTACGCCGAGGTTCCCCACCGGACCGTGCGCGACGAGGTGGCGGCGGTACGCGCCGCCTGGATGGCCGGGCGCGCCACGGCGGCGACTGGCCCAGGGGCCCGGAGGGCGCCACCGCACGCCGCGGCGACCGCGGAGGGCCCGGTCGACTTCATCGGCAACTACACCGCGTTCACCGACCTCATGGCACGGGCGACGAGGACGGGCGCGTGAGCCTCGAGATCGTGGTCGTCCACCCCGACCTTCTCGGCACCTACGGCGACGGGGGCAACGGTGTCGTGCTCGCGCAACGGGCGCGCTGGCGTGGCATCGCCGCCGAGCTCGTGGATGCGACGTCGGGCGTGGCGCTCCCCACCGGCGACCTCTACTGCCTCGGAGGCGGCGAGGACGCCGCGCAGACGGCGTCAGCCGAGCGGCTCCGTGCCGAGGGTGCTCTCGAGCGGGCCGTGGGGCGGGGGGCGGTGGTCCTGGCGGTGTGCGCGGGCTATCAGATCCTCGGCACGAGCTTCGCCGGCTCCGACGGCAGGGTCCTCTCCGGGTTGGGGCTCCTGGACGTGCGCACGGTCAAGGGCAACGGGCGCCGGGCGGTGGGAGAGCTTCTTGCCGAGCCCGCGGACGGCCGGCTCCCCCTGCTCACCGGGTTCGAGAACCACGGCGGGCTCACGATCCGGGGCCCCGACGCCGCGCCGCTTGCCGAGGTGGCGGCGGGCGTCGGCAACGGGGACGGCACGGAGGGAGCGGTCTTCGGGCGGGTGATCGGCACCTACCTCCACGGCCCGGCGCTCGCGCGCAACCCTGCGCTCGCCGACCTCCTGCTCTCGTGGGCGACCGGTCGCCGGCTCGAGCCGCTGGAGGACGCCGAGGAGGCGGCGCTGCGCGAGGAGAGGATCGCCGCAGCGCGCGAACGGCGCTCCCGGCACAGGGTCCGCTACGAGCTGGGCTCGTCGTCGTAGTGGGAGAGGTGCAGACGGTAGAAGATCGCCAGGAGGTCTGCGAGCATGCCGGCCACCGCGCGGGGTGAGACCGTGCTGCCGAACCGCTGGCGGATGCGCACCGGCACCTCGACGAAGCGGCGGTAGCCCAGCCGGCGCGCCACCACCAGCAGCTCGAGGTCGAAGGCGAAGCGCTTCTCGTGCATCCGCGGGAGCACGTCGGCGAGGACCTCGCGCCGTACGAGCTTCAGCCCGGTCTGGGTGTCGCGTACGTGGAGGCCGAAGAGCGCGAGCACCAGTTGCTGCCATGCCCACGAATAGAGGCGCCGGAGCGGCGGGTAGACGACCTGGGAGTCGGGGTGGCGCTTCGATCCGAGGACGACGTCGGGCGCGGGCGAGACTGTGTCGTGGGCGATGGCGGCCAGCATCGTCACCTGGTCCGGGGGGAGGTCGCCGTCCGCGTCGATGAACCCGAGGAACCTCCCGCGCCCCATGGCGAACCCGACGCGCAGGGCCTCACCCTTGCCGTAGTTGCGGTGCAGGCGGACGTTGCGCACCTGGTCCGCGGGGAAGCCCGCGAGCGCCTGCTCGCTCCCGTCGGTCGACCCGTCGGAGACGGCGATCACCTCGAAGGTCGCTCCCGTGCTCGACAAGGTGGCCACGAGCTCGTCGACGGTCTCGCGGACACGGTCACCCGGGTTGAAGTAGGGGACCACGACCGTGAGGTCGAGCGTCGGGCCGTCGCTCAGTGACACGCCCGAAAGTCATACAGGCTCAGATCGACGGCCAGGGGTCGGGGCCGGCCTTGGGCCGGGGGTCGAGCGCCCAGGAACGCCGCCACCCGGTCGTCTCGGGGCCCCGGAGCGAAGGGGTGCCGCCACGCGCGGCGCGCCTTCGCGCGTCCCACCAGTCGCTCGCCACCTCGTCGGCGAGCACCGCCACCGCCGTCTCGATGCGGCCGGCGAAACGGCGAACGTCCTCCCCCTCGTCCGGGGTGAGCGGCGTGCCGAAGACCACCGAGACGGGAGAGCGTCGTGGCAGGCGCCGCTCGCCGCCCTTGGGGAGCACGTGGCGGGTCCCGTTGACGTGGACCGGGACGACCGGACGGCCGGTGCGCCGCGCGAGGTAGGCCGCGCTCGCCGGCCGGAACGGCTGGGCCCAGCCGTCAGGCGACCGTCCTCCCTCGGGGAAGATGACGAGGTTCCACCCGGATCCGAGCAGCTCGGCAGCGACGTCGGCGGAGCGCCGGTTGACCCGTGCCCGCTCGAAGGGGATGGCGGCGACGCCGAAGGACCACATGGCCGCCTTCCACCGCCGGTCGAAGAAGTGGTCCGCCGCGGCGGCCACCACGGTGCGGTGCCGGAACCGCACCGGGAGGGTCGTGAGCAGGAGCGGCGTGTCCAGGTGACTGGCGTGGTTCGCCGCGAAGATCACCGGCGACGCGACATGGCGGAGGTGCTCGGCGCCGCGGACCGTCGCCGGAGCGATGAGCCGCGCCGCCGGGCGCGTGACGTTGTCGAGGACGATCGCCCGCGCGAGACGCACCGGGTAGCGGCGCGACCACTCGTGGTCGTATTCGAGCCCGACCCGGCGCTCGGGCGCCGGACGCGGGAGCCCCGCCGGCCACGTGGGCGCGCGGAAGGGGAACCGGGCGTGCTTCACCGCACGTCCGCCATGAGCAGCGGCGGGGTGTGGAGGTGGGTGAGGCTCGGCGAGCGCCCGACGACGTCGCTCGCCATCTCGAGCGCGTCGGCCAGCCTGGTGGCAGGGGAGAAGCCCATGCGCCGCACGGCGGCAGGGTCCCCGCCGACCACGATCACGCGGCCGAGGTGGTCGAGCGCGTGCGCGCACCAGTACCACATGTAGAAGGGGTGGACGCCGTGGTAGGCGTGGCCCGTCCGGTAGAGGTGCACATACCAGGGGTCGGTGGCGAAGGACTCCTCGTAGGTCTTCGAGATCTCGACGGGGTCCGTGGTGTCGCTCAGCACCTCCTCGAAGAAGTCGATGTAGCTCGGGTGGTGCCCGGGATGGAACTCCCAGGACGTGGGGTGGTGCAGGATCACGACCCCACCGCGGCGCACGAGGGGCTGGCCACGGTAGAGGTTGAAGAAGTAGCCGAGCCCGAGGCACGCGACGAGGATCGGGTTCATGATCGAATTCACGTTGTACGGTGAGATGTAGGGGAGACCCATCGTGAGGATGTCGGTCTGCCCGTCGACCTCCACCCCCTGCTGCTTCCAGATGTTCGCGGTCGTGACCGCGTGCACGGCTTCCACCTCGCCGGCCTGGACGGACACGAGCGCGTGCGGGGCACGGATCGAGTGGAAGACCTGGCGGGCGACGCGGGGCGGGGTCCGGTCGAGGGCGGCGGCGGCGGCGGCGTACATCGCCCGGTCGCGCACGCTCCACTCCCACTCGCGGCGCTGGAGGAACCCGAACTGCCGCGGGAACGTGTCGGTGTTCAGCGTGGTCTCGATCTGGAAGACCTTCACGCCGCTGTCCGCGATGAGGCGGCCCATGCGCCAGTTGGACGAGTGGAGCTCCGAGGAGGGAGCGTCCATGAACGAGCGGCTGTGCACCATCGTCTTCGGGTTGTGGTGGTGGCGCAGGCTCCGGTAGCTGGCGAGCCCGGTGGCGACGCTCTTGTGACCGCCGTCCATCGCCACCAGGTTGATGTTCACGTACACGATGAGGTCGCTCGTCGCCGCGCGCTTGTTGATCTCGACGTCCTCGCCCTTGTCGGTGGTCCCCAGGTGCACGAGGTTGTCGGGGTCCTCGGCATCGTGCTGGGTGAGCAGCCCGTTCGGAGCGAACGCTTCGTAGATGCGGTCGCCGAGCGCGTGACGGAGCTCGGCTTCGGTCATCCGCCGGTGGAGCGCGAGCGCTGCGACGAGGACCACGTCGTCCACGCCTGCCTCCGCCGCCATGTCGAGCACCTGCTCCATCACGAGCTGGCGGACGTCGGGCGCCTGCATCGGCGGGAGCGGCAGCGACACGTCGTCGAAGCAGACGGTGAGACGCATCCCGGGCCGCAGCATCGCGGGCAGCGGGTCGCGGTCGCCCAGGGGGTGGAGCAGTGCGTGACGGATGGCGCCGACCGGGTCCTCGAGCGGCACCAGCGGCTCGGGCGCGTAGACGACGCGGCTCCCTTCGGGGAGTTTTTCGAGGACGAAGCGCTCGCCGTGCCAGAAGAGGGTCGGCGGGGTGGAGCCGTCCACCTCCAAGACGAGCCCTGGACGGGGCGTCATGACGTGCCTCCTGTGCTCGACCGGCCGTCGCGGCCGGAGGTCGTGGACCGCGCGAGGTGGCGCGCGTCGCCGTCGCGCCCGTCGCCGTGGTGGCGCGCTTCGTTGTGGCGCAGGTCGCCGTGGTGGCGCGCTTCGTTGTGGCGCAGGTCGCCGTGGTGGCGCGCTTCGTTGTGGCGCAGGTCGAAGGCGACCTTCACCGATCCTCTGCGGCCGGCCGCACCGGCGTGCTGCACCGCCTCTTCGAACCGCTCGATCGGGTAGGTGGCCGAGACGAGCCGGCCGAGGCCGTGCGCGGCGACGACCTCGAAGGCGAGGTCGAAGGTGCGGGCGGTCGCTCCCGACGCCAGGCGCTCGGTCCCGTAGGCGTACGCGCCGAGGAGGCGGACCTCCCGGTGCCAGAGGGGAGCGAGGTCCACGTGGATGCGCCCTGGCATCCCGACGAGCACCACGCGGCCGCGCGGGCGGACCACGGCGAGCGACTGGTCGATGGAGTCGGCGGACCCGACGCAGTCGAACACCACGTCGGCACCCCCCGTCAGTGGCCCGCCGGGTCGGCCCGGACGGGGGTCCGCCATCGAGAGCGAACCGGTTTTCCGGCGAACAGCCCTCCCGAGCTGGTCGGGGGCGAGCGCCGCGCTCGCGCCCAGCTCGCCGGCGAGCCGGCGCTGGTGCGGGTAGCGGGCGCCGACGAAGAGCGCGCCGGGCGCGCCGACGTGCCCCGCCACAGAGAGGGCGGACACGGCCGCGACGACGGCGAGCCCGAGCGTCCCCGCGCCGACCACGGCGACGGTCTCGCCGCCTTGCAGCCCGGCGTTGCACACCGCGTGCGTCGCGCACGCGACGGGCTCGACGACCACCGCGTCCTCGTCGAGGAACGTGCCGGGAACGGCGTGCAGCTGGCTCTCGTGGGCGACGAGGCCCGCGTGCGACCACCCGCCGCCCGTGTCGGCGCAGTAGCCCGTCTGGAGGCCGGGCCTCAGGTGGCCGAACGCGAGCCGCTCACAGTTCCCGAGCTGGCCGCGCGCGCACGCCGGGCAGGGCGGGTCGATCCCGCGGGCGGCGCAGCCGAGAACCGGTTCGATCACCACGCGGGCACCGGTCTCGAGCACGCCAACGACTTCGTGGCCCGGCACGAAGGGGAAGCTCACGACGTGCTCGAAGTAGCGCGAGCTCCTGCCGTCGAGCGTCGCGAGATCCGACCCGCAGATGCCCGAGAGCAGCGGCGACACCCGCACCCAACCGGGGCCGGGCAGCTCGGGCGGCTCGGTGTCGAGCAGCCGGAGCGGGCCGACAGCCGCCCCCCGGCCCGACCCGAGCGTCGAGGCGATCCTGGACGCCGCGAAGCGGGGGAGGTTCCGTTCGAAGACGAGCGACCTCACGATCGCCCCCGGACCTTGGAGAGGGGGCGCACGTCGAGTGGGCCGATCGGCAGCGGACGCGAGGCACCGCCTGCTGCCCGCCCCCACTGCTCGACGTGCCAGCCCCTCCGCCTGGCGATCGCCGCGAGACGGGTCTCGGGGTTCACGGCGACCGGGAACCCGACCGCCTCGAGCATCGCCAGGTCGCTCGCAGAGTCCGCGTAGGCGACCGACTCTGCGAGGTCGAGACCGTGGGCTCCGGCGTAGTCGGCGAGGAGCTGCGCCCGGGCCTCCCCGATGGGGGGTAGCTCGTCGAGGCGGCCCGTGAAGCGGCCACCCGACTGCGCCATGCGCGCGCAGACGATGTCGTCGAAGAGCGGGCGGAGCGGTGCGATCACGAAGTCGAGCGCTCCGGTGATGAGAAGGGTCCGGTGTCCGAGCTTGCGGTGCTCCCGGACCCGCGAGAGCCCCGCCGGGAACGTGCGGGGAAGGAGCTGCCGGTGGAAGAGCTCCCATGCGTCTTCCTCGAGCTGCGCCACGGGTGCGCCGTCGTAGCGGCGGTAGAAGAGCCGGAGGAAGTCACCTCGGTCACGCCGGTCGAGCGCCAGGAGCGAAGGCCCCTCGGCGAGCAGCTCCGCCACGAGCTTCGGCCGGCGCGCCGCGGAGAGGTGGCGCGAGGCGAGCCACGCGTAGCTGTCCACGACGTTGGCCGCGATGAGGGTGTGCTCGAGATCGAACGCCGCGAGGTGACGGTCCGGCGAGAGGATCGACCGGCGCGCGCGATCGGGGCGGCTGTCCAGCGTCGGGCGCCCGGGCGTCGTCCTGACGCGGGCGTGCGCCACGATCGACGGCAGATGGATGTCGTGGACGTAATGGCCCCAGTCGATGACCGAGGGGTCGAAGCAGAACGCGCTGCGGTCCGACCCGCCGAGGGTGCGCCAGAGGTCGAGCAGCCGGTCGACGCGGTAGCGCGCCTCGGTCTCGGTGTACGCGCCGTACAGCTGGACGTAGCCGAGAGCACGCTTCGCGAGCGTGTTGCGCTCCTCGACCGTCGCCGAGAACGCGGCCTGCCTCCCGCGAAGGGGGAGCGCGGTGAGCATCCGCTCCGCGGCGTCCATCGCCTTGGTCGCGCGCTGGAGCTGGCGCTGCACCCGGCCGCGGCCTGGGAACGACCATTCCGGAAGGCTGATCGGCTGGCCCCGGTCGTCGTAGATCGGATGCCGGGCGAACCACTCCTGGATGAGCTCCACGAGCCTGCCGTAGCGCAACGGGTTGGCCACCCCGGAGGCGACGTGGTAGACAGCCGGCTGCTCCGGCGGGGGAGCTGCCGCGATCGCCATGATCGCGGCCACCACCATGTCGACGGGGATGACGTCGGTCACGCCTTCGGGCACGCCGGGGAACTCGCGCAGCAGCCCGCGGGCGAACGAGATGATGATCGGCTCGGCCATCCGGAACCCCCGGATCCATCCCGGCACCGGCTCGGCGAGGGCAGACTCGATGATGGACGGGCGGACGATGCTCAGGGGCACGTCCACGGTCTCGACGAGCGCCCGTTCCCCGAGCGCCTTGGTGAACGGGTACGCGTCGGGCCAGCCGAGCGACCGGGCGCGGGCGGTGCCGGCGTCGACGAGGCGGTTCTCGATCCATTCGTCGCGCAGCCGCTCGGCGCGCGCGGCGAGGAGGTGCTCGCCTGCGGCTCCGAGCTCTGCACGGGCCTTCTTCGCGAGCGTCGCGAGCGTCGAGGCCGACCGCGACTCGGTCTCGAAGTCCCGGCGCAGCCCCCGCGCGTGGTCGACCTCCGCGCGCCAGTCGACCTCGAGCGAGAACCGGCTCTCGCTGAGCAGCTCCTCGCGCGCCTCGCCCTGATGGGTGCCGGCCACGTAGGCGGTCGAGACGGCGATCAGGTGGACGCGCTCGGGGCACTTCCCGGCGGCGCGGGCGGAGCCGAGCGCCGCGGCCACGCGGGACGGTCCGAGCAGGTTGATCTCGACGGCTTGGTCGAGCGGCGCGTCGAAGCTGACCGTCGCCGCCGCGTGGACGACGACGTCGCAGGAGGCGAGAAGTCTCCGCCCCTCGGCGTCGAGGCCGAGCCCGTCACGGCTCACGTCCCCGGCCACGGCGAAGAGCCGGGCCGCGGCGTCGCCGAACCGGTCACCGAGCTCCTCTCGGAGCCGGTCGAAGCAGTCGTTGCGAAGGATCTCGCGCGCCGCGCGCTCCGAGGCGGTCGCCCTGCGGCCAGGGCGCACCAGCACGACGACATCGGCGTCGGGGACGGTGCGCAGGATGCGCTCGACCAGCGCAGTCCCGAGGAAGCCCGTACCCCCGGTGACGAAGAACCGCTTGCCTGAGAGGGCGGCAGGGATCCCCATCCCATTGGTCTACCACCTGGTAGGC
>JAKATJ010000017.1:2866-25887 GCA_021828005.1 Actinomycetes bacterium | reverse complement strand
CCAGTGTGGCTGATCGTCCTCTCAGACCAGCTACCCGTCGTCGCCATGGTGAGCCGTTACCTCACCATCAAGCTGATAGGCCGCGAGCCCCTCCCGAAGCAGAATCCTTTCCTCATCAGATCATGCGATCCGATGGGGGCATCCGGTATTAGCACTGGTTTCCCGGTGTTATCCCAGTCTTCGGGGCAGGTTGCTCACGTGCTACTCACCCGTTCGCCACTAGGTCTTCTCCGGTGTTGCCACTGGATGGACCTCGTTCGACTTGCATGTATTAAGCACGCCGCCAGCGTTCGTCCTGAGCCAGGATCAAACTCTCCATCGAGACTCTTGGCATCCGGTCCCGGAGGACCTTCGCAAAGAATCAGAGAGCCGGCCGGGACCGACTCGATGTCACCGGCCGACGGCAGATCAATGGGAGCGCTCCGAAGTGCGCCCCGCGCGACCTGCCATTGCTGCATATTTGACGTACGACCCCGGGACGTTTGCCCGGAGCCGCCCGCACTGGCTTTTGGCTCTCGCTCTTCCGTTTTCAAGGAACGACCGGACACTCGCCCCCCGGGGGGGCGTCGATGCCGAGTCCGAAGCGGCCGCGATGCACATGCACTGAGGTTCGCTCCGGGCCGCCGAACGGCTCCGACAAGGGCCGTTTCGGCGGGAAGGTCACTTTACCAGCACGACTGCGGGGCGTCAACCGGCACCCGCGGGCCGGCGGGAGACAGCGGGCGGGCGCCCAACCTGGCGGTCTGGGACAAGAGGCGCTCCTGGTCCGGAACGGGAGCGGCTCGACACCTCACTCGTTCACGAGCTGCTCTCGCAAGATGTCTGCGTGCCCGCAGTGCTGGGCAAGCTCGCGCAGCACATGGAGGAACACCCAGCGGAGCGGGAGCGGTCCCCGCCGGTTCCCGTGGACCAGATCGTCCAGACTCAACGCCGAGGTGGCGCGACGGGAGAGCTCGCACGCCTCACGGTGCGCCCGCTGGACGGTGGCGATGGTGTCGTCGTCTTGAAGCACGAACGACTCGTCGGGAGTCGAGGGTATGCCGATCTCTGCGCGCGAGCGGCAGGTGATGGCCTCGTCGAACCAGACCTTCTCCACGAAGGTCGCGTGCTTCACGAGGCCCAGCAAGGTCGTGCGCGAGGGCACGAGCGATCGGCGCGCCTGCTCTTCGGTCATCCCCTCCACGCAGCGATTGAGCTGCCTTCGGTGCTCGTCGAGGAACACCTCGAATTGGACACGTTCCGGCTCGCGAACGACATCCTCGGCAGAGATCTCGGGGAGGGAGGGCATGTGCAAAGCATTCCAGGCCGCCGCCCGAACGCCAAGCCCCGCCGGCCGATCCGAGCCTGCGTGCACGCCGTCCCGAGATCATGCCGTCCCGAGATCGCCGACCCGCACGGCCAGGCCTGCCGCCTACTGCTTCCAGCGGAAGTGGACGAAGATCCGGCCGAAGTTCTTCGAGTCCTTCTCCACCCGGTGGTAGCGGGCCCGCACGTCCTTGCGGTCGAGGTACCGAAGGACCCGCTTCTTCAGCTGCCCGGAGCCCTTCCCCGGGATGATCTCGACGAGGGTCGCCTTCTTGGCCTCGGCCTCGTCCATGACCCGCTCGAGGGCGCGGTCGATCTCGTCCCCCTTGTTGTAGACGTCGTGGAGATCGAGGACGAGCTTGGCGGCCATGGCGGAGCGGAACCGGGTGCGGCTCAGCGCCCTCCCAGCATGCCGCTCATCCTGGACGCGAGCCACGACGGCCGGCCGGAGAGCCGCTCGCTGCGGTCGGCGAACTGCATGCCGAGCAAGCCGGCGTTGATGCCGAGCCACCGGAGCGGTTCGGGCTCCCAACGCGGCCAGCGGTGCCCGACCCAGGGCAGCGTGACCAGGTCGCTGTCCCGACCGGTGATGAGGTCCGCCAGGGTCCGGCCGGCGACGTTCGTCGTCGACACCCCGTCGCCGACGTAGCCGCCCGCCCACGCGACGCCGGTCGAGCGGTCCAGCCCCACCGAGGAGTGCCAGTCCCTCGGCACGGCGATCGGGCCACCCCAACGGTGGGTGACGGCGGCGCCGCTCGCCGCCGGGAAGAGGCCCACGAGCGTCCGGCGCAGCTCCTCGTGGACCCTCGCGTCCACGTCGAAGGCCGAGCGCACCGTCGAGCCAAAGTGGTAGGGCGCGCCGCGGCCGCCGAACGCGATGCGCCCGTCCGCCGTCCGCTGCCCGTAGATCACCAGGTGACGGTGGTCGGAGAACGTCTCCCGGTCCGAGAGGCCCGCCTCCTTCCAGAACGAGTCGTCGAGGGGCTCGGTGGCGATCATGAGCGAATAGACGGGCGCGAGCGTGCGGCGCTCGCCCGGGAGCGTCGGGGTCCATCCCTCGACAGCCCGCACCACGACGTCGGCGCGCACGGTCCCCCGCGTCGTCACAGCCTCGGGCCGGTGCCCCCCGCGCGCGGGCCGGATCTCGACCACCGGGGTCCTCTCGTAGACGGGCACCCCGCGGCGCTCGACCGAATCGGCAAGCCCGCGAACGAGCCGGGCGGGGTGGATCGCCGCACAGTGCGGCGTGAAGGTCGCCCCGAGCACCCCCGTGGCTCCGATGTGCTCGAGCGCCGCCCCGGCGTCCAGCCATGCGAGGTCGCGCTCCCCAACGCCGACGCTGCGGGCCTCGGCGACCTGGTCCTTCGCGCGCTTCAGCTGCGCAGGGCCACGGGCTGCCACGACCGTGCCTCCCTTGGCGAAGTGGCAGTCGATCCCGTCTTCCGCGGCGGCACGCCCGACCTCGTCGACCGCCTCGTGCATCGCGGCGTACATGCGGCGGGCCGCGTCCGAGCCGTGCTCGACCGCGAGCTTCGCACGGGATGCGGCGAACAGCGCCGAGCACCAGCCGCCGTTGCGCCCCGACGCCCCGTAGCCCGCGACCTCCGCCTCGAGCACGACGACGCGAAGGCCCGGGTCGACGATCGCAAGCGAGCGCGCCGTCCACAGTCCCGTGTAGCCGCCGCCGACGACGACGACGTCGACGTCCGTGTCCCCTGGGAGGCCCGGACGCGCCCCGACGGGACCCGGCAGCGTGTCCCACCACAGCGACACCCCTCGAGGCTCCGATCGGTCGCCGAACCGGCCCGGTCGCCGATCCGCCACGTCACCGCTCAGCACCACAGCCGTCCCCGTCGCGCCACGCACAGCCACTGCGGATCGCGTGACGTTCAGATCCGCCGCTGCGCTTCGGTGAGCACGTCGCGCAAGATCTGGGTCATGAGGTCGATCTCCTCGTGACCGCAGATGAGCGGCGGCGAGAGCTGGATGACCGGGTCGCCGCGGTCGTCGGCCCTGCAGACCAGCCCCGCATCGAAGAGTGCCCCCGAGAGGAAGCCACGCAACAGGTGCTCGCTCTCCTCGTCGTTGAAGGACTCCTTCGTCGCCTTGTCCTTCACGAGCTCGATGCCGTAGAAGTAGCCCTCGCCGCGCACGTCCCCGACGATCGAGAGGTCGTACAAGGACTCGAGCGAGGATCGGAAGTAGTCGCGGTTCTTCCGCACGTGGTCGAGGATGTGCTCACGCTCGAAGATCTCGAGGTTCGCTAGCGCGACCGCGCAGCTCACCGGGTGCCCCGCGAACGTGAAGCCGTGGGCGAAGCTCGCGGTGCCGTCGAGGAAGGGCTCGACCAGCTTGTCGCTGGCGATCATCGCGCCGAGCGGCGCGTACCCGCTCGTCAGCCCCTTTGCGACGGTGATGACGTCCGGGTGGTAGCCGAAGACCTGGGAACCGAAGTACTCGCCGAGACGGCCGAAGGCACAGATCACCTCGTCGGAGACCAGCAGCACGCCGTGGCGGTCGCAGATCTGCCGCACGCGCTCGAAGTACCCGGGAGGGGGCGGGAAGCAGCCCCCCGCGTTCTGCACCGGCTCGAGGTACACCGCGGCGACGGTCTCCGGACCCTCGCGCTCGATGGTGCGGTCGATCTCGTCGGCCGCCCAGCGTCCGAATGCCTCGAGGTCGTCGGCGTGCTCGGGGGCGCGGTAGAAGTTCGTGTTCGGGACCTTGACCGCGCCCGGCATGAGCGGCTCGAACGGCGTGCGGATGCTCGGGATCGACGTGATCGCGAGCGCGCCCATGCTCGTCCCGTGGTACGCGATGTCGCGGCTGATCACCTTGTACCGCCACGGCTGGCCCTTGACGCGGAAGTACTGACGGGCGAGCTTCAGCGCGGACTCGACCGCCTCCGAGCCCCCGGAGGTGAAGAAGACCCGGTTCAAGTCGCCGGGCGCGAGCTCGGCGAGCCGGTCCGCGAGCTCGATCGCCCTGGGGTGCGCGTAAGTCCACAACGGGAAGTACGCAAGCTCCCCCGCCTGCTTGGCCGCCGCTTCGCCGAGCTCATAGCGGCCGTGCCCGAGCTGGCTCACGAAGAGGCCAGCGAGCCCGTCGAGGTAGCGCTTGCCATGCTGGTCCCAGACGTACGCGCCCTCGCCGCGCACGATCACGGGCACCTCGTGCTGCTCGGTGTAGGCACCGAGCCGCGTGAAGTGCATCCAGAGGTGCTGGCGGGCGCGCTCGCTCAGCTGGTCGCCCCAGCCTTCGCTCGCAACCACGGTGTGCGTCTCGTGCTCGGAAGTCATCTGGTCCCCCAGGAGTAGGTTTGCTTGGCCAGTTTCAGGTAGACGAAGGACTCCGTGCTCCGCACTCCCGGCACGGATCGGACGGAATCGTTCAAGAGCCTGAACAGCGCGTCGTCGTCCTCGCAGACGACCTCCACGAGCAGGTCGAAGGAGCCGGCGCACATCACGACGTAGTCGACCTCTTCGAGCTCTGACAACTTCTCGGCGACCAGTCGGACATCTCCCTCCACCCGCACGCCCACCATCGCCTGACGGTGGAAGCCGAGCTGGAGCGGGTCGGTGACCCCGACGATCTGGATGACCCCGGCCTCCCGCAGCCGCTGGACCCGCCGTCGCACTGCCGCTTCGGACAGCCCGACCTCCTCGGCGATCGTCCCGTAGGGAAGGCGGCCGTCGCGCTGCAGGGACTCGATGATCGCCCTGTTCGCGTCGTCGAGCAGGCCCGACGGCCCGGGATTGGTCCGCGCGATCCTCGACCCGAGCGGCCTGACGTCGCGTGCGCCGGCGTCGACCCCGCGGGGGCCGACGCGGTCGGCCGGCAGGCCCTTCAGGTCGTCGCCAGCCTCACTGATGAGCGAGGCGGCGCCGTCACGACTGCTGTCGCCGCCGCCAGCCTTGATCGGGTTCACGCGGGGCATCTCCCAGGTCGTCGTCATGACGCGCTCGGAGACCAATGATAGTCGCCGGGCTCTACGCCGAATTCTGGCACATTTTGACCTCCCGTCAAGTAATTCGGTCGCAATAGGGCCACTGCGCCCCTGAAATCACTCGTCCCGCTTGTCTTGGGCCGCTCGATCTGCGATGGTTGAGGAGCCGACGCGGTCCTGTTGCCTTGTTCCGGAACTGGCGAGGCCCAGAGCCGCCGGCGGGGCGGCCCAGGCGAGTGGGGGCGGCCCAGGCGAGTGGGGCGGCCCAGGCGAGTGGGGCGGCCCAGGCGAGTGGGGGCGGCCCAGGCGAGTGGGGCGGCCCAGGCGAGTGGGGCGGCCCAGGCGAACAAGGGAGGAAGCGATGAGTGCACCTGAGGGGACTGGCACCCTCGACCGGCTGGCGAATTTCGTCAACGGGACGCACGTCGACGCCGACGGCCCCATGGCCCCGGTCGTGGACCCGAGCACCGGACGCGCGTACGCCGAGGCACCGGTGTCCAGCGCCGCCGACGTGGACCGTGCCATCGCGGCCGCGGCTTCGGCTTTCCCGGGGTGGCGCGACCGGACGCCAAGCCAGCGGAGCCTCGCGCTGCTGCGCATCGCCGACGCCCTCGAGAGCCGCGCCGAAGACCTCGTTCGCGTGGAGTCGCGCAACACCGGGAAGCCCGTGGCTCTGACCCTCTCCGAGGAGATCCCGCCGATGATCGACCAGATCCGGTTCTTCGCGAGCGCCGCGCGCATGCTCCAGGGCCTGTCGGCCGGGGAGTACATGGACGGGCACACGTCGATGATCCGCAGGGAGCCGATCGGGGTCTGCGCGGCGGTGACGCCATGGAACTACCCCATGATGATGGCCGTCTGGAAGTGGGCGCCGGCGCTCGCCGCCGGGAACACCATGGTGCTGAAGCCCTCGGACACCACCCCGGCCTCCACCCTGCTCATGGCCGAGATCATGGCCGAGCATCTCCCGCCCGGCGTCCTGAACGTCGTGTGTGGCGACCGGGCCACCGGTCGAGCGCTGGTCGAGCACCCTACGCCCGCGATGGTGTCGGTCACCGGGAGCGTGCGCGCCGGCATGGAGGTGGCGGGGACCGCGGCGGCGACGCTGAAGCGCGTCCACCTGGAGCTCGGCGGGAAGGCGCCGGTCATCGTCTTCGACGATGCCGACGTCGAGTCGGCCGCGGCGGGCATAGCCGGAGCCGGCTATTACAACGCGGGCCAGGACTGCACCGCGGCGACGCGCGTCCTCTCCGGGCCCCGGATCCACGACGACCTGCTTGCTGCGCTCGTCGAGCAGGCGAAGGAGACGACGACCGGCGGGCCCGACGACGAGACGGCTGCGTACGGCCCGCTCAACAACGAGAACCAGCTGGCCCGGGTGCGCGGGTTCCTGGACCGCCTCCCTCCCCACGCTGAGGTCGCCACCGGTGGCCAGCAGGTCGGGGAGGTCGGGTACTTCTTCGCGCCCACCGTGGTGGACGGGCTGCACCAGGACGACGAGATGATCCAGCAGGAGGTCTTCGGCCCGGTCATCTCGGTCCAGCAGTTCTCCGACGAGGACCAGGCGCTCGCGTGGGCGAACGGGGTCCAGTACGGCCTTGCGTCCAGCGTGTGGACCAAGGACCACGGGCGCGCGATGCGCATGGCGAAGGGGCTCGACTTCGGCTGCGTGTGGATCAACACGCACATCCCTCTCGTCGCAGAGATGCCGCACGGCGGCTTCAAGCACTCGGGTTACGGGAAGGACCTCTCCGTCTACGGCTTCGAGGACTACACGAGGATCAAGCACGTGATGAGCAACATCGGCGCCTGATCTTCAGGACCCCCGAACCGGGCCGCCGGCACGACCAGGACCACCGGGCCGCCGGCACGACCAGGACCACCGGGCCGCCGGCACGACCAGGACCACACGCACGAGGAGCCGCTCACCGTGATCATCGGTGTCCCCAAGGAACTGAAACAGGACGAGTACCGGGTCGCGATGACCCCGGCGGGCGTTCGGGAGCTCACGTCTGCCGGGCACGTCGTCCGCGTCGAGCAAGGGGCAGGCGAGGGTTCCTCGATCCCGGACTCCGAGTACGTCGCAACGGGGGCGAAGATCATCCCCGACGCCGACGAGGTCTGGGCCGGATCGGACATGGTCCTCAAGGTGAAGGAGCCCGTGGAAGAGGAGTACCGCCGGCTGAGCCTCCGGTCCGGCCAGGTCCTCTTCACGTACCTACATCTCGCCGCATCCCGCGAGTGCACCGACGCGCTCGTCGCTGCGGGCAACGTCGCGATCGCTTACGAGACCGTCAGGCTGCCGGACAGCTCGCTCCCCCTCCTCACCCCCATGAGCGAGGTGGCGGGAAGGATGGCCCCGATCGTCGCTTCCCACCACCTGATGCGGCCCGGCGGCGGCCGGGGCAGCCTCGTGTGCGGCGTCCCCGGCGTCGAGGCGGCGAAGATCGTGATCCTGGGGGCCGGCGTCGCCGGAATGGCCGCAGCCACGCTCGCAGTCGGCCTCCATGCGAGCGTCTACGTCCTCGACAAGAACCTCGAGCGACTGCGCCAGGTCGACCACCACTTCCGTGGCGCCCTGGAGACGATCGCCTCGAGCGCGCATGCGATCGAGGAGCAGTGCGCGGACGCGGACATCGTCATCGGAGCCGTGCTCGTGGTCGGCGCCCGCGCGCCGAGGCTCGTGAGCGACGACCTCGTCGCCCGCATGCGGCCCGGATCGGTCCTCGTCGACATCTCCGTCGATCAGGGCGGCTGCTTCGAGTCCACGCGCCCCACCACTCACTCCGATCCGACGTACATGGTGCACGGCTCGGTCTTCTACTGCGTCTCGAACATGCCGGGAGCGGTGCCCCACTCCTCCACGTACGCCCTTGCCAACGCCACGCTCCCCTACACGCTGGAGCTCGCCGACCGTGGCTGGCAGGACGCGGTCCGCCTCGATCGGTCCCTGGCAGAGGGCGTGAACGTCGTCCGCGGAAAGGTCACCTGCGAGCCGGTGGCCGATGCCAACGGGCTCGCGTACACGCCCCTCGCCGACCTGCTCTGACCTGGATCCGCGAGTAATGCCTGCGGTGGCATCGGCCAGAGACGCCGCGACCGCCGCGATCGCCGAGTGGGGTCATCCGAAGCTGCTGAGGGCGCACATCGGCATGAAAGGCGCGCTTGACCAAGCTCCGAGCTCTTGTCGTTCTGCCGGTCGCCGGAAGGAGTCGCCTCGAGCGGGCCGGGCACTGCATCGGGTGCTACGTGCTCGCGGCGGCGAGAAGGCAGTGGAGCGCTGCCCACGCGGCGCCAAACGCGCCGTCGTAGTCCCCGGGCGCGCAGCGGACCTCGAGGCATCCGGCGTGGCGGACGACGCGGGCTGTCACACAGAGAAGCTCTCGGCGTAGGCGCTTGCCGTGCGCGCGGCCATCGACTTGGTCGTGACCGGTGAGCGCCTGGAGCCACGAGGACCGGTTGAGCCCGATTAGCCCCAATACCACGTAGTCGGGGTCCCATCCCTGCTGACACCCGTGGCCGGCGCTTCTGGGGCGCCGTGCGACAGGGCCCGGTGATGACGATCGTGTCGCGGGGTGGTGCCTTCGGCCGAGCGGGGTTGTGGTGGTGGGCACGCTTCACCGCCCAGTTGGACAGCTTGCGCTTGATCACCCGCGCATTGACCCGCAATCGGCGCTTGTTGAGCCGGCGAAGCATCTCGGCCGTCGCCTCGGTGATGACGGTCGCCAGGCGGTCAGGGAGAAAAGGCCGCCTGGTCGGTGACCTGGCGACGGACCACGCGAAGCGAGGCGATGAAGGAGACCCGGTCCGGATCGAGCTTTTCACCGCGGCGGAGAAGGCGGAGCGCGCCGACGTGAACCGGACCATGCCGCAGGCCTTCACCTCCGCCTTGCAGGACGAGGGTCTGGGTGCGCATCGCTGGCCCGCAGGTGTGAGGCGAGGGCTGAGTTGCCCTGCGTCCCTGCGTCGTTGCGCCGCGACCTGGGAAGGCCCCACTCGTCCGTGCTCCCGGTTGTGCCGGTCTTCCGCTGAACGGAAGACCGAGCTTGCCACACCGGCGTTCGATTGGTATGCTGACACGAAATCGTAATGCTCACATGAGACTCGGCTCGGTCGTCGAGCCGCCAGCGAGCCGAAGTGTCCTCGACCGTCGCGAGATCTCCGTGGATCCCACTGGACGGGCGGAGCCGGTCGGTGCGACGGATGGCTGGAAGTCGTGCGGCGCGAAAGGGGGAAGGCATGGGCGTGTCCCAGCACCACCGTTGGAAGGAAGGCGTCGCGAGGCTGAGGCCCCTCGCACTCGGCGGGGCCGCCCTCGCGCTCGCGGCGGGCGTGCTCAGTGTGGGCGCAGGTGTGGGTGGGGCGGCGACCCGCTCCCATCACTACAAGTACAAGCCCATCACGAACTACCCGGCGTACGTCGGCGGACACGGCAAGGCCAACCCGAAGCTCTCGCCGATCCTGATCGGTGCCGTGAACCAGCAGACAGCGCCTGATGCCCCGACACCGCTTTGGACCACAGGCGTGAAGGTCGCAGTCGACTACGTGAACCAGCACACCGGTGGCATCGACGGTCATCCCGTGAAGGTGGTCTACTGCTTCATCCCGACAACAGTGGGCGCAGCCTCCAAGTGTGGTGAGGAGTTCGCGAACAATCGGAAGATCACGGCTGTCATCGCTGGCGCGATCGACCTCGGAATGACAGCGTTCGAAGCCGCGCTGAAGCCCACCAAGAAGCCGATCTTCTGGGATGTCTCCCTCAGCCCGGTTGACGAAACGTACCCCTACGGCTTCATCTGGTGGAACACAGACGCCTACGTCAACGCGCCGTACGGCGCCTTCGCCAAGACAATCATCCACGCGAAGAGCGTGTCGCTCATCTACCCCTCGAACGTCGCGGCAGAGGTCACACAGGCCATCACGGTGTATGCCGCGCTGAAGTTCGCTGGCATCAAGGACATCCACAAGGTCGGCTACACAGCGGCCCAGAGCGACCTCGCCGTCCCCCTCGAGGCGGCGGATGTGGCCCACACCACACTCACCATCAACGTGAGCAGCGGGGGCCCGAACTGCTCGGACCTCGCCCTGAGCCTGAAGGCTCTGGGCCTTGCGACAAAGGTCAAGGTGGTGACCGACGTGCCTTGCATCGCCCCGACAGTTGCCAAGGCAGATGGCGGTCAGCTGCCCCACGACTGGTACTACTTGACCGCCCAGTCCATGCCAGGCTCGAACACACCGTCCCTCACAACGGTGGCCAAGGCCATCTTCACCGAGTACGGCAAGGGCCCGGTGTACGCCGACGCCTGGGCCGAGATGGGGATCAGCCTGATCACCACCGTCGACAAGCTCGAGACCCAGATCCTGAAGGCCCACCATCAGATCACGCCAACCACTCTGTTCAAGGTGGCGAGAGCTTTCAAGGGTCCCGTCCTCCAGGGCGCGCCGCACCTCGACTGCGGCGGGTTCTCGACGCCGGCCACCTGCAACAACCGTGACGAGTTCTTCCAGAACACGGCGCCGGGCGTGATGAAGCGGCTGAGCACATGGATCGGGCCGGCGAAGGGCTTCAAGCCCCCTCGGCAACGGAGTTAACGAGCCGCGGCCGGCGCCCGTCGCCGCGCGCAGCTCCATGAGCTGTCGAAGGTGGCGGTGTCCCGGCCCGGCGTGCCACGTCACCGCGGGTACAGCGCAGGGATCCGGTGACCTCGCCGCTCTGCAGCGAGACGGTCACGACACGTAGCGGCTGCCAGCGACCCAGAACCTCCACTCCAGCCCTGCCGCCCGCGTGATCCCGACCCGTGGCCCCCGCGCGAGCGCGGCGCCGACCGGCGGCGCCACGCCGTCGTCGAGGAGCCGAACCGAAGACGACGCCGCCAAGAGGTCCACGCCATCATGCTCCTTGGCGATCCCGAGCGCACTGGTGAGGTTGGCCGGCCCCCGGCACAGGTCCCGCTCGGGCGGCGCGGTCCCCCCCCGCCGGCGCGCGGCGCGTGCCGAGACCATTTCGTCGATCCCGGCCACCGGCTCGAGCGCACGAAGGAGCGCCGCTCCTGCGACGCCCTCCTCGCCACAGACGACGTTGGCGCACCAGTGAATGCCGTAGGACAAGTACACGTAAAGCAATCCCGCGCGGCCGAACATCGTGGCGTTGCGCGCGGTCCGGCCGCGGAAGGCGTGCGACGCAGGATCGGTCGCGCCCCGGTACGCCTCGACCTCCACGATGCGCGCGGACCGGTCGCCGTGGACCACCAGCTTGCCCAAGAGCCGCGGCGCCACCTCGAGCGGGTCCGCGGCGAGCAGCTCGCGCGCCACGGGCACCACCTCACGTGCCCGTGGCAACGTCAGCCGCTGGGTCCGACGCCGGCGGGCCCTGCCCCGGGCGCGGGCCCTGCCCCGGGCGCGGGCCCTGCCCCGGGCGCGGGCGCCGCGTCCGCGAGAGGCGCCGCGTCCGCCACGGGCGCCGCGCGCAGCGTCTGCACCCGGATCGCCAGCCGGGAGCGGTCGACGTCGAGCCTCCGCACGAACCGTTCCACCTGATCGATGAGGGGCACAGGGCCCGCGCCGCCCGGCGTCGTCCGCCGGACCACCGGCACGCCGGGCTCGAGCAGCTGCGCCCCTGCGTCGCCGAGCTCTGGGTGCGCCTGGACGAGCTCGACGAGCGGCACGTGACGGGCGGTCGACTCGCGCACGAGGCCGGCGACCAGCACGTGGGCCTGCCGGAACGGCGTGCCGCGCGCGACGAGGAGCTCTGCGAGGTCGACTGCGGCCGACGTCGGACCGTCGGCCGCCGCCTGCATCCGCTCCTGGTGCCACTCGACCGTCGCGTAGAGCCCTGCCAGCGCGCGCAGCGTCGCGCGCACTTGCGCGATCGCGTCGAACAACGGCTCTTTGTCCTCCTGAAGGTCGCGGTTGTACGCGAGCGGGAGGCCCTTCAACGTCGTCAGGATCCCGGTGAGATGGCCGATCAGCCTGCCGGCCTTTCCCCGGGCGAGCTCCGCGACGTCGGGGTTCTTCTTCTGGGGCAGCATCGAGCTACCGGTCGCGTACTGGTCCGCGATCGTGCAGAACCCCCACTCCTCGCTCGACCAGAGCACCATCTCCTCGCCCATCCGGGAGAGATGGACCCCGAGCAGCGCGAGGTCGAACAGGGCCTCCGCCACGAAGTCACGGTCGCTCACTGCGTCGAGCGAATTGTCGAAGCGCGAGGCGAAGCCGAGCTGCTCGGCGACGAAGTCCGGGTCGAGCGGGAGCGAGGAGCCCGCGAGGGCGCCCGCGCCGAGGGGTGACACGTCGAGGCGCTCAACGGTCGCGACGAGCCTGTCGACGTCTCGCGCGAGCGCCCACCCGTGAGCGAGCAGGTGGTGCGCGAGCAGCACGGGCTGCGCTCGCTGAAGGTGCGTGTAGCCCGGGAGATAGGCGTCCCCGGCCTCCGTCGCGCGTCGCAGCAGCACCTCTTGGAGCGAGACGACCACACCGGCGATGTCCAGCAGGGAGCGGCGCGACCACAGCCGAAGGTCGGTCGCCACCTGGTCGTTGCGGCTGCGGCCGGTGTGCAGCTTGGCGCCGAGGTCCCCGCAGAGCTCGATGCACCGCCGCTCGACCGCGGTGTGGATGTCTTCGTCTGTGGGCGCGAACACGAAGGCCCCAGCGGCGAACTCACGGGCGACCTGCGCGAGCGCGTCGATCAGCGACGAGGCCTCCTCGTCGGAGAGGATCCCTGCCTTCGCCAGCCCTCGCACGTGCGCCTTCGAGCCTGCGATGTCGTCGACCGCAAGCTCCTTGTCGAACGACACGCTCACCGAGAGCTGGGCGACCTCGTCGGCCATGCCCTCGGCGAACCGGCCCTGCCACAGGGTCACGACTCCGAGCGCCCCTCGCCCTGGCGTGCCGCCCACGTCGCGATACCGAGGCCCCACAGCCGGACGAACCCTTCGGCGTCTTCGTGGTGGAAGGTGTCACCGGTGTCGTAGGTGGCGAGGCTCCGGTCGTAGAGGGCGACCGGGCTCCGCCTGCCGACCACGACTCCCGCGCCCGGCGGCGAGAACCGCAGCTTGACCTCGCCCGTGACGTGGCGCTGGGACTCCGTCATGAAGGCATCCAGTGCCTGCTTGAGCGGCGAGTACCACATCCCGTCGTAGACGAGCTCCGCCCAGCGCGGCTCGAGGCGCGCCTTCTCGTGCTGGAGGTCGCGCTCCAAGGTGAGGTCCTCGAGGTCCGCATGGGCCATCAGCAGGGCGAGCGCGCCCGGGGCCTCGTAGATCTCACGGCTCTTGATCCCGACACGGCGGTTCTCGACCATGTTGAGCCGGCCGAAGCCGGTCGACCCCGCGAGGCGCCCCAGTGCGACCACGAGGTCGTGGCCCGCCAGCCGCTCCTGGTCCAGCGAGACCGGTACGCCCTGCTCGAAGCCGACGACGACCTCGACCGGCGAGCCCGCCGTGATCCTCGTCATCGTGAAGATGTCCTCGGGAGGGTCCGCCCACGGGTCTTCGAGCACGCCGCACTCGATCGACTTGCCCCAGAGGTTCTCGTCGATCGAGTAGACCTTCTCCTTGGTCACGGTGATGGGGATCTCCCATTTCGCCGCGTACTCGACCGACTGCTCACGGGTGAGGCCCCACACGCGTGCGGGAGCGATCACGTCGAGGTCGGGAGCGAGGGCACGGGTCGCGACCTCGAAGCGGACCTGGTCGTTGCCCTTCCCGGTGCAGCCGTGCGCGACCGCGTGGGCACCGTGGTCGCGGGCCGCGCGCACCAGATGGCGAACGATGACGGGTCGGGAGAGCGCCGAGACGAGCGGGTACTTGCCTTCGTAACGGGCGTTCGCGCGCACGGCGGCGAAACAGAATTCCTCCGCCATCTCCTGGCGGGCGTCGACCACGATCGCTTCGGCAGCGCCGGCTGCGAGCGCGCGCTGGCGGATCGCCTCCCAGCTCTCCGACGTCGCGTCGGCCTCCTGGCCCACGTCCACCGCGACCGCGATCACCTCGGCGTCACGGTTCTCGATGAGCCACCTCACCGCGATCGAGGTGTCGAGACCCCCGCTGTAGGCAAGCACGACTCGCCGCATCATTCCTCCTCGTCTGCGCCGGTACCCTCGTCTGCGCCGGTGCCCTCGTCTGCGCCGGTGCCCTCCCGACCGATCGACCCAGCGTCGAGCCCTGCAAGCGCTGAGAGGCGCTCCGCGACGTCACGGGCACGGTGGCTCTCGGCGACCACCACGAGCAGGGTGTCGTCGCCTGCAACGGTCCCGACGACGCCGTCGAGCCCGCTGCGATCGACAGCCGATGCTACGACATGCGCGCAGCCCGGCGGGGTGCGCAGCACGACCAGATTCTGCGACGTCGCGAGGTCCACCGCCCACTCCCCGAGCACCCGCCGCAGGTGGTCCAAGGGGGCGACCTGCTGGGTCGGCAGCTCGGGAAGGGCGTACGCGGTCTCACCGCCGGGCAGGCGCACCTTCTGCGCACCCAGCTCCTCCAGGTCCCGCGACACCGTCGTCTGGGTCGCCTCGACGCCCTCGGCAGCCAGCAGCTCGACGAGGACCTGCTGGCTCCCCACCGCCTGGTGCTCCAACAGGCGCGCGATCCGGTGCTGGCGCTGGTTCTTGCCGAGCCTCACGGGGCGACCTCACCCGGCGCAGGGTCCCCGGAGCCGAGGACCTCGACCAACGCGCCGTCCAGGAGGCCGAGCGCTTCGTCGAGCGCGACGTCCTCCACGAGCAGCGAGGGCGCGAGGCGCAGCGTGTCCGCGCGCACGGGGTTCACGAGGAGCCCGCGAGCGAGCGAGGCAGCCGCGACCTCCGCCGCCTTCGGTGCCGAGAGCTGCGCCCCGAGGAGCAGCCCCTCGCCGCGCACCTCGGTCACGCCGGGAAGCCTCCGCAGCCCTGCGGCGAGACGTGCGCCTGCCCGGCGAGCCCTGGTGCAGACGTCCTCGCGCTCCATCACTTCGAGCGTCGAGCGGGCCGCGGACATCGCCAGCGGCTGGCCGCCGAAGGTCGTCGCATGGTCGCCCGGCAAGAAGGCGGTCGCCACCTCGGCGCTGGCCCAGCAGGCTCCGACCGGGACACCGTTGCCGAGCGCCTTCGCCATCGTGACCACGTCGGGGCGGAGGTGCTGCGCCTGGAAGGCGAACCAGCGCCCGGTCCGACCGAGGCCCGTCTGGACCTCGTCGCACATGAGCAGCACCCCGCGCTCGGTGCACAGCCGTCGCAGGCCCGCCAGGTAGTCCGACGACGGGACGACGACGCCGCCCTCTCCCTGGATCGGCTCGACCAGCACTGCGCCGACGCTGTCCGGGTCGAGCGCGGCGGCCATCGCGTCGAGGTCGTCGTAGGGCACGTGGACGAAGCCCTCGGGCAACGGCTCGAAGGGGACGTGCTTGGTCGGCTGGCCCGTCGCCGTCAAGGTGGCGAGGGTCCTGCCGTGGAAGGAGCCCCACGTCGACACCACGACGTGGCGACCCCGCCCTGCCCAGCGGCGCGCGAGCTTCAAGGCGCACTCGTTCGCCTCGGCACCCGAGTTGCAGAAGAAGACCTGGCCGCCCGCTGGGGCGTCCCCGCCTCCGACGAGCCGGTCGATGGTCGCCGCCACCTGGGGCGCGAGCACGTTGCCGTAGAGGTTGGACACGTGCAGGAGCGTCGCTGCCTGGTCCGACAGCGCGCGAGCCACGTCGGGGTGGGCATGCCCGAGCGACGTCACCGCGAGCCCCGAGACGAAGTCGAGGTACCGCCGCCCCTCGGTGTCGAAGAGCACGCTCCCCTCGCCCCGCACGAACACCACCGGCACGGGCGCGTAGGTGCCCATCAGCGACACGAGCCGGCCTCCGCCCCTCGCCGAGGCCGCGTCACGGGACCACCATCGTGCCGACGCCCCCATCGGTGAACAGCTCGAGCAGGAGGACGTGCGGAACCCGGCCGTCGAGCACGTGCGCCCGGCGCACCCCCCCCTGCACCGCCCGCACGCACGCCTCGGCCTTCGGTGCCATCCCGCCGGCCGCCGCCCCCGACTCGATCATCTGTGAGAGCTGGTCGGCCGTCACCTGCCGCACGAGCGAGCCCGGGTCCGAGGCGTCGGAGCGCAACCCCTCCACGTCGGTGAGGAACACCAGCTTCTCCGCGCCGAGCGACTCCGCGAGCGCGCCGGCCACCGTGTCCGCGTTGATGTTGTACGCCTGCCCACTGTGGTCCGTGCCGATCGTCGCGACCACGGGGATCAGCCCCTCGACGAGCAGGCGCCGCAGGATGGTCGGGTCGACGCCCAGCACCGTCCCCACGAAGCCGAGCCCGCCGGTGTGGGCGGTGGCCGTGATCAGCTTGGCGTCCTCCCCCGAGAGCCCCACTGCGAGCGGGCCGTGCACGTTGATCGCTGAGACGATGTCGCGGTTGACCTTGCCGACGAGGACCATCCGTGCGACGTCGAGCGTGTCGGCGTCGGTGACGCGCAACCCGTCGCGGAACTCGGGTTCCTTGCCCAGCCGCCGGAGCAGCTCGCCGATCTGCGGCCCGCCCCCGTGGACGACGACGGGCTTCACCCCGACGGCGTGGAGGAGAACGACGTCCTGGGCGAACGACGCGAGAGGCGACGCCTCGGAGCCGGCGAGGGCGCTCCCGCCGTACTTCACGACGACCACCGCGTCGCGGAAGCGCCGGATGTAGGGAAGCGCCTCCACGAGCACCCCGGCCCGCGCTCCGTCCAACCCGCCGGCGGTCACGACGTGGTCCGGTTCTCGTCGATGTACCCGTGGCCGAGGTCGGTGGCGAGCACCGCGCCCTCTCCCGAGCCCATCCCGAGGCTGCACGAGATCTCCACGGTCCTCCCGGCCATGTGACTCGCGACCGCCTCGCTGTCGTGCGGAGCCGCCATCCCGTGCTCGCAGACGACGATCCCGCCGTAGGAGACGGAGGTCCGGTCCAGCTCGAACGCGACGCCGGCGGCGCCCAGCTCGCTCACGACCCGCCCCCAGTACGGGTCGGCACCGTTGAGCGAGCACTTCACGAGCAGGGAGCTCGCGACCTTGCGCGCCGCGGCGTGCGCCTCCGCGTCGGAGGCCGCGCCGGTGACCACGACGTGCGCGACCTTGGTCGCCCCCTCCGCGTCCGCGACCATCTGGGTGGCGAGCGACCGGCAGACCTCGGCCACCGCGGCGCCGAGCCGGTCCACCGGCGCCGGGCCGGCCTCGCCGCTCGCCAGCAGCAACACCGTGTCGTTGGTCGAGGTGCACCCGTCGACGGTGACCCGGTTGAACGACGCGTCCACCGCGTCGCGAAGCAGCGCGTGCAGCGTTGCGGGCGCCACGTCCGCGTCGGTCGTGAGCACCGCGAGCATCGTCGCCATGTGCGGGGCGAGCATGGCCGCACCTTTCGCCATGCCCCCGACGGTGAAGCGCGAGCCGTCCAGCTCCACGTGCGCGAGCGCCTCCTTGCGCACCGTGTCGGTCGTCATGATCGCCTCGGCGGCCGCGCGCGCTGCGCCCTCCCCCGGTGCCCGTGCGCGCACGACCGCTCCGACGGCGCCCAGGACCTCGACCGGGAACGGGACGCCGATGAGGCCGGTCTGGCACACGAGCACCTCGTGCGGGGCCGCGCGGACCCCGCTCGCGACGAGGGCGCACAGCTCCTCGGCAGCGCGGATCCCCGCCGGCCCCGTCGCCGCGTTGGCGTTCCCCGAGGTGCACACGACCGCGGCCGCCCGACCAGCGCTCTTGCCCAGGTGCTCCCGGCTGACCTGCACCGGGGCCGCCGCGGCCAGGTTCTCGGTGAAGACGCCGGCGGCGGGAACCGCCCGGCCGTCGGCGGTCGCGACGAGCGCGACATCAAAGGACCCGTCCGCCTTGATGCCGACCGCCCCTCCGGCCGCCACGAACCCCCGCGCGGCGGTGACGCTCACGGGTACACCGCGGCGAGCGGCAGCCCTGCCCCCTCGTCGAGGCCGAGCGCGAGGTTGGCACACTGCACCGCCTGGCCGGCTGCGCCCTTCACCAAGTTGTCGAGGGCGCACAGCGCCACCAGCCAGCCGGTCCGCTCGTCCACCCTCGCCGTCACGTGCGCGGTGTTCGAGCCGGTGGTCGACTTCGTCGACGGCGGCTCCCCGGTCACGACCACGAACCGCTCTTCGGCGTACGTCTCTTCGAGAAGGCCAATGGCCTCGCCGGTCGTGAGCTCGTGCGCCGGTCGCGCGTAGCACGTCGCGAGGAGCCCCCTCGCCATCGGGACGAGGTGGGGGGTGAACAGCACGGAGCGGCCGAGCACCTGCTCCATCTCGGGCGTGTGCCGGTGCGTGAGCAGGCCGTACGCCCGGAAGTCCTCGTCGACGGCGCCGAATTGCAGGCCCGGTGCGGTCGAGCGTCCCGCGCCGGACACGCCGCTCGCTGCGTCGACGACCACCCCGCCCTCTATGGCGCCTGCCCGGGCGAAGGGTGCGAGCGCGAGGGCAGCCGCGGTCGGGTAGCACCCGGGCGCCGCGACCAGCCGCGCGCCGCGCAGCTCGTCGCGGAAGAGCTCGGGAAGCCCGTAGACGAAGCCGGCCAGCATCTCCGGGGCGCTGTGCGGGCCTCCATACCAGCGCGGGTATGCCGTTGCGTCCTTCAGCCGGAAGTCCGCCGCGAGGTCGACGACGACGCCGACGCGGCCCGCGATCTCCGGGACCAGGCGCTGCGACTCGCCGTGGGGCAGCGCGAGGAAGACGGCGTCGAGGCCGCAGAGCGCTCCGACGTCGGTCTGCTCGTACCGGAGCGCCGGGTAGGCGGCGGCCAGCGCGGGGGTGTGCCGACCCACGGGCTCGCCGGCGCTCGTGCCACCGGTCGCGACCACGACCTCGAGCTCGGGGTGGGTGGCACACAACCGGAGGAGCTCGGTCCCGCCGTACCCCGACGCCCCCACGACTCCCGCCTTCATCGGTGCAAGTCTAGACAGAGAACCGCATATCTATGCAAATCGGCGACCATTCGGCGACCGGGCGACTGCAGCAGATCGATCAGCCCGCCGGCCCGTCATCGAAGCACCGCACCGGTGGCGGCGGCAGCGGCGTCGATGGCCCGCCGGCGGAGGCCCCCGACCTCCTCGTCGGTGAGCGTCCGGTCCGAGGCCGCGAACCGGAGGCGGTAGGCGAGGCTGCGGTGGCCCTCGGGGACCCCGGGGCCGCGGTACACGTCGAACAGGACGACCGACTCGAGCAGCCCCCCGTCCCCTGCGCCGGCCCCGTCCCCTGCGCCGGCCCCGTCCCCTGCGCCGGCCCCGTCCCCTGTGCCGGCCCCGTCCCCTGTGCCGGCCCCCCGGGCTCCTCGCACCAGCGCCGCCTCGACCCGGGCGGCGGGCACGGTGTCGGCGACGACGAGCGCGACGTCCACGTCGGCGGAGGGAAACCGGCTCAGCGGGCGGGCTTGGACAGGCCGCCTCGGCGTGACGGACGGGTCGAGCAGCCGCCCGAGGTCCACCTCGAGCCAGCCGATCCGGCCGTTGTCTGCGGCGTAACCGAGCGCCTCGGCGACCGCAGGGTCCACCTCCCCGACGGCCCCGATCGTCGTGCCCGCAGTGCCCGACGTCGCCAGCAGCGCGGAGCGCGTCGGGTGGAGACCGGGAACCGACTCGTCGGCGACGAGCTCGACCGGCTCGAGCCGCAGCGCGTCCACGAGCACCCGCCACGCGGCAAGGGCGCTGCGCGCGTCGTCGCCCTCGCCCGCCAGCACCACCGAGCAGAGCTCGCGCTCTGCGGGCAGCACCGCCGTCTCCGACCCCGATGCGCCCCCTCGCGCCGTGCGGGCCCCGACGTCGGGGTGGGAGAAGACGATGCCGATCTCGAAGAGCCTGACCTTGCCTTGCCGGCGGTTCACGTTCCGTGCGAGCGCGCGCACGAGCCCGGGGAGCATCGAGCGGCGGAGCCACGCCTCCTCGTTGGCGATCGGGTTCGACACCTCGACGGCTGCGCCGGCAAGTCCCATCGCCGCGTGGTCGGCGTCGTCGACAAGGCTCGGCGTCCACGCCTCGAGCGCGCCCACGCCGCACAACGCGTCGCCGACCAGGCGTCGCTCGCGCTGGTAGCGCGTGAGCCCGCCCGGCTCCGGCCACGACGGCCGGTGACGCGGGATCTTCGAGTAGCCGTAGGTCCGGGCGATCTCCTCGATGACGTCGTCGACACCGTGCGGCGCCGGGCGGACGTCAGGGCGGTTGGTCGGGACGGTGACGAGGAGCCCGTCGTCTCTCGGCTCGGCGCCGAAGCCGAGCGGCTCGATCAGCGCCGCCACCTCTTCGGCGTCGATGTCGACGCCGAGGACCGCGCGCACGCGCCGGGACGTCACCACGATCCGCTCCGGCACGGGCACGTGGCCGCGCACGTCCAGCTTGCCGGTGGCCGTCGGTGCTCCGACCAGCTCGCAGAAGCGGTCCACGGCGCGGTCGATCCCCCACGGATCGCACCCCCGCTCGAAGCGCGCGGACGCCTCGGTTCGCAGCCCGAGCCGCTTGGAGGTCCGGGCGATCGCCATCGGCGAGAAGTAGGCCGCCTCGAGCAGCACCCGCGTGGTCGTGTCGGAGATCTCGCTCGATTCGCCGCCCATGATTCCTCCGATCCCCACGGCGGTGCCCTCGGCGTCACAGATGAGGCAGTCCTCGCCCGTGTCGCCGAGCCCGCGGCCAGGCGTCCCGAGGGTGCGCTCGACGCCGTCCAGCGTGACGAGCTTCTCGCCCGGCCGCGCCCGCCGGACGACCAGCCCCGCACCCGCCAGGCGGTCGAGGTCGTAGGGGTGCGTCGGCTGCCCCAGCTCGAGCATCACGTAGTTGGACGCGTCGACCACGTCGTTGATCGGGCGCATGCCCGCGAGCAGCAGACGTCGTGCGAGCCAGCGCGGCGACGGGCCGACGCGCACCCGGTCGAGGACGGCGACGACCATGCGCGGGCACAGGTCGAGGTCCGCGACCTCGAGCGAGGCGAGCGCAGCCACCGGCGTCCCGAGGTCCGGCGCTGGCGCGGGGTCCGGCGGCGTGAACGGCAGCCGGAGCCTGCCGGCGAGGTCACGGGCGATGCCGGCGATCGACCACGCGTCCGGGCGGTTGCCCTCGACCGTGATGTCGAAGACGACGTCCGGTTCGACGCCGAGCGCCTCGGTGAGCGGGACGCCCGCGCGTGCGCCCTCGACGTCGTTCAGCACGAGGATGCCCTCGTGGTCGTCGGACAGGCGGAGCTCGCGGGCGGAGCAGAGCATCCCGTTCGACGTCGCGCCCTTCATCTTGCGGCGCTCGATCCGGAAGTCGCCCGGGAGGACCGCGCCGACCGGGGCGAGGGGGACCAGGTCGCCCGGCGCGAAGTTCCACGCCCCGCAGACCACCTCGAGCGGGCCCGAGCCGGCGTCCACCGTCACCAGCCGGATGCGGTCTGCGCCGGCGATGGCGTCCACGCCCTCGACCAGCGCCACCACGACGTCGCCGAGGCCCTCGCCGACGTGCTCCATCCCCTCGACGACGAGGCCGAGGTCGTCGAGGCTCGATGCGAGCGCGGCCGGATCGGACGTGTCGAACGGCGCGAAGTCGCGCAGCCAGCTGAGCGGGGCCTTCATGGCCGGGTCACCCCTCGTGCGGTCACCTGCGTCACGCTCTCAAGACCTCAGAACAGCCTCAGGAACCGGACGTCGTTCTCGGTGAGGACGCGCATGTCCGCGATGACGTGACGCATCTGCGCGCACCGGTCGATGCCGAATCCGAAGGCGAACCCGGACCACTCCTCCGGGTCGATGCCCACGGCCTCGAAGACGGCCGGGTCCACCATGCCGCAGCCGGCGAGCTCGACCCAACCCGTCGACGAGCACGTCCGGCAGCCGGCACCACGGCAGATCGTGCACGTGACCTCCACCTCCGCGGAGGGCTCGGTGAACGGGAAGTAGCCGGGCCGGAGCCGCGAGTGGATGTCGGGGCCGAAGTACGCCGTCGTGAACGTCTCGATGGTCCCGGCGAGGTCACCGAAGGTGATGCCCCGGTCGACCACGAGCCCCTCCAACTGGTGGAAGACCGGCAGGTGCCGCGCGTCCGCGGTCTCCCGGCGGTAGCAGCGACCCGGGATCACCGCGTGAACGGGCGGCGGCCCGTCCTCCATGAGGTGGATCTGCACCGGGGAGGTGTGCGTCCGCAGCACGACGGTCTCGGGCTGACCGAGCTCGAGGTAGAAGGTGTCCCACATGCTGCGCGCCGGGTGCGCGGGCGGGATGTTCAGCGCTTCGAAGTTGTACCAGTCGGTCTCCGCCTCGGGACCCTCCGCGACCGTGAAGCCCATGGCGACGAACACGTCCTCGAGCTCGCGCCGGGTCTGGGTCACGAGGTGCAGGCGCCCCCGGGTCATGGCGGAGCGGATCTCGTCCGCGGTCACCTCGGTCAGGTCGAGCCGGTCGCGCCCGAGCATCAGGGCACGCTCGGCGGCAACGAGCTCCTCCGCCCGCGCCGCGGCCAGCGCCTCGAGGCGCGTCCGCGCGTCGTGGAGGGCCTTGCCGGCCGCTCGCCGTGCATCGGGGTCGAGCGCCGCGAGGTGCCGGTGCGCCGCCGCCAGCGCGCTCCGCTTCCCGAGAGCGGCCGTCTCGACCTCCGCCAGCTCGGCGCTCGACGCGGCAGCGGCCAGCGCGTCCGCAGCGTCGCGCTCGAGGCGGCCCACCTCCTCTCCCGGGCCGTCCGGGCCGCTCCGACCGCTCAGCCCGTCCGGGCCGCTCCGACCGCTCGGGGTTCGGGTCATCGGGGCATCGTAGATCGGTGCTGACGGAGGGCTTCGAAGCAGAGCACCGCGCACGCCATCCC
>JAKATJ010000017.1:0-2766 GCA_021828005.1 Actinomycetes bacterium | reverse complement strand
CCGTCCGGGCCGCTCCGACCGCTCAGCCCGTCCGGGCCGCTCCGACCGCTCGGGGTTCGGGTCATCGGGGCATCGTAGATCGGTGCTGACGGAGGGCTTCGAAGCAGAGCACCGCGCACGCCATCCCGACGTTGAGCGACTCCGCGCGCCCGGCCATCGGGATCCCGACGGAGCCGTCGAGCTCGAGCCCGTCGGGCAGTCCCCAGGCCTCGTTGCCGAGCACGATCGCCGTGCGGACGGTCCAGTCGACCGCCGCGTAGTCTTCGCCCCCGCGCGCCGCCGTGCCGAGTCGCCGGTAACCGGCGAGACCCAGGCGGCGGAGCACCGTGGCCGTATCCTCGCCGAGGACGACCGGCACGTGGAAGAGCGACCCCGCCGACGCGCGGACGGTCTTGGGGTTGTAGGGATCCACCGCGCCGGCGCACACCACGACCGCGCCCACTCCCGCAGCGTCCGCGGTCCGCAGCACGGTGCCGGCGTTGCCAGGGTCCCGGACGTCGGCCAGCACCACGACGAGCTTGGCCTCCGCGGGCACGTCGGGCACGTCGAGCGCGGGGAACACCGCGAGCACCGGCTGGGGCGTCGCGGTGGAGGCGACCCGCTCGATCACTCCCGGCGCGAGCTCGTGGACGCGCGCGCCTGCGGCCAGCGCGAGCCTCACCACCTCGGCAACACCCGCTGAGGAGGCACCGCCCTTCACGTCGGCAACCGTCGCGCCCCCGGCAACCGTCGCCGCCCCGGCCGCCCCGGACGCCCCGGCCGCCACGTAGAGCGACTCGGGCACCGCGCCGGCAAGGATGCCGGTGCGGACGACCTCGATCCCTTCCGCGACGAACGCACGCTCCGCCCGCCGAGCGGCACGACGGTCGAGCAGGCGGCGGATGCGGCGTACCCGCTGGTGCGAGTACGCGAGGCCGAGGCTCAGGGCGCCTGCAGCGCCGCGCCCGCGATCGCGACGAGCTCGGAGAAGGCGCCGTCGTCGGTCACCGCCAGGTCGGCGAGCACCTTGCGGTCCACGTCCACCCCGGCCAGGTGGAGGCCGGCGATGAACTTGCTGTAGCTCATCCCGTGAAGCCGGGCCCCCGCGTTGATGCGCTGGATCCACAACTTTCGGAAGTCGCCCTTCCGGGCCCGGCGGTCGCGGTACGCGTACTGCAGGGAGTGCATCAGCTGCTCGTTGGCGGCACGGTAGGTGCGGCTCTTGTTGCCGTAGTAGCCCCTCGCCTGCTCGAGCACCGCGCGGTGGTGCTTGCGGCCGTGGACGGCGCGCTTGACTCGTGCCATCGCTGCTCTCCTCTCAGATGCCGAGCATGCGCTTCACGCGCCGCTCGTCGCCGCTCGCGAAGTCCGTCTCGCGAGCCAGCCGGCGCGTGCGGACGCTGCTCTTCTTCTCCAGCAGGTGAGACCTGTTCTGCTGGCGGCGGCGCAGGCGGCCGGTGCCCGTGACCTTCACGCGCTTGGCGGCCCCCCTGTCCGTCTTCATCTTCGGCATCGATGCGCTCCTACCCCTCTGCGTCCTGGTCCTGGTTCTTCTGCCGCGCCGCCGCCGACTGCTTGGCGCGCTTGTCCGGCGCCAGCACCATCACCATGTTCCGGCCGTCGAGCCGGGGCTCCGCCTCGATCTTGGCGGTGCCGTCCGTCTGCTCGGCGATCCTGTCCAGGATCCGCTTCCCGAGCTCGGGGTGGAAGACCTCACGCCCTCGGAACATGATCGTGATCTTGACCTTGTGGCCGTCCTCGAG
Source organism: Actinomycetes bacterium (assembly GCA_021828005.1). Classification (GTDB taxonomy): domain Bacteria; phylum Actinomycetota; class Acidimicrobiia; order Acidimicrobiales; family RAAP-2; genus JAJYVT01. Next base: position 1,024 of record JAKATJ010000017.1, on the reverse strand, counting down.
GAACCTCGCCACCTGCCGGGTCTTCGTCTCGAAGTCGCCGGGCCCGATCTTGGGCCGGTACTTCATCTCCTTCAATCCGACGTGGACGGTCTTGCGCCGGCTCTCCTTGGCCCGTTGCGCCTCGTCGAACTTGAACTTTCCGTAGTCCATGATCCGACAGACCGGCGGGTTGGCCATCGGGGCCACCTCGACGAGGTCCATGTCGAGCCCTCTGGCGATGCTCAGCGCCTCGGGCAGCAGCTTGATCCCGAGCTGCTGGCCGTCCGGGGCGACGAGGCGGACCTCGCGTGCCCGGATGCGGTCGTTGATCCGGTGCTCAGGTGCAGTGGCAGTGACTATGCGGCATCGTCCTTCCTATTTCGGGCCGGCGGTCCTTCCGCGACCACGATCTGGCAAGCGGAGCCATGCCCGACCGGGCAATGCCACGTCGACCCGGCGCACTGTGCGTGGCCGGGTGGAGACCCCTCGTCGAGCGGGCCCCGCTTCCTCGGCTACATAGGCTACCAGCATGAGCCTGTGGACCCCTTCGGGTGAGCATCGGGTGGGTGACGACCGGTCCGGGGAGGCCCCGACGGCGGGCCCCAGCCCTGGCGCGGGGGAATCCGGAAGCACCCGGCGAGAGGGGGACGACGGGAGCGGCGACATCGCCGCCCTGCGCGAGCAGCTCGCCGACGCGCCCGCAGCGGTGGTCGTCGCCAACCACTGCTACGGCCTGTTCGAGCTCGCTGCCGTCTACCTCTCGAGCTCTCCGCCGCACCTCGAGCACGCGCGCCTGGCCATCGACGCGCTCGGCTACCTGGTCGACGGGCTCGGTGAGCGGCTCGGTGAGGCGTACCCTGCGTTGCGCGATGCGCTGGCCCAGATGCGGCTCGCCTACGTCCAGATCGCCGCGGCCGACTAGCCCGACGTCACGCGAGCTGAGCGTCGGGCGAGCGCCCGTCGAGCTTCGTGACCTGGACCGCCTCCATCCGGCCGAGGTGACCGGGCACGACCTCGAAGGCGACCCGCGTCCCGACGTCGACGT
>JAKATJ010000132.1 GCA_021828005.1 Actinomycetes bacterium | reverse complement strand
GATCGAGGTCACCTTCGACATCGACGCGAACGGGATCGTCCACGTGTCGGCGCAGGACCGTGCGACCGGGAAGCAGCAGTCGATGACGATCACCGGGCAGTCCGCCCTCGCCAAGGAGGACATCGAGAGGATGGTGCGGGACGCGGAGGCCCACGCCGAGGACGACCGCCGCCGCCGCGAGGAGGCAGAGGTGCGCAACACCGCGGACACCCTCGTGTACCAGACCGAGAAGCTCCTCCGTGAGCAAGGGGAGAAGCTCCAGGGCTCGGAGAAAGAGGACGTGTCCAGTGCGCTGCAAGGCGTGAAGGGTGCGCTCTCGGGGACCGACGTCGAGGCCATCAAGAGCGCGACCGAGCGCCTGATGACCGCGAGCCAGAGCTTTTCCCAGCGGCTCTACGAGCAGGCGACGCAGGCCGCGTCCTCCGCGTCGTCCGCGTCGGGCGGGACCGGGTCGGGCGGGACCGGGTCGGGCGGCGGCGGATCGTTCGATGGGGCCGGGTCGGCAGACGAGCCTGCGGAGGGCGAGGTCGTCGACGCCGAGATCGTCGACGAGCAATGAGCAGCCGACCAGATCAGGTTGCGGCGCGGTGGGCCGCTGAGGCCGAAAGCGCTCCCGAAGAGCCCGACGCCGGCCCGGTGACAGTCGTCGGCGCCCCCCGGTTCGCTGCCGCAGAAGGCAGAGCGGGCGAGGGCGCCGCGGACGACGCGTCCGGTGGTGCGGGCGCCGCGGACGACGCGTCGGGTGGTGCGGGCGCTTCGGGCGACGCTGGATGCGATGGCGGTCCCCTGCCCGACGTCGCCGGGATCAGCGCGCAGCGCGACGAGTACCTCGAATCCCTCCAGCGGCTCAAGGCCGATTTCGACAACTACCGCAAGCGCGTCACCCGCCTCCAAGAGGAGCAGTCGGCACGCGCCGAGGCGAACCTCGTCGCCAAGCTGCTGCCGGTGATCGACAACCTGGACCTCGCCTGGGCCCACCTGGGTCCCCGTGACGGGGACGGACACGGCGAGGGCGGAGCCGTGTCGGAAGAAGCTCGTGCGATCGCGCAAGCGCGAAGCCAGTTGCTCGATGTCCTGGTCCGGGAGGGCCTCGAGCGAGTCGACGGGGTGGGCGTGCCGTTCGATCCGACCGTGCACGACGCGGTCGCGCACGCCGACCCGGACGACGAACGTCCTGGTGCGTCCGAGGCGCAGACAGAAGGCCGGGTCCGCGGCGAAAGCGACGAGACGGCGGGCGGGCCCTCCCTGCACACGGTCTCGGTGGACGGGGTATTGCGGGCGGGCTACCGGTGGCGCGGGCAGGTGTTGCGTCCAGCGATGGTCCGTGTACGGGGCTGAGCTGTGGCCGCACAGCGTGAGTGGTTCGAGAAGGACTACTACCAGGTGCTCGGCGTCTCGTCGACTGCCACCGACAAGGAGATCACGCGCGCCTACCGGAAGCTCGCCAAGCAGTACCACCCGGATGCCAACCCGGGGAGCGAGGAGCGCTTCAAGGAGATCAGCGCCGCGTACGACGTGCTCGGCGATGCGGCGCGGCGCAAGGAGTACGACGAGGTACGCCGGCTCGGGCCCATGGCAGGAGGGTTCGGCGGCGGGTTCGGATCGCCGGGCGGCACCACCTTCAAGGTCGAGGACCTCGGCGATCTCAGCAGCATCTTCGGAGGGATCTTCGGCGGGCGGTCGCCGAAACGGCGGGCCCGTGGGGCGCAACGCGGTGCCGACGTCGAGACCGAGCTGCACCTTTCTTTTGCGGACGCGGTCCACGGCGCGACGGCGCAGGTCTTCGTCCCCGAGGACGTGCGGTGCCACACCTGCAACGGCTCGGGCGCCGCGCCGGGGACGTCGACGCACACCTGCCCGCGCTGCAACGGAAAGGGGACGCTCGACGACAACCAGGGCCTCTTCTCGCTCAGCACCATCTGCCCGGTCTGCAACGGCCGGGGCACCGTGGTGGACGTTCCGTGCCCCACGTGTCACGGCACCGGAACCGAACGCCGCAACCGGGTCGTGAAGGTGCGGGTGCCGGCAGGCGTCGAGAACGGCCAGCGGATTCGCGTGAAAGGGCGCGGAGCGCCGGGGCAGGGGACCGCGCCGGCCGGCGATCTCTACGTCGTGGTCAGCGTGGGCACCGATCCCCGGTTCGGCCGTCGCGGACGGAACCTGACGGTCTCGGTTCCCGTCACGTTCCCTGAGGCCGCCCTTGGCACGACCGTCACCGTGCCGACCCTCGACGGTCCGGTCACGGTGCGCGTACCGGCCGGGACCGCGCCCGGGACGCACCTCAGAGTGAAAGGGCGCGGCGTGTCGGCGGGCAGCGGGAAGAACGCGGCGAAGGCCGGGGACCTTCTCGTGCGGGTGGAGGTCGTCGTGCCCAAGTCGCTGACCGACGAGCAGCGCGCGGCGCTCGAGCGGCTGGCGGCGACGCTCGAGCCCGGACCCCGTGAGCAGGTGGAGGCGTGACGATGCCGAGGTTCGGAGGAAATGGAGGAGCCGGTCCGGTCGGAGGCTCGAGTGCGGCCGGCGGTGGCGGTCCCGCCGGCGGTGGCGGTCCCGCCGGCGGCTCGGGGGCGTCGGGGGTGGGACGCCCGACAGCGACGCCGGTGTACGTGATCTCTGTCGCGGCCGAGCTCTCGGGGGTGCACCCGCAGACGCTGCGCGTTTACGAGCGCAAAGGGCTTCTCGACCCCTCGCGCACCAGCGGCGGTTCGCGGCGGTTCTCCGAGCGCGACCTCGCGCGGCTACGCCGGATCCAGGACCTGACCTCCGCGGGGCTGAACCTCGAGGGAGTGCGACGCGTACTCGAGCTGGAGACCGAGCTGGACCGCTTGCGAGCCGAGCTGGACAAGGCGAGGGCGGACGCGCTCGAGGCGATCGAGCGGGTCCACCGGCACTACCGCCGCGACCTCGTCCCCTTCGACCCCTCACCGGTCCCGTACATCCCCTCGAGGAGGTGGCGGTGATGCCGATCGACCCGGAACGCTGGACCGTGAAGACGCGCGAAGCCTTCAATTCCGCCACGCAGCAGGCTGCAGCGGCCCATCACCCAGAGGTGACCCCCGAGCACGTGCTCACCGCGGTGCTCGCGGACCCCGAGAGCATCGGCCGCCCGATCCTCACCCGGCTGGGCGTCGATCCCCGCGTCGTGGCGGGGGACCTCGGCGAGCGGCTCGCCAGGCTGCCGCGAGCGGTGGGTGGCTCAGAGCCGTCCATGGCGCGGGCGACGCGGGACGGTCTCGAGCAGGCAGACGACGTCCGTCGCGACATGGGGGACGACTACGTCTCGGTCGAGCACCTGCTCCTCGCGTGGGCTGACGTGCTCGGGGTGACGCGTGACCAGCTCCTCACCGCATTGCGCGAGATTCGGGGCAGTCACAGGGTGACGTCGCCGACTCCCGAGGAGACGTTCCAGGCGCTCGAGCGCTACGGAAGGGATCTGACCGAGCTGTCGCGCCAGGGCAAGCTCGACCCGGTCATCGGCCGTGACGAGGAGATCCGCCGCGTGATCCAGGTCTTGTCGCGCCGGACGACGAACAACCCGGTGCTGATCGGAGAGCCCGGAGTGGGCAAGACCGCGATCGTCGAGGGACTTGCCAACCGGATCACCGCGGGGGACGTCCCCGAAGGACTGAAGAACAAACGCGTCATCGCGCTCGATCTCGGCTCCATGGTCGCGGGCGCGAAGTACCGGGGAGAGTTCGAGGAGCGGTTGAAAGCGGTGCTGAAGGAGATCACCGATTCCGAAGGTGAGGTGGTCACCTTCGTCGACGAGCTCCACACGATCGTGGGCGCCGGCGCCGCAGAAGGCGCCATGGACGCCGGCAACATGATCAAGCCGCTTCTCGCGCGGGGCGAGCTCCGGCTCATCGGGGCGACGACCCTCGACGAGTACCGCAAGTACGTCGAAAAGGACGCCGCGCTCGAGCGACGGTTCCAGCAGGTCTTCGTCGACCAGCCGTCGGTGGCCGACACCGTCGCGATCCTACGCGGACTGAAGGAGCGCTACGAGGTCCACCACGGTGTGCGCATCCAGGACGCGGCGCTGGTCGCCGCCGCCGTTCTCTCGGACCGCTACATCAGCGGGCGGTTCCTGCCCGACAAGGCGATCGATCTCGTCGACGAAGCGGCGAGCCGCCTCCGCATCGAGATCGACTCGATGCCCACCGAGCTCGATGTGGTCACCCGGCGCATCCGGCAGCTCGAGATCGAGAAGGTCGCATTGGAGAAGGAGACCGACGAGGTGTCGGCCGAGCGTCTCACGCGCCTCGACCAGGAGCTCGCGGAGCTACAAGAGCAGGCGGACGCGATGACCGCGCACTGGCAGGCGGAGAAGCAGGCGATCGACGCCATCAGGACGCTGAAGGGAGAGCTGGAGGAGCGCCGCGCCGGTGCGGAGCGGATGGAGCGTGACGGCGACCTCGCGGGCGCGTCGGCGGTTCGCTACGGCGAGCTCCCCAGCCTCGAGAGGCGGATCGACGAGGCGACGTCGGAGCTCGCGAAGCTCCAGGAGCACCAGCGCTTCTTGAAGGAGGAGGTCGACGCCGAGGACGTGGCCGAGGTCGTGAGCCGCTGGACCGGCGTGCCCGTCACGCGCCTGCTCCAAGGGGAGGTGGAGAAGCTCGTCCGGATGGAGGACGCACTGCATGCGCGGGTCGTCGGCCAGGACGAGGCCGTCACCGCGGTCGCGAACGCCATTCGCCGGAGCCGAGCCGGGCTCTCCGACCCGAACCGGCCGATCGGGTCGTTCCTCTTCCTGGGACCGACGGGCGTCGGGAAGACCGAGCTCGCCCGGGCGCTCGCAGAGTTCCTGTTCGACGACGAGCGGTCGATGGTGCGCCTCGACATGAGCGAGTACATGGAGAAGCACACCGTCTCCCGTCTCGTCGGCGCGCCCCCCGGTTACGTCGGGTACGAAGAGGGGGGCCAGCTCACCGAGGCAGTACGCCGTCGGCCCTATGCGGTGGTGCTGCTCGACGAGATCGAGAAGGCGCACCCCGACGTCTTCAACGTGCTTTTGCAGGTCCTCGAGGA
>JAKATJ010000016.1:21188-26385 GCA_021828005.1 Actinomycetes bacterium | reverse complement strand
GCTCCCTCGGCGCCGACGTCGCAGAGGTGCGTCGGGACGTGGCCGCCGTGCGGGCGGAGCTCGAGGCGCTGCGCGGCGCGCTCGAGACGCTGCGCTCGGGGTTCGAGGACCTCCGGACGAGCCTCGGCGGCTGAGCGGGGCCCGGGGAGCCGCCCCGCAAGACCGGGCTGAGCTCAGCTGAGACGTTCGACGACCATCGCCATCCCCTGGCCGCCGCCGACGCACATCGTCTCGAGGCCGACCAACTTGTCCGCGTCCTCGAGGCCGTTCAAGAGCGTCGTCATGATGCGCGCGCCCGTCTGCCCGAACGGGTGCCCGAGGGCGATCGCCCCTCCATGGACGTTCAGCTTGTCCCACTCGATCCCGAGCTCGGCGGCGCTCGGGATCACCTGCGCGGCGAAGGCCTCGTTGATCTCCACCAGATCGACGTCGTCGATGGTCATCCGAGCGCGCTCGAGCACCCTTCGTACGGCGTCAACCGGCCCGAGCCCCATGATCTCGGGGTTCAGCGCGGAGACGGCGCTCGCAACGACGCGCGCAAGCGGCGTGATCCCGAGCTCGCGCGCTCGGGTGTCGCTCATCACGACGACTGCCGCCGCGCCGTCGTTCAAGGGGCAGGCGTTGCCGGCGGTCACGGTCCCGCCCTCACGGAAAACGGGCTGCAGCTGCGCCAGCCCTTCGAGGGTGGTGTTGGGTCGCGGACCGTCGTCCTTCCGCACCTCGGTGCCGTTGGGGGTCGTGACCGGGATGATCTCGCGCTCGAAGAACCCGTTCTCGGCCGACGCGACCGCACGCGTCTGCGACATGAGCGCGTACTCGTCCTGCGCCGCTCGGCTGACCTTCTTGTACTCGGCGACGTTCTCGGCGGTCTGGCCCATCGCGATGTAGACGTCGTCCAGCCCGCCGTGCGGCTCCCAGGGGTCGGTCACCTTCGTTGCGCGCGCGGCCGTGCGCGCCTCGGCCTCCTCGAACGCCCCGTTGTGGGGGCCCGAGTCGGCGAAGCCGTTCAGGTAGCGGCTCACGGTCTCGACTCCCGCCGCCACGAAGATGTCGCCCTCCCCCGCCTTGATGGCGTGAGCGGCCATGCGGATGGTCTGCAGCGACGACGAGCAGTACCGGTTGACCGTGACGCCGGGCACGTCGTCCAGCCCTGCCATGACCGCGACGACGCGGGCGATGTTGTAGCCCGACTCCCCAGCCGGCTGCGCGCAGCCGACGATCAGGTCCTCGATCAGATGCGGGTCGATCTGCGGCACCTTGTCGAGAACGGCCTTCACGACGTGCGCGGCGAGGTCGTCTGGCCTGCAGTCGACGAGCGAGCCCTTGTTGGCCCTCCCGATGGGCGTCCGGCCGGTAGCGACGATGACGGCTTCAGGCATTCGACACCTCTCCTCGCTCTCAGGCGCCGCAACGGGGGCTCGGAGACACGATCCACCCCGGCCGTGCATCCCTTCCGGTCGAGGATCCACCCCGGCCGTGCATCCCTTCCGGAGCCCTCGAGTTACCAGCCGGTAATTCGAACGGCGCGATTTTCCGAGCAGACCGTAGCGGGTGCCGTCGCGCGACGACGCCCCGGTACGCTCGGCTCGTGACCCCGCTCACCCGCCGCTCCGGCGCCGCGGCCGCGACCGCCGGACCCGCATCCGCCGTTGCAGGCACCGTGCCGAACGGCAGCGCAGCGGCAAGCGAGAGCGGAGAGGGGCAGGCGATCGAGGCCCGAGACCTCGTGCGCCGGTTCGGCACGATCGACGCCGTGCGGGGCGTCAGCTTCGAGGTGGCGCAGGGTGAGACCTTCGGCTTCCTCGGCCCGAACGGCGCCGGCAAGTCCACGACGATCTCGATGCTGTGCACGCTCCTCAACCCGACGTCCGGTGTCGCGAAGGTCGCGGGCTACGACGTGGTCGCCCAGCGGGCGGAGGTGCGAAAGCGCATCGGACTCGTCTTCCAGGACACGACCCTGGACGATTACCTCACCGCGCAGGAGAACCTCCGATTCCACGCGGAGCTCTATGGCGTTGCGCGGAGCCAGATCGGTCCCAGGATCGAGGACGTCCTCCAGATGGTGGGACTCATGGACCGACGGGACAGCGTCGTGCGCACCTTCTCGGGCGGCATGAAACGTCGGCTCGAGATCGCGCGCGGGCTTCTCCACTCGCCCCGTGTCCTCTTCCTGGACGAGCCGACCGTCGGTCTCGACCCACAGACCAGAGCCCACATCTGGGGCTACATCGACGAGTTGCGCACGCGCGAGGCGATCACCATCTTCCTCACGACGCACTACATGGACGAAGCGGAGCACTGCGACCGGATCGCGATCATCGACGAGGGACGTATCGTGGTCGAGGACTCCCCTGCACGGCTCAAGGCAAGCGTCGGTCAGGACCGCGTGGAGATCTCGACGGCAGACGACCCGGCGGCCATCGCCGCGCTGCGGGAGCACTTCTCGCTCGACGCCGCGATGAGCGAGGGGGTCGTCGCCTTCTACGTCGCCCAGGGAGAGGTGTTCGTGCCCAGGCTGTTCGCCGAGCTCGGTGTGCCGATCAAGTCGGTCAGCGTCGCCCGGCCGACGCTCGACGACGTGTTCATGAGCTACACCGGCCGGACGATCCGCGACGCGGAGGCTTCCAGCAGCGAACGCATGGCAGCCAGCGCGTGGATGCGGGCGAGGAGGAGATGAGCCAGCCCCCGATCCGAGACGCGAAGGCGCCGGACACGGACGGCCCGCCGGCGCTCCTCTCGCGAGGCCTGCGATCGCCCGAGCCCACGGACCAGCCCTTCGGCCGTGAGGTCGCGCAGGGGCCCGGAGGACCCGGGCGACACCGCGCGGCGCCGGCGACGGTGCGCGTCACCGGCGGGCGGTTGCAAGACGACCTTCGCGCGGTGGCAATGGTCTGGCGCCGGGAGCTGATCCGCTTCGGTCGGAACCGGCTCCGCATCATCACGTCCCTCGTGCAGCCGGTCCTGTTCCTCTTCGTCCTGGGGACGGGGCTGTCGTCCCTCATGGGGCGGGGTCTCGGCGCAGGCGTCGACTTTCGGACCTTCATGTTCCCGGGAGTCGTCGCGATGACCGTCTTGTTCACCGCGATCTTCTCGTCGGTCTCGATCGTCTGGGACCGCGAGTTCGGCTTTCTCCGGGAGATGCTCGTGGCACCGGTCCGCAGGGGGGCCCTCGTGATCGGCAAATGCGCCGGGGGCGCCACCGTGGCGACGTTCCAGGCTTTCATCATGCTGGCACTGGCGGGGTTCGTCCATGTGCCCTACGCGCCGTCGCTGATATTCACGCTGCTCGGCGAGATGGTCCTCGCAGCGGTCATGATCACCGCGCTCGGCACCGCGCTCGCGTCACGCATGGCGCAGGTCGAATCGTTCCAGGTCGTCATGCAGTTCGTCGTGCTGCCCCTGTTCTTCCTGTCCGGTGCGCTGTTCCCGTTGCGCGACCTGCCGAGCTGGCTCGCGGTGCTCACGAAGTTCGACCCTCTCGCCTACGTGGTCGACGCGATGCGCAGGGCGGTGTTCGGCCATGTCCGGACGACTCCTGTCCTGCGGACCCTTTTCGCAGGGGGCGTCACCTGGAACGGCTGGACGGTGCCCATCGGCCTCGAGCTGGGGATCACCGCGGCCCTCGGTGCGGTGCTCCTGGGGATCGCCGTTTACACCTTCGGCAAGACCGACTAGGACCCACCGTCGCGAGCCCAGAGGTCTGGGTTCCCCGCCGGGAGCGGTGGCAGCGCCGGCCGGCTCGTCGTGGTCCGCTGGCCCGACGCTCTCTCCCACGTCCCCGAGCGACCACCGGACTTGTGCCACAGGGCGAGTGTCGTGAGCACCGCGTCCGGGTCGTGGTGACGCAGAGCCATGAGGAGGGTGAGGCCGGCGAAGGCGCAGGCGGTCAGCGCCTCTACCTCGATGCCGGTTCTCGCCACGACCGAGGTCGACACCTGCACGCAGGCGGTGCCGGAGGCGGTGTCGAGATCGACGCGGATGTCGACGTCGTCGAGGGGGAGCGGATGGCACAACGGGACGAGAGAGGGCGTCCGTTTGGCGCCCAGGATGCCGGTCGCCTTGGCGAAGGGCACGAAGTCTTCGTCTTTGGCCGCGGACTCGAGCGCATGGGGGCTCGCACGAAGGACGCAGCGCGCGGTCGCGTGCCGCTCGGTGACGGGCTTGCCCGTGACGTCCACCATGCGGGCCCGTCCGGTCTCGTCCACGTGCGTGAAGGCACCCTGAGCCGCCGGACGAGGCTCGCGGCCGTCCGTCACGTCGCCCTCCCTCACGCCGCCCACCCCTCGATGCGCCACGCTCCCGCATAGACGTTCGCGCGCCCGTCGCGGACGAAGGCTGCGAGCGTCATGTCGAGCGCATGGGCCGTGGCGACCGCGAGGCTCGAAGGCGCCGACACGGCGGCGAGCACGGGGATGCCCGCCACGGCCGCCTTCTGGACGATCTCGTAGCTGACCCGGCCCGAGACGACCAGCACCGAGCTGGCGAGGGGCAAGCGCTGCTGCATCGCCGCCCAGCCGACGAGCTTGTCGACGGCGTTGTGCCGCCCCACGTCCTCACGGATCGCCAGGGCGGACCCGGCCGTGTCGAAGAGGCCGGCGGCATGGAGCCCTCCCGTCTGGCCGAAGACCCGCTGCCTCTCTTGAAGGCGTCCCGGCAGCGAGGTGAGCACGTCCACCGCGAGCTTCTCTCCCGCAGGCACAGGAGGGCAGCGGTCCTTCAGCTGGTCGAGCGTCTCGGTGCCGCACACCCCGCAGCTGGCGTTCACAACCACCTGCCGCCGCCTGCTGCCCACCTCGACGGGTTGCGAGGACGTCACGGTCACGACGTTGAACGCTTGAGGGTCGCCCTCCGGCAGGCCGCAATACCGGACGGCGCGGAGGTCCGACGCGGCCGCGAGCAAGCCTTCGCAGAGGAGGAATCCGACTGCGAGCTCGAAGTCCTGACCCGGCGTGCGCATGGTCACGGCGACCGGCTCTCCTGGCCCGACAGGCCCGCCGATCCGGATCTCGAGCGGCTCTTCACCGACGACGAAGTCGGGTCGCTCGACACGGCCGCCCGCGGACAGCGCGGTCACCATGACCTGCTCGACCGGCGCGGCCCGGCGGGTCGTGTCCGGCGCACCCGTCACGGGAGACGGAGCCTCACGTCGCTGACCGTACCAGCGGCCTGATCGCTGACCGTACCAGCGGCCTGATCG
>JAKATJ010000016.1:10275-21088 GCA_021828005.1 Actinomycetes bacterium | reverse complement strand
AGCCGCTCGGCCGCGGCTCTCGCCGCGCTCGGCGCCGCCCCTGCCCGTCCTGCGAGCCAGGCGGACAGCGGAGCCGCGGTGCGTTCCGACGCGTGCGCGGCCACGCCGGCGATGGCCAGAAGGTCTGCTACCTCGTCGTCGGTCGGAGGCGTCACGCCGAGCGCCTCGGCGAAGCGGCGGACCCACTCGGTGGCGGAGGACTCGGAGCCGGGATCCCCGGATGCAGTGGTCACACCTCCGGTCTACCGCCTTGCGGCTCGGCGCGCGCCGGCCGCGCCCGAGACGCGCCGAGGTCAGGGACCGTCGGGAGGTGCCGAGCCCGACAGCCACAGCGCCGCCTCTTCGCGGTGGCGCCGGTAGTCGAGCTTTCCGCTCGGCGAACGGCCGACGGAGCGGACCACCCGCACCCTGCGCGGCGCCTTGAAGCCGGCGAGCCGCGACTTCACGTGCTCGATCAGCTCCTCCTCGGTGGGCACCGCCTCGCCCTCCGGCTCGACGGCTGCGACGACCATCTCCCCCAAGCGGGCGTCGGGCACTCCCACGACGGCCGCATCGCGCACCGCAGGGTGCGTCTTCAGCGCCTCCTCCACCTCTTCGGGGAACACCTTCTCGCCTCCCGTGTTGATGGAGCTCGCGCCCCGTCCGAGGACGTGGACCGAGCCGTCCGGGAGCACCTGCGCGAAGTCGCCAGGCACCGAGTAGCGGACTCCATCCAGCACGACGAAGGTGGAGGCGGTCTTCTCCTCGTCCTTGTAGTACCCGATCGGGTTGCGTCCCGCGAGGGCGAGCATGCCCACTTCCTCAGCGCCGCGCTCGACGGGTCGGCCGTCCGGGCCGAGCACCTTGACGTCGGGCCCGAGCACGAAGTCGGCGGTCTTCGACGCGGAGGACCCTGACGAAAGCGACGTGCCGATGCCGACGGCCTCGGTCGAGGAGAGGAAATCGAAGAGCACCATCTCCGGGCGGTGGCGCAGCAGGCCCTCTTTCACCTCTTCGCTCCACATCGCGCCCGACGACAGGATGCCGAGGAGCGAGGAGAGATCCCAGCGGTCCGGCTCCGCGTCGAGTGCCGCCAGCAGCGGGCGCGCGAACGGGTCCCCGACGATCACGATGCCGTTGACCTGCTCCCGCTCCACCGTGTCGAAGAGCTCCACCGGGTCCAAGTGGCGATCCTCCAAGAGCACCACCTTGCCGCCCTCGCTCAGGCACTCCATCGTGATGAACCCGCCGGTGCCGTGCATGAGCGGGCAGGCAGGGAGCACGGACATGCCAGGACCGTTCGTTTCGAGTGTGGCGACGATCCCCGAGAGCCCTTTCGCCTCGTCGTATCGGCGGAACCCCGACGCGTTGGCGCGCGCGAACAGGTCGTCCTGGCGCCACATGACGCCCTTGGGCATCCCCGTCGTGCCGCCGGTGTAGAGGATGACGAGGTCGTCTCCGCTGCGCCCCCACGGAGCCCGGACCCTGTTCGCAGCCGACTTGGCCGCGTCCTCGTAGCGACTCGCCCACGACGGGCATGCAGCGGCGCCGTCGTCGACCCACAGCCAGGTGCGCACGGTCGGGAGTCGCTCTCGGATGCGCTCGATACGCCCGGCGAACGTGCCGTGAAAGATGACGGCCACGGCATCTGCGTTGCTCCAGAGGTAGACGAGCTCGTCGTCCACGTACCGGTAGTTCGTGTTCACCGGCACGGCCGCGACCTTCACGATGCCGAAGAGGGCTTCCAGGTACTCAGGGCAGTTGTACAGGTAGAGCGCGACTTTCTCCTGGTGCCCGATCCCCTGGTCGAGGAGGCATCTCCCGATGCCGTCCGCGCGGTGGTCCATCTCCTCCCAGCTGAGTCGCCGCTCGCCTTGGACCAACGCGGGCGCGGCGGGCTGGGTGTCGGCGACCTTCTCCCAGACGTCCGCGTAGTTCCAGCTGGTCTCCTTCGGAGTCGTCATCTTCCAGCGAGCCTATGTCCCTCCCCGCGCCGCGCCGCGGTGCCGAAGCCGGAAAGCACCCGGAATGTCGCACCGTGCTTGGTAGGCTGCACGGCACTCGTGGTGCTCTCCCGCCAACAGGCCCCCGCGCTCGCGAGCCACCATGTTCGCCCTGACGGCGGTCTGGCGGCCCGGACCGACCGGCCTCTCGCGACCGCCGCCGTCGCCGCCGTCGGCGGGACGCTCTTCGTCCTCGTGCGGCTCCTCGTCGCGGCGAAGGGCGACATCAGCCGGTTCGTGATGGCAGGGCGTGACTTCGTGAACCCGGCCAGCGCGCCGAAGGGGCTCTACGTATTCCCGGGCTCGGGCTACGACGGGCAGTTCTACTACCGGCTTGCGCTGGATCCCGTAGACCTCGCCAAGACGGCCTTCGGCATCACCGTCGACGCGGGGTTCCGGTTGCAGCGCATCGGCATGTCGGCGCTCGCCTGGCTCGCGTCGGGGGGACAGCACCAGGCGGTGCCCGAGGCTTTGGTGGCGATCAACCTCGCCGCGCTCGTCGCGCTCGCCTGGCTGGGCGCGCTGATCGCCAACGACGCGGGCCGCCACGCCGCCTGGGGGCTCCTCGTCGCGGGGTACTGGGGCTTCCTCTTCAGCATCGGGCGGGACCTGCCCGAGATGCTCGCAAGCTGCTTCCTGGTCGGTGGGCTCGTCGCGCTCCGCAGGGCGCGCCCGGTGCTCGCAGGCCTCGTTCTTTCGTGCGCGGTGCTCACGCTGGAGACGACCCTCGACGTCGTCATCGCCGTCGGCGTGGTCGCGCTGGTCCAGATCCTCCGTCGCGTCCGCCGCCCCGGGCGCCAGGACCTGGCTTGGGTGATGCCAGGGCTTGCGTTCGTCGGGTGGCAGGTCACCGCGCTCGCGATGGTCGGTGCCCTGCCCATGCGCTCCGACACGGGGGACAACCTCGGCGTACCGGCCGTGAACATGGTCGGTGCAGTCGTTCACTACCTCACCCACATCGCCTCTGCCTCGTCGCTCCTGTGGCTCGCCGAGTTCTTCGTGCTCGCGATCGTGACGCTCTTTGCGGCATGGTCGCTGCCGCGCTCCAGGGTGCCGGCGTGGGAGAAGGCGGCGTGGGTCCTTGCGTCGCTCGTCGCGGTCTCGCTCTCGCGGGGCGTGTGGTACGGGCATGCCACATTCCGGGGCTTCGAGGACGTCTACCTCCTCTCCGCCATCGTCCTCGTCGGCTCACGCCATCGCCTGTGGCTGCCGGCGGCGCTCGTCGCGGTGGCGTGGGTCGTGACCTTCGCGCACCACGTGGTCGACCTCTGACGGCCGGCGACGCGCAGGATCGGCCCTCTACGCCTGGCTCGCGATGGGCCCGGCGTCCGCGTACCCCTGGCGCACGCCCTGCCCCGCGCGGCGCGCGAGCTGATCGGGCTCGTAGAGCATCCAGTAGGCATTCCTCGCGTGCTTGCGGGACCGTTCCTCGAACACCGCGACGAGGTCAGCAGGGTCCTCCTCCTCGTCCTCGTGGACGAAGACCTCCAGGATCGGGGTGCTCGTCATGAGCTGCGCCAGCATGATCCCCGTCGACGCCTCGTGGGCGCACGCCTTGTCGATCGGCGCCTTGCCGGGCATCCCGAGGGCCACCACGATCCGGCAGCCCTCGATCTCGATCAACTGCTTCGCCGCGACCGCGAGGTCCTTGAACCCGGGTACCGTCCGGCGCACGACCTCGAAACGCTCGCCGTGCCCGGGGCACTCGCGAAGCTCGCTGACGGCCTCCGCACCCATGTCGAAGCGGGCGAACATCGTGTCCACGATCCCGATCTTGTCCACGCCGACATTCTCGCGTGGAGCGCGCCCGAGCGGGTCGCCGGCGCGCTGTCGATCCGTCGCGCCGGCGGCGTCCCTTCGTCGGGCCGGCACGCACCAGCGATGAGCCCTCCGAGATCGGTCGCCGCCGGGCGCAGCCAAGCCCGCACGATCAGCCGGCGGCCGCGGCAGGTCCCGGTGCCCGACGAGTGTCGAGAAGGCTCTTCCGGCCCCAGGCCGCAGCCTTCGTCGGGCGGGCACGGGGCGACGTCGCTGCTGGCACTGAGCCGCTGCATTCGGCAAAAATGGGTCGCCATGCTTGCAGCATTGAAGCATCGCGTCGCGGCCGAGCTCAGCCGTCAAGACGTCGAGATGCCGTCCCTGCGTCGCTTGGGCGTCGCCGGCGCGATCGCGGGCACGGCCGTCGTCGCCGGTGCGGTCGCGGGCGGCTCGAGCTTCGTCTCGCACCTGCCCGGCGCATGGTTCTTCGGGACGCCCGGTGGGCCGCTCGGGTTCCTCGGGACGGGCTCGACGCGGGCTCCCGCGCTGAGCATCCTCGGCGTGTACGGGGGACTGGCGGCGCTGAGCGCGCTCTGGTGGCGCCTGCTTCGGGCACTCTGGCGCAATCCCGGCGTCCCGGTGCGGTCCGTCGTGCGTGTGCTCGTCATGTGGGCCGTTCCGTTCGCGCTGGCCCCACCGCTCTTCAGCAGGGACGTCTACAGCTACGCCGGTCAGGGGGCGATGGTCTCGTTCCACATCAACCCCTACCTCTACGGCCCCGCAGTGCTCGGCGCGACCCGCTTCAACCTCCTCGCCGACCCCCTGTGGGCCCACACCCCCTCGCCGTACGGCCCGACGTTCCTCTCGCTCGACGGGCTCGTCACGCAGCTCTCGGGCCACCAGGTGCTCCCCGACATCGTCTTGCTGCGGCTGCTCTCGGTCGTCGGCGTCGCGCTCATCGCCGCCGGGCTGCCGACCCTCGCGCGCAGCGTGGGCCGCGACCCTGCCGCAGCCGTGGTGCTCGGCGCGGGCAGCCCGATCGTGCTCTCGACGCTCATCGGCGGCGCGCACAACGACGGGCTCATGGTTGGGCTCCTCGTCGCCGGTCTGGCGGCGTGGAAACGCTACGGCCCCGTCTCCGGGATCGTCCTGTGCGCCCTCGCCACCGGGGTCAAGGCGCCTGCGGCGCTGGGCATCGTGCTCATCGGGTGGAACTGGGCGGGGAGCCGTGCACGCGTCCGCGAGCGGATCGTCCGGACGCTCGGCGCGGGCGCCATCGGCGCCGCCGTGCTGGCTGCGCTCTCGGCAGTCTCAGGCGTCGGCTGGGGATGGGTGCTCACCATCACGGCGGAGGACAAGGTCTCCACCGGCGTGACCCCGGTGGACGCTGCCGCGCACGTGCTGGCGGGGATGCTGCACCTCGTCGGCGTCCCGGTCCACCTGTCCACGCTGCGGACGGTCACTTCCGCCACGGGGCTCGTCGTCGCGGTCGTCGTCGGGACCTGGCTGCTCTGGCAGTCGCCGCGCCTCGGCGAGCTGCGCGCGCTCGGCCTCACCCTCCTCCTGCTCGCGCTCTTGGGCCCCGTGTTGTGGGCGTGGTACCTCACCTGGGGGCTCGTGGCGCTGGCGCCGGTCGCCACGGGCTCCCTCCGGCGCGCGCTCGTGTGGCTCACCATCGCCGAGACGCTGGTGGGGGCGTCTTCGGTCCTGGGCATCGTCCACGCGCTCGGCCGCTTCCACGCGCTGACCGACGCGATGGTGGTGCTCGGGATCGCGGCCGTGACGTACTCGGTGGTGTTTGCAAGGTTCCGGGCGGTCCGGGGGCGCTGGGCGAGGCTGTCTCTCGGGCGGCTCGCCGCTCGGCCCGCCACGGTGACGATCGGCTCGTCCGGGCCAGTGCGGGAGCCGTGAGCGGTCCACGACGGCCGTACGGCGCCCCCAGGCCCGTCAGTGCAGCAGGCGCGAGAGCCTCCGGTCGGCGAGCACGGTCCCACCCGTCTGGCACGTGCAGTAGGCGACCTCGTAGGACTCGAACGAGACGCGGCGGATCGTCGCGCCGCAGCGCGGGCAGGGACTGCCCGCCCGCCCGTGGACGCGGAAGTGCGCACCAAGCCGCCCCTCGGACAGCCCGCCCTCGCGCTGGCGCTCGACCTCGAGCCCTTCGGCGAGCACGTCTCTGATCGCGGCGAGCAGCCTCTCCCTGGCATCGGCGTCGAGGGAGCCGACCGCGGCGAACGGCGAGAGCTGCGCCCGGTGGAGCGCGTCGTCGGTGCACCCCCGCCCGATCCCCGCGACCACCTGCTGGTCGCGCAGCCACCTGTACAGCCGGCGTGGGCTCTGGTCGTGGCGGACCAGCTCGGCGAATTCCTCGCTGCCGGCTTCCGGCCCGAGGGTCGCGAGCGGGCCGTCGTCGCTTGGATCGAGCACCCACCATCCTGCCTTGCGCTGCGTGCCGTGCTCGCGGACGAGGATCGCGGCCGGGGGATCCGAGAACGTCAGGCGTACGAGCGCCCCGCGCGGGCGCGTCGCCCTGGGCGGCGCCTCGAGATCGACCCGGCCCGCCTGGGAGAGATGCAGCACGATGCGGTACCCGCCCTCGAAGCACAACAGCGCGTGCTTTCCGCGCCTGCCCACCCGCTCGATCCGCCGGCCGACGAGCACGTCCGGCGCGGGCTCGGCCGTCTTCAGGCTCGCGAACCCGAGAAGGTCGGCCCGCTCGAGCACCGCACCCCCGAGCGCGGCGCCGAGCCGTTCGGCCAACGCCTGCATCTGCGGCATCTCGGGCACGGCGGCTCGCTCTCGGTGTGCCCCGGGAACTAGACCGGAGCGGTCGCCCGGAAGCCGATCGCCTGCTCGAGCGCCGCGGCGGACCGCAGCACCACGAGGTCCGCGTGCTGGGGGCCGATCAGCTGCACGCCGACCGGGAGGCCCTCATCGGTCAACCCCGCGCACACCGTGGCGACGGGGGAGCGCGTCATGTTGAACGGGTAGGTGAGCCGCACCCAGTTCGGGTCCACGATGCCGTTCACGACGCCCTTCCCACCGAGCGAGTTGGGTGGCGGCGCGCCCGCCGTCGTCGGGGTCACGAGCAGCCGGACGTCCCTGAAGTGCTCGACCAGGCGGACGTTCATCTCGTGGCAGCGATCGAGCGCGTGCACGAGCCTCGAGGCCGAAAGCGTGCGCGCGCGCTCGGCCATGGACACGAGCACGGGTGTCACCGACGCCCAGCGCGCTTCGTAGGGCTCCAGTGTCCGCAACAGGCAGGCGCTCACGATGGTGAGCCAGTCGTCCAGCGGGTCATCGTCGAAGACCGCGTCCACCTCCACCACGTCGGCACCGAGCGCGTCGAGCGTGCCGAGCACCCGCTCGGCCACCGCCATGACCGAACGGTCCACCTCGGTGTAGCCCAGCGCCGGCGACCAGGCCACGCGCACCGGCACGCGGGGCTCGACGATCGCGTCGCGCCAGCTGGCCTCGGGGAGGGGAAGGGACTGCAGGTCGGTCGGCTCGGGGCCGACGACGGCGTCCAGGGCGACGACCGTGTCTTCGACGGTCCGGCCGAGCACCCCTTTGGACGAGAGTCCCAGCCAACCGGCAGCACGGTGTCCCCCCGCGGGGACCCGGTCGTGGGACGGCTTGAACCCCGACAACGCGCAGCACGCAGAGGGGATCCGGATCGAGCCGCCTCCGTCGCTGCCGGTGGCGAGCGGGACCATCCCCGTGGCGACCGCGGCAGCCGATCCCCCCGAGGAGCCTCCCGCGCTGTGGTCGCGCGCCCAGGGGTTGCGCGTGGTGCCGAAGAGCGAGTTCGAGGTGTGCGCGCTCCACGCGAACTCAGGGAGGTTGGTCTTGCCGACCACCACCGCGCCCGCAGCCCGGAGGCGGGCGACGAGCACCGAGTCGTGGACAGCCGGCGGCCCGTCGGCGAGCAGCTCCGACCCGAAGGTCGTGGGGTAGCCGGCGGCGTCTTCGCTGTCCTTCACCCCGATCGGCACGCCCGCGAGAGGTCCGGGGTCCCCGCCGGCCGCGACGATCTGGTCCACCGCTCCCGCCTGTTCGAGCGCTCGCTGCGCGTCCACGGCCACGAACGCGAGGATGCCGGGATTGAGCGCGTCGATGCGCTCGAGCGACGCCGTCACGACCTCGCGGGCTGAGACCTCCTTGCCGCGGACGCGGCGGGCGAGCTCGGCGACCGGGACGGTGCGGAAGTCCATGGTCACGCGCCGAGCGCGAGAACCGCCTCGCGCAGGTCGCGCTCCGCCGTCAGCACCATCAGCACCGGAAGCGTGACCCCGCGCTCGACGTAGCGCGCGACGTGCGCGCGGCAGTCCTCGGGTTCGCCGTGGACCACGAGCGCGTCGACGACCTCGTCGGGGATCGCCGCGAGCGCGGCCTTGCGGTCCCCGGCTTCCCAGGCGTCCCACATGCCCTGGAGCATCGGGGCGCGCCCGAGCCAGCGGTGGAAGGCGGCGTACGCCGGGACCGTGAGGTAGCTGGCGATCATCCGGCGGGCGAGCGATCTCGCGACGGCGGCATCTGGCTCAGGCACCACGAAGATCCGCGTCACGACCTCGAAGGCGCCGCCCCGGGCCCGTGCCCCCGCGCGCACCTCGGCGAGCGACCTCGCGACGTCGTCTGCGGACAGCCAGTTGAGGATCACCCCGTCCGCTTCGCTGCCGGCGAGCCGGAGCATGCCGGGACGGAGCGCCGCGAGGTAGAGCGGCGGTGGAGCCGGGAGGGGGCGGGAGAGGCAGAACTCCCGGACCGAGAACGTCTCGAAGTCGCGGGTGACCCTCTCCCCGGCCAGCGCGAGGCGCAGGAACGCGAGCATGTCGCGTACCCGGGCGTACGGTCGGTCGAAGGGGATGCCGTTCCACTTCTCGACGATCACCTCGGAGGAGGTCCCGAGGCCGAAGGCGAACCGGCCCGGCGCCGCCTCCGCCATCGCGGCGACGCTCTGGGCGAGGAGGGCGGGGCCGCGGGTGAACGCCGGGACGATCGCGACGCCCAGGCGCAGACCCGGCTCCCAGGCCGCGGCGAGGGCGAGCGGCGTGAAGCCGTCGGTGCCGGCCACCTCGGCGGACCACGCGTCGGTGTACCCGGCCGCTACCGAGGCGGCGAACCAGCTGCGGTGCTCTGCGAGCGGGACGCCCGGAAAGGGCACGGTGATGCCGAGGCGGTCCACGCCCTGCACGTTATCTGCGCGGAGGTGCTCGGACCCGGGGGGACCTAGCGACGACGTTGCGACGCGCGCGCCCCAAGAGGTGCCGAGGAGCGCAGCGCGGGGTGGGCCTGCGTCGCCGCGGCGACGGCGCCCCGCACCACCGTCACCTCCCCGGCGACCACCAGATACTCCCGGTTGTAGAGGTGGGAGACGGTTCCGACTTTCACACCGCGGGGATCGTGGATGCCGATGCGCGCGCCGACGTAGCGCGCGGACTCGAATGCGAGGGTCACGACCTCGCGGTGGTGAGAGCACATCCGCTCGAGCTCGTCGACGGCCACCCATGACTCGTCGTTGTAGGAGAGCAGGAGGAGACCGCAGTCCACCGACGCCACCGTGTCGGCGAGGGCGGCGGGCATGGTGCGCTTCGAGTTGAACTCGCTTCTCGTCGCAGGGTCTTTGGCGTCGATCCTCTTGCACGCCACGCCGTAGTGTGCCGGGGCGTCCCACGCGACGAGCGTTTCCCACACGTGGTAGTTGGTGAAGTAGCGGTGCTGATTGTACGGCGGGTCGAGGTACGCCAGGTCGAAGCTCCCGAGGCTGCCCGCAATCGTCCGGGCATCGCCACGCACCGCGCGCCCGGTGCCGGCCAGGAGGGACGGCCGGACGAGCTCGAGCCGCCTGTACGAACGCGGCGCCCACTGCTTCACGAAGGCCATTTGCACGCCCACGGTGGAGTCGACCCGGTCGGCGGCTTCGATGAGGCTCGTGAGGAGCACCGGCTCGAGCGGCGTCCCCGCGTAGTCCGACTCGATCGCGTCTCGTATCGCATCGATGCGCTCGCCGTTGAACGGCTGGAAGAACCGTGCACGCCGGCAGAACGTGTCGGTGACGTACCCCGCCGAACCGGGCAGGGCGTTCAGGTGCGTGAGCGCGTCCTCCAGCTCACGCTGGTGGATGGCGTCGCCGTCCGTCTCCACGTAGCAGCGGGCGAAGACCTCGGCATAGCGCGAGAGGTCGACCGCGGTCACGAGCAACCCGAGGCGTTTGAAGGCCTGCGCGACGCGGGTCGTGCCGGTGAACAGGTCGAGCGCGCTGCGGGCGCCGCTCGATGCGGCGATCGCCTCGAGCACCGGGACCAGGCGTCGTTTCGAGCCCAGGTACTTGATCACCGGCTCGGCCCCCTTGCCCCCTGGCGCTCGTCGCCGGCCCGGCCCCCATGCCACCTGGCGCTCGTCGCCGGCCCGGTGCGCACGGCGCGACGTTAGGCCGGACCCCGGGTCCCGCCGGTGATGGTCATCGGGTCGTGTCGCGGATCCGCCATCGCGCCGCCCCCCCTTTTCCACCGGCAGGCGGTCCGAGCACCTCGTCCAGCGCCCGCCGCACCGACTGAGAGCCCTCGGCCCCCCCGAGCACGACGACGTCGTCGACTCCGAGGGCGCGCAGGTCGCCGAGCACCGCGGCGCGCGCGCCCCGGGTGAGCGGGAGGCGCAGCTCGTGGAGGCTCCCGGCGGCGAAGACGAGCCACAGCGCGTCGAGCGGGGGGGACTCGACCGCGTGCGAGCCGGCCCCCGGCACGATCGCGTAGCCGCCGGCGAGCGAGAAGGAGAAGTCGACCTCCGCCTGCCAGACCATCTCGTCGGCTGCCCACGCGGGCGCGGCGGGGTAGATCGCGACCACCGGAGCTGTCCGTTCGCCGCCGCCGAGGGCGACCGCCGGCATCGGCTGCGCGACCGCCGCTCGTCGGACGGCGCTCACGGCGTAGGGCCAGCGCCCGAGCGCGGCGAAAGGGACGAGCGCGAACGCGCAGACGGCGAGCGAGAGGGCGACGAGGAGCGGGGCCGCCGGCTTCGCGGACGTCGGATGCGACGGGGCGCGCGGATCCGCGGGGCCGTCGCCCGCGGCGGCC
>JAKATJ010000016.1:0-10175 GCA_021828005.1 Actinomycetes bacterium | reverse complement strand
GGGCTGCGCTCGTGGCCGCTCCCAGCGCCGGAGGTGGTCGGCGATCACCGCGAGCGCCAGCCCGCAGAAGAGGTCGACCATCGCGGCGAACCGTTCCGGCACGATCGAGTCGAGGAGCGGCGTGTGGCCGAGCGCCGCAGCGGGAAGGGCGACGCCGAGCGCCCGATGTCCGACGTGGAGCGCGTAGCCGAGCGACGCGACGTACGCCGCGAGCGCCGTGAGAAGGAGGACCCGCAGGAGGGCGGAGCGCCAGAGGGCCGCCGCGCCGGCGACCAGCACCGCGAGCAGCGCGATCCCGAGGTAGCTGCCGTCGGAGCCGGAGATGAACGCGACGCCGGCGAGCTCCGCGTGCGGCTCCACCGTGGCGGCGAGCGAGGCGGCGATCGTGCCGACGTGGTGCCACACCGGCCCGTCGAAGTGGCGCGGTCCCGCGACGACGTACCAGAAGGGGTACGCGAGCGCCGCGGCGACGATCACCGCCGCGATCAGGAGCCCCCGCCAAGCGGCGGCGAGGCTCGGCACCACCGACCTGGGCCACCCGAGCGACACGACCATCGCCGAGAGCACTGCCGTCAATGCGGTGATCGCGAGCATCTCGGTGGAGACGAAGAACTGCGCGACGACGAGGATCCCCAGTACGGCGCCCGTGAGCGCCGGGCGGCGGGTGCCGCGTACGAGCAGGGCATCGAGGCACCAGAAGATCAACGGTGGCAGGACGAGCCACGTGAGATCGAGGTGCCCGTAGCGCAGGTCGCCGGTGAGGAACGGTCCGAACCCGTAGCAGAGCCCGCCGCAGAACGCCGCCGGGAGCCACGTCACGTGGCGCCGGCACAGAGCGAAGGCGCCGAGCGCGCTCAGCGCGGGCGCGAGGAGCACCGCCACGTCGAAAGAGGCGACAGGGCCCGCCGTCACCGTCACCGGCGCGAGCAGGAGGCCGAGGAGCTCCATGGACGTGTTGTCGAGCAGGTTCACACCCGACGGCGCGAAGACGGCGTGGCTGAAGAAGGGGTCCAGGCCGGCACCGAGCGCGTGGGGCACCCACGCGAGGAACCACACCTCCTGGGCCGGGTCGGCCGAGCCAGCCGGGAGCACGGTGCCGAAGCCGTGCGCGAGCAGCTGCCACCAGGCGGCGGTCGAGATCGCGAGGTAGACGGCGAACGCCGAGAGGGAGGACCATGCCCAGCGCGGCCGGTCGGGCCGCGCCGCGCCGCTCGTGCGTGCCCCCTGGAGCCCGGGTCCCCGCAGCGTAGGCGGTGCCGCGCTCCGCGGGGCGAGAACCGTCGCGGCCCGGCTCACGGGTCGCGAGGATAGGGCGAGGATGGGGAGAGGACGAGCGGCCGTCGGCTGGCTCTTCTCGGGGTCCATGTCCGAGGAGTCACGTCCTCGACCCTGTCGGCCTCGCAAGGCGGCCACCACGTGGGCGGTGCGGCGCTGCGTCGGTGAGCATCTCGGGTACCTCGACGCGTCTGACGACCTCCTGACCGCGCTCGACGAGAACGACTTCGACACTCTCCCGATGACCGCGTCGCATTCGCTCGCCGCGGGACGCTTGCCACCCCACCACACGGACCCGTTCGACCGCATGCTGATCGCCCAGGCGGCAGCTCAAGACCTCACGATCGCCACTGTCGACGGCAGGTTCAACCTCTACGACGTCGCGCTGCACGCTCGCCGAGCTTTGGCGCCCTCTCGAGGTGACAGGTGGTGACCGGCAACGCCGACTTCCCACGAGCCCGCACGCGAACCCGTCGTCGGCCCGATGACGCGAATCCACGATGACGCGGATCCAGTTGCCGTCCGCTCCCGGCGCGGGGATATGGTAGCGAACGTATGTTCGCCACACCGAGGATCGGGGCGCTCGCCCAGCGGGTGCGGCCCACCGCCGCGAGCAGGACGCGCCTCCTCCCTGTACTCCCCCCGGTCGCCGCCTTGCTGCCCGAGGGCGGCCTGCGGCGGGGGACCGTCGTCCGGTGCACCGGGAGCGGCGCGCCGAGCCTGGCCATGGCCGTGGCGGCGGGCCCGTCCGCCGCGGGGTCGTGGTGCGGGGCGGTGGGGCTGGACGAGCTGGGCGTCCTCGCCGCCGCCGGCTACGGGATGGACCTCGAGCGGTTGGTGGTCGTGCGCGCGTCGCCCGCCGAGTGGGCCGTCGCGGCCTCGGACCTCCTCGACGGCGTCGACCTCGTGGTGCTGGCGCCGCCACGTCATGTGAGGCACGCCGCGGCCCAGACGCTCGCCGCCCGGGCCCGCGACCGCGGCGCCGTGGTCCTCGTGGTCGGGGAGCGGCCCGGCTTCCCCGCCGAGCTCGAGCTCGCAGTGGAGACCGCGCGGTGGTACGGGCTTGCCGAAGGGGCCGGACGCCTCCAGTCGCGGCGCGTCACCGTGGCCGCCTGCGGGCGCGGCGCGGCGGTCCGGCCGGTCCGCCAGGAGCTCTGGTTGCCTGCCGCGACCGGGAAGGTGGCTGCCGCGTGACCGGTTGCCCCGATGCCGGCCTGCCCCGCCTTCTCCTCGTCGAGTGCCCAGGGCTCGACGTGCCCGACGGGGCGAGTCGGGCCGGTGAGACTGGTGGGGCCGACGGGGCCGAGCGCCTTCGCAGGTTCGGCCGGGTGGTCGAGGCGCTGTCGTCGGTGTGCCCCTGGGTGGACGCGGTCCGCCCGGGGGTGTGCACGCTCCCGATCAAGGGGCCGACCCGTTACTTCGGCACCGAAGAGGCCGTGCTGGCCCAGGTGACGGAGACGGTGGCGGCGGCGCTCGACGCCAGCCCCGCCGTTGCCCCCGGGACCCCCGACGGCACGTCCGGGGCGCGCGGGGCGTCCGGCCATACGTCCGGGGAAGCCGCCGGGGTCCGGCTCGGCGTGGCCGAGGGGGTGTTCGCCGCAGCGCTGGCGGCGAGGGCGGGCTCGGTGGTGCCGGCGGGGGAGACCGTCGGGTTCCTGGCCCCCTGGCCCGTGGACGTGCTCGGCGACCCCGAGCTCGCCGACGTGCTCGTCCGGCTGGGGCTGTCGACGCTCGGGCGATTCGCCGCCGTCCCCGCCGCCGATGTGCTCGCTCGTTTCGGCGCCTCAGGGGTCCGGGGTCACCGGGTCGCACGTGGCCTCGAGGGCGAGCTGCCCGGCTACCGGGTCGTGGGTACGGGCGCCCGGCTCGTCGCGGTCCTCGGACGCGCGCTGGCGCTGCAGGACCGCCAGCCGGGGTTCTGGGGAGGGGCGAGCGCGGCCGACGAGCGCGCCGGCGAGGTGCTGGTCGCGCTCCAGCGGCGGCTGGGTGTCGAGGCGGTCATGGTGCCCGTGCTCGAGGGCGGTCGCGGGCCGGCGGATCGCTGCCGGCTCGTGCCCTGGAGCCCCGCGGCCGCGGCGCGCGAGCCGAAGACAGCGCGCCGGAGGTCCCCCCCTGAGCCGCCCTGGCCGGGACGGCTCCCGCCGCCAGCCCCTGCACGGGTGACGGCGGGAGCGCGCCGCGTCGAGATGGCCGACGGCGCCGGAGCCCCCGTCGGGGTCACCGCCAGGGGGTTGCTCACGGGAGCACCGGTGCGGCTCTCGGTCACCGGCGACCGGTGGATGCCCGTCACCGCGTGGAGCGCGCCGTGGCCGGTGGAGGAGCGGTGGTGGTCGAGGGCCCGCCGGCGTGTGGCGCGACTGCAGGTCCTGACGGCTGACGGCACGGGGTGGCTCCTCGTGACCGAGCGGGGTCGCTGGCGGGTCGAGGCCGTCTACGACTGACCGGTCTGCGACCGAGACCGGGAAGAGAGACCGGGAAGAGAGACCGGGAAGAGAGACCGGGAAGAGAGACCGGAGACCCAAGTCCGTGCGCCCGACGACGCCCTACGCAGAGCTGCACTGCCATTCGAACTTCTCGTTCCTCGACGGCGCCTCCCATCCGGAGGAGCTCGCGGCCGCCGCCGCCGCCCTGGGGCTCACCGCGCTCGCGCTCACCGACCACAACGGGCTCTACGGCGTCGTGCGCTTCAGCGAGGCGGCGCGACGCGCCGGCCTGCCCACGGTCTTCGGTGCGGAGCTCACCTACGGCTCCGCCCCGGCCGAGCAGGGGTCGGCGGTCTCACCCGCCCCTGCCCCCGGGCGCACCGGCGCGCCCGACCCCGGCGGCACCCACCTTGTGGTGCTCGCCCGCGACCCGCAGGGCTACGCGCGCCTCAGCCGCACCATCGCCGGCGCCGGGCTCGCCGGTGCCGAGCTCGGCGGCGGGAAGGGACGCCCCGCGCTCACGCTCGCGACGCTCGCCGGCGCGCACGAGGGGCACTGGCAGGTCCTCACGGGGTGCAGGAAGGGGCCGGTGGCCGCCGCGTTGACCGAGGAGGGGCCGCGCGCGGCACGCCGCCGCCTCGACGAGCTCGTGGCCGCGTTCGGGAGGGACAATGTCGCGGTCGAGCTGTGGGACCATGGGGACCCGCTCGATTCCACGCGCAACGACGCGCTCGCGCAGCTCGCAGTCCACGCCGGCTGCGCGCTCGTCGCCACCAACAACGTCCACTACGCGTCGCCGGCCAGGTTCCCGCTCGCCACGGCGCTCGCGGCCGTGCGGTCGCGTCGCAGGCTCGAGGAGCTGCGCGGCTGGCTCCCGGCCTCGGCCTCCGCGTGCCTGCGCACGGGCGGGGAGCAGGAGCGACGCTTCGCGCGCTGGCCGGGCGCGGTGGAGCGGGCGGCGGAGCTCGGCGCCGCCTGCGCCTTCGACCTCCGACTGGTCGCTCCGAGGCTGCCGGACTTCCCGGTCCCGCCGGGGCACGACGAGAACAGCTGGCTGCGCCACCTCGTGGAGAAGGGCGCGACCCGCCGCTACGGTCCCCGCGGCGCCGAGCGCGTCGATGGCGCGTGGGAACGGCTCGACCACGAGCTCTCTGTCATCGCGACGCTCGGCTACGCGGGGTACTTCCTCACCGTCTGGGACATCGTGGAGCAGTGCCGGCGCACCGGCGTCTACTGCCAGGGGCGCGGCTCGGCGGCGACCTCGGCGGTCTGCTACGTGCTCGGCATCACCCTCGTCGACGCGGTCTCGCTCGGCCTGCTCTTCGAGCGGTTCCTGTCACCCGCACGGGACGGGCCGCCCGACATCGATCTCGACATCGAGTCCACGCGGCGCGAAGAGATCATCCAGTACGTCTACGAGCGCTACGGCCGGCGCCATGCCGCGCAGGTGGCGAACGTGATCACGTACCGGCCCCGCTCCGCCTTGCGAGACATGGGCAAGGCGCTGGGCTGCGACGCAGAGGACGTGGACCGGTGGGCCAAGCGGACCGACCGCGCCGACGCGCTCTCGGCGCGTGCGGACGTGCCGGCGACGTTGCGCCACCTGGCCACCGAGGTGCTCGACTTCCCGCGCCATCTCGGCATCCACTCGGGCGGCATGGTGATTTGCGACCGCCCGGTGGTGGACGTCTGCCCCGTCGAGCCTGCGCGTATGCCCGCACGCACGGTGCTGCAATGGGACAAGGACGACTGCGCGGCCGCAGGTCTCGTGAAGTTCGACCTCCTCGGTCTCGGGATGCTGGAGGCCCTCCACCACATGGTCGACCTCGTCGCAGCGCACCACGGCGTGGCGGTCGACCTCGCAGCGCTCCCTCAAGAGGACGAGGTCTACGACCTGTTGTGCCGGGCGGACACGGTCGGGGTCTTCCAGGTGGAGAGCCGCGCGCAGATGGGGACCCTGCCGCGCGTCCAGCCGCGCTGCTTCTACGACCTCGCAGTCGAGGTCGCGCTCGTCCGGCCCGGCCCGATCCAGGGGCACGCGGTGCACCCCTACATCCGGCGGCGCCGCGGCGAAGAGCCCGTCGCCTACCTGCACCCGCTGCTCGAGCCCGCGCTGCGCCGCACCCTCGGCGTCCCGCTCTTCCAGGAGCAGCTCATGCAGATCGCGGTCGACGTCGCCGGGTTCACGCCCTCCGACGCGGACGAGCTGCGGCAGGCGATGAGCCACAAGCGCTCCGACGAGCGGATGGAGGCGCTGCGCGGACGGCTCTTTGCGGGAATGGCCGCGCGCGGGGTGCCCGACGACGTGGCGCAGAAGGTCTACGAGAGCCTCTCGGCCTTCGCCAACTTCGGCTTCCCCGAGAGCCACTCCTTGTCTTTCGCCTCGCTCGTGTACGCCTCTGCGTGGATGAAGCTGCACCACCCGGCGGCCTTCACCGCCGGACTCCTGAACGCCCAGCCCATGGGGTTCTGGTCGCCGCAGAGCCTTCTCGCCGACGCCAAGCGCCACGGGATCTCGGTGCTGCGGCCCGATGTGAACGTGGGCCGGGCCGGCGCGGCTCCGGTCGGCGCGGCGGCGTTGCGCCTGGGGCTCTCCTCCGTCCGCTTCGTCGGGAAGGAGACCGCCGGCCGCCTGGCGCGCGGCCAACCCTGGGCGAGCCAGGAGGACCTCGTGCGCCGCGGAGGGTTGAGCCGGGCGCAGCTCGAGGCGCTCGCCCTGGCGGGCGCGCTCGACGGGCTCCTCGTCGGGCGCCGCGACGGACCTGCCGACGGGCGCCGCGCGCTCGTCTGGACGGCGGGCGCGGCCGCACAGGCGGCCCCCGGGCGCCTCCCAGGGGTCGTGACCGGCGCCGCCGCGCCCGCGCTCCCGCCGCGCTCGGCTGCAGAGGGGGTGAGGGACGACCTGTGGTCGATCGGGGTGACCCCGGAGCGCACCGCCATCGAGCTTGCCCGCCCAGAGCTCACGCGCCGCGGCGTGGCGACGATCGCACAGGCCGTGGAGAGCGCCCCTTCGCTCTCATCGTCCTCGCCTTCTTCGTCTTCTTCCAAGGTGGTCGTGGCCGGGGTGGTGACCCACCGCCAGCAGCCCGAGACCGCGCGCGGCGCGGTCTTCTTGAACTTGGAGGACGAGACCGGGATGGTGAACGTCGTGTGCTCGAGGGGGGCGTGGGCGCGCTGGCGTGCCGTCGCGAGGAACTCGCCCGCGTTGATCGTGAAGGGGCGCCTGGAACGCGCGCAGGGGGCGGTGAACGTCGTGGCCGAGCGGTTCGAAGCGGTCACACTCGGGCCGGTGCCCGGGTCCCGCGACTTCCGTTGAGGGCTCCAGCGAGGACTCCAGTCGGCGACGGCCTCAGTTGCGGGTCCGGGGGATGCTCGCCTTCTCGAGCACCTGCGCACTGACGCCGACCGCGCGCCACGCCGAGTACGAGAGCCCCTTACGGGCGCTGTAGTCCTTCGCCACCCTGATGAAGTCCTTCTCCAGCGCGGCCACGTCCACGGACTGCCCGGAGTGCGCGAGCTCGGCCTCGAGGTCGCGCTGCTCCTGCACCAGATGGAGCCGGCTCAGGGGGCTCGCCGAGGCGAGCTCCTTTTCGATCACTGCGAGCTTCTTGCGGATCGACTCGACCGTGCGCTTCCGCCCTCGGCGCGGCTTGGTGGTCTCCAAGGCTTCGAGGTAGGCGCGGACGATCCGGCCCTCTTCTCGGCCCTTTGCCAGCGCCGCCTTGTGCGAATCGGACATCGGGCCCGGCCTGCGGGTCCTTCTCTTGCTTGCAGTGGGGGTCGCCATACCCCGTAACTCTACACGCGCATGGAGAGTTTCTCTGCATCCCCTCATAATTGCCGCCGAAGAGCTGTAGGTGAGCATTGTGCCCCGTAGTACGGATCCAATGCTTGGCGGGACCCGCGTCGAGGCAAGGCAGCCACGCGCGCATTGGGTGTCGCCCTGCTTCGCCGTCGACGTCCTTTGTGCCCGATCGGGTCATCACGAGCTCCAGGTCGAGCCGAACGGCGGGGCCCGGCGGGTGCCGGCAGGCCCGGTGGCCATATCATCATCCCTTGTCATCGACCCTGGGCGGGGGATGGCCGGGCCGACCTTTCCCAAATACGTTGAGTCCTTTCCTCTTATGGACGATGTCCATCCTGTGCGATAACGTAATGTCATCCGCGTCCGTGCACGGACAGTTGCGACCGCTTGGTGGATCTTCCGCCCCGCCGGAGCCGCGCAGCCGCATGGTTGCGTCCGCGACTACATCTCTCGTGCGAACATCGATCAATTGCCCGATTTCGAAGTGTCATGGCGGGTGAATTCCGAATCGGCAGTACGCACCGGCCCGCCGCAGGTCCCAAGATGCACGGCGAAGATCTGGGAATGGTCAGGCAAACCGTCCGTCAGCCATCGAGCGAAGCGTCCTGCGGCCGATCGCGGCGCTCGGGAGCCCGCGCCCCGCGAGCGCACCGCACGCACCGCACGCACCGCACGACGGCACGCCATGGGCGGGCCAAGACCGCGCCCACTGCGCATGGGGCATGGGAGGGCCATGGAAGCGCGCGCGGACAGCCTGCCGCCCCGGCTCGCAAGATCTCGTCTTCTCGTAGGCTCCCCTCTCGATGATCGAGTGGGAGGACTTCGCGAAGGTCGACGTGCGGGTCGGGCGGATCGTCGAGGTGCTGGACTTCCCCGAGGCCCGAAAGCCCGCGTGGAAGCTCCGGATCGAATTCGGTCCGGAGATCGGCGAGAAGTTCTCTTCCGCCCAGATCACGAACTATGCGAGAGAGGACCTCGTAGGGAGGCTCGTGCTCGCCGTCGTCAACTTCCCGCCGCGCCAGATCGGCCCGTTCTCCTCCGAGGTGCTGACGCTTGGTACCTATCGTGGAGACGCCGTGCTGCTGGTCGATCCCGACGCGGCTGCACAGCCGGGAGACAGGCTGGGCTGACCACCACGTTGGCGACGTGCTGTCGTGCCGTGTCACCTCGTGACCCGCGCGGTGACCGCTGTCGTCCTCGTGGGCCTCGGGATCTCGGGCTACGTATTGTGGATCCCCGTCCACCGCCCGGACCCCGGAAAGGTCGCGGCGCTGGCACTTACGAGCTCCGTCGCGCACCTGCGCGCGCACCCGACCTCCTCTGCCGTGGACCCCGCGACGGCGGCGGGTTCGGTGGCACGACGAGCGTCTCTGGGATCCCGGGCGCGAAGGGCGCGTACTACGTGAAGGGAGCGAAGCCGACGATCACCGCGTCGACGCCACGGGTGGCGGTGGTCATCTTCCGCGCGGGCAGGGTGGTGGCAGGCGCGACGGTCGACGCGAAAGGGAAAGACGCCACAACCACCGTGCAGGCGCTCGCACCGGCGGAGTACCGTCACCTCGCGCGAGTTGGCCCGGACCTTGTGCTCGGTGAGACCGTGCTCCCGCTCGTGGCGTCGCTCGTCTACGCGCTCGTCGCCCTCGCGGTCCTCGCGGCCGCCGAGATCACTCCTGGGGTCGTGATCGCCGCGCGCGGGCGTCGACACGATGCCCACGTGGCAGCACAGCGTCGGGCTCGGGTCGCCCGGGGCAGCAAGGTCGTGAAGCGCCATGCCTCGCGGGGATATGCGGCGCGCGTCGAGGCAGGGGGCCGCGCCCGTCGTCGCTGAGCTGCAGTCGACGGTGCAGGCTCGGGCTGCAGGCTCGGGCTGCCGGCTCGGGCTGCCGGCTCGGGCTGCCTGCGGAGAGCACGGACGTGCATGACGCGGGCCGGATGGCAAAGATGGGCTGCGTGAGCGACGACCCTGCCACCTACCTCGATGCGGTCGACGAGCGCCTGGTCGGCTTTCTCGGCGACGACGGGGACCTGTCGTCGGAGACGGTGTGGCGGCTCCATCGCTTCGCGGTGGCGTTGTCGGAGGGCTCCATGACGCCTGCTCTCGCGCTCCAGGACTGGGCGGACTTCTACCCGCTCGCGGCGGCGTTCGTCGTGGTGCACGGCAGCGACGAGCTCCGCGGGCTCTACGACCAAGCCACCGTCTTCAGCGCGGTGGTCGGGCGCGACGTCCAGTTCACCGACGCAGACCGCGTCTTCCTGGTCGCGTTGTCCGAGGAGCTCGAGGGCTACGCGCGCGCTCGCCACCCGTAGCCGATGGTTGGAGGGCGGTGCCCGAGCCCGCACTTCGCCCGCGGAGCTCGTGCTTCAGCGAGGTTCGTCCTCGCCGCGCCCGCTCGTCTGTGACCGTCCGGCGCATCACGACGCAGCTCCAAAGCGGAGCTCATCTCGGCGGTCCCGGAGGCCTTGCGGCGAGTTGAGCAGGACATACTCGAGAGGATCGGCGCGACCTGAAGCCGTTCCCCGAGGTGCGCTACCGTCTTCTGTGGGTCAGAGGGGGTGACGCCGATGAAGGGGCGCACAGGCACGCTGGCCACGCTGGCGTGCGGGTTCGTCGCATTCGGTCTCGCAGGGAGCATCGCGGCGGTCTTGTGGGCGTCGGGGTCCTCCACACGTGT
>JAKATJ010000131.1 GCA_021828005.1 Actinomycetes bacterium | reverse complement strand
ATCCCGGTGCCGGACCGCCGGCGTGCGGGCTCCGGTCACGCGTTGGTGGTCCGCGGCGCCCGCGAGCACAACCTCGCAGACGTGGACGTGGCCTTCCCGCTCGGCTGCCTCGTCGCGGTGACCGGCGTCTCGGGATCGGGCAAGTCCACGCTCGTGAACGAGATCCTGCTCCGGGCCCTGGCGCACGACTTGCACCGCGCGAAGACGGTGCCCGGGCTGCACCGGGCGATCGACGGCATGACGTACGTGGACAAGGTCGTCGACGTCGACCAGGCGCCGATCGGGCGCACTCCCCGGTCGAACCCCGCGACCTACACCGGGGTCTTCGACCACGTCCGGCGCCTGTTCGCGCAGACCCCCGAGGCGAAGGTCCGCGGCTACCAGCCGGGCCGCTTCTCCTTCAACGTGCGGGGCGGGCGTTGCGAGGCGTGCGCAGGCGACGGGACCATCAAGATCGAGATGCACTTCCTGCCGGACGTCTACGTACCGTGCGAGATCTGTGGGGGCGCGAGGTACAACCGCGACACCCTCGAGGTCACGTTCCGCGGGAAGAACATCGCGGAGGTGCTCGACATGTCGTGCGAGGAGGCGCTCTCGTTCTTCTCGCACCAGCCGCCGATCGCCCGCCACCTCCAGACCCTCGTGGACGTCGGGCTCGGCTACATCCGCCTGGGGCAGCCCGCACCCACGCTGTCGGGCGGCGAGGCCCAGCGCGTGAAGCTCGCGAGCGAGCTCAGCCGGCGATCGACCGGCCGCACGGTGTACATCCTCGACGAGCCCACGACCGGGCTCCATTTCGAGGACGTGCGGCGGCTCCTCGACGTGCTGGGGCGGCTGGTCGAGCAGGGCAATACCGTGATCGTCATCGAGCACAACCTCGACGTCGTGAAGAGCGCCGACTGGGTCGTCGATCTCGGCCCCGGAGGGGGCGACCGCGGCGGCCACGTCGTGGCGGAGGGCACCCCCGAGCAGGTGGCGAAGACCTCCGACAGCTGCACCGGAGAGGTGCTGCGGCCGGTGCTCGGGCTCGCTCCGTGACCGGTCTGCACGGACGACCGGCGCGTAGGTGTCCGTGAGGAATGCGGCGACGGGGTCCTGCGCGTCAGCCGGATAGGGTCGTCAGCCGGATAGGGTCGTCAGCCGGATCAGGCGACCTTTGGCGCACCCGTGGGGGAGCGACGTGTCGCTCGGCTCCCCACCGAGGGCAGCTCGGTGACGCGGCCGATGCCGCCTGCGGGCTCGTCGTCTTCGAGAGCGTCGAGGCCGGCCGCAGCGAAGGTCGCACGGACGGTGCCGCACGCCCCCTGCAGGACGAACCGGCCACCACCGGCGACGACCTCTCGACGGATGGCGACGAGGGCGGCCAGCGCTGGCAAGTCGATGTCCGTGAGCGCCGAGATGTCGAGCGAGAGGGCGGCCGGTGCACGTCGCGCGAGGATCCGGTACACATCGTCCACCCACGGCGACTCGAAGCGGCCGGCGAACCGGACCACGAGCACGCCGTCGTGCTCGCCGACCCACATCGTGAAGGGCAGTGGGACCATCGAAAAGCCCCTGTCTCCGACGGATGTGCCGGGTGCCTCCCTCCGGCAGCACCCGAACCGAACCTACGCACAGGTGGCGTGGCAGGCAAGAAAATCTCCTGCTTCCGGCCCACCATGCTCGAGCGGACGACGTCGGGGAGGCTGACCAGGGAGAACGGGGTCGGCTCGAAGGCCGCGCGGGCGATGGAGGACCCCTCGGGACCCCCCGGAACATTGCGACTAGATGATGGCGAGCATGCGCTGGAGGGCCACCCGCGCCCACGCCGCGGTCGCCTCGTCGACGGTGATGCGGTTGCGGACCTCGCCCTCTTCCAGTCCCTCGAGCACCCAGGCGAGGTGCATCGGGTCGATGCGCGACATGGTCGAGCATGGGCAGACGAGCGGGTCGAGGCAGACGACGGTCTTGTCGGGATGCTCGTCCGCGAGCCGCTTGACCAAGTGGATCTCCGTGGCGACGCCGAGCACGGACCCAGAGGGCGCGTCGTCGACCGCGCGGATGATGTGGTCGGTCGACCCGACGTCGTCGGCGAGCTCGGCCACGTCGTGCGCGCACTCGGGATGGACGAGGACGATCCCCTCTGGGTGCTCGGCCCGGAACGCAGCGACGTGCTCGGGTCGGAACCGCTGGTGCACCGAGCAGTGCCCCTTCCAGAGCAGGAGGCGGGCCGATTTCACCTCGGCCTCGGACAGCCCACCGAGCTCCTTGCGGGGGTCCCACACCGCCATCTCGTCCGTGCCGTAGCCGAGCTCGAAGCCGGTGTTGCGTCCCAGGTGCTGGTCCGGGACGAAGAGGACCTTGTCCGCACGTGGCGGGCCGCCACCTCCTTCCTCGAGCGCCCAGCGGAGGACGGCGCGGGCGTTGGAAGAGGTGCACACGGCACCACCGTGACGACCGACGAAGGCCTTCAGCACGGCGGCCGAGTTGATGTAGGTGATCGGCAGCACACGATCGGTGTCCGTCACCCGGGCGAGCCCCTCCCACGCCTCTTCGACCTCGTCGATGTCGGCCATGTCGGCCATGGAGCATCCCGCGTTCAGGTCCGGGAGGAGCACCTGTTGGTGGGGCGCCGTCAGGATGTCGGCCGACTCGGCCATGAAGTGGACCCCGCAGAAGACGACGAACTCGGCGTCGCGGCGGGCCGCTGCGATCCGGGAGAGGCCGAAGGAGTCGCCCCGGGCGTCGGCCCACACCATGACGTCGTCGCGCTGGTAATGGTGGCCGAGGACGAGGACCCGCTCGCCGAGCCGGCGCTTCGCCGCGCCGATCCGTTCGGCCAGCTCTTCGGGCGACGCGCCCGTATAGCGGTCTGGAAGGGGACGCTGGAGCCTGATCACGTGTCAACCCCCTCTGGGGAGGCTTCCCATGTGACCGGCGGGGACAGCCTGGTCGCCCATCCGCGGGGTTGGCGGTCTGAGAAGCGGTGTGCCGGGATGCCAGGCCCGGTAGGGCAAGTCTAGGCGCGGCGGCGGCCCTGCGGCCGCGCGGCGCCGCGGAGAGCCCACGGCAGAATGGACGGGTGCGGCACCGTCCGGCCACCGGCGACATCCCCGACGCGCCGGGCTCGTACCAGTTCCTCGACGCGGACGGGCGTGTGCTCTACGTCGGGAAGGCGAAGTCGCTCCGCCACCGGCTCTCGAACTACTGGCAGGACCCCGCGGGCCTTCCCCCGCGTACGGCACAGATGGTCGCGCTCGCCGACCGGGTCGAGTGGGTGGTGGTCGCCACCGAAGTAGAGGCGCTCATGCTCGAGCACTCGCTCATCCAGGCGCACCGGCCCCGTTTCAACGTGCGGCTGAAGGACGACAAGAGCTACCCGTGGCTCGCCGTGACGGTCTCGGAGGAATGGCCGAGGCCGATGGTCTACCGGGGCCGCAAGCGCAAGGGCGTCCGCTACTTCGGGCCCTACGGTCACGTGGGCGCGCTCCGAGAGACCCTCGACCTTCTGCTCCGGAGCTTCCCGGTGCGCACGTGCTCGGACACGAAGTTCCGGCGCCACGGGCGCCTCGGGCGGCCCTGCCTCCTGTACGACATCGAGCGGTGCTCGGGCCCGTGCGTGGGCGCAGTCGGTCACGCACAGTACGCGCGATTGCTCGACGACTTGACGAGGTTTCTCTCGGGGGAGACCGCGCCCATCGTCGACCGGCTGGAGCGGCAGATGAACGAGGCGTCCGCCGCGCTCGAGTACGAGCGCGCGGCGCGGCTGCGGGACCAGCTGGACGCGGTCCGCAAGGCTGCCGAGACCCAGCAGATGGTCTCCGAGCAGCCGGAGGACTTCGACGTCGTCGGGATCGCCGAGGACGAGCTCGAGGCGGCCGTCCAGGTGTTCCACGTCCGCAAGGGCCGGGTGGTGGGACGCGGGGGGTTCGTGGCCGACAAGGTGGAGGACCTCACTCCTTCCCAGTTCTGCGCGCGGGTGGTGGAGGAGCTGTACGGGGCGCCCCGGGCGGAGGTGCCCCGTCGGATCTTCGTTCCGGTCGAGCCCGACGTGCCACAGGTCCTGTGCGACTGGCTCGGCCAGGTGCGGGGAGGACCCGTCGGGATCTCCGTCCCCAGGCGCGGGGCGAAGCGAGCGCTGCAGGAGACCGTTGTCCGCAACGCGCGCGACGACCTCGCCCGGCACCGCATGCGGAGGGCGTCAGACCACAACAGTCGTTCGCGTGCCCTCCTGGAGCTGCAGGAGGCCCTCGGTCTCGCCGAGGCGCCCCTCAGGATCGAGTGCTACGACATGAGCCACCTCCAGGGGACCGACTACGTGGGCTCGATGGTGGTGTTCGAGGACGCGCTCGCGAAGAAGTCGGACTACCGGCGGTTCACCGTCAAGAACGTGCCGGGAAACGACGACTACGCCGCGATGCGCGAGGTGCTGACCCGGCGGCTCGGAGCGCTCGTCGCGGAGCGGCGACGCGTGGCGGAGGCGGCTGCGCGCCTCCCCGACGCCCAGGAGCCGCTCGAGGAGATCGGTGTCCGTGCGCCGCGCCGGCGCTTCGCCTACGCGCCGCAGCTCCTCCTGCTCGACGGCGGCAAGGGGCAGCTGGGCGTCGGCGTCCGGGTGCTCGACGAGCTCGGGCTCGCCGGCGAGATCGAGCTCGCCGCCCTCGCCAAGCAGTTCGAGGAGGTGTACCGGCCCGGGCGCGGCGAACCGATCCGGATCCCGAGAGGGTCGGAGGCGCTCTACCTGCTGCAGCGTCTCCGGGACGAGGCGCACCGCTTCGCGATCACCTTCCACAGGGAGCGGCGCGGCAGCCGGATGACTGCGAGCGCGCTCGACGGCGTGCCTGGGCTCGGGCCCGCCCGGAAGGCCCGCCTGCTGAAGGAGGTGGGCGGAGTCCGTGCGCTGCGCGCGGCGAGCGAGGACGACCTCCGGGCTCTGGCGTGGCTGCCGGACCGCGTGGCCGGGGCGGTGCACTCGCGACTGCACGCGACGGCGGCGGGCGGCGGACCCGTGGCGCCGAGCGGCGCGCGCGGTCGCGACCTCGCTGCACA
The DNA here is from genome assembly GCA_021828005.1 of Actinomycetes bacterium. Classification (GTDB taxonomy): domain Bacteria; phylum Actinomycetota; class Acidimicrobiia; order Acidimicrobiales; family RAAP-2; genus JAJYVT01. The sequence continues at coordinate 119 of JAKATJ010000131.1, read as the reverse complement.
CGCGCTGATCGCTGCGCCGAATGGGGCAGCGGGGGAGAATGACGAGGAATGACCCAGTTCCTCTTCGTCACGGGGATGTCGGGCGCGGGGCGTTCGACGGCCGCGGCCGCGCTCGAGGA
>JAKATJ010000130.1:3941-5268 GCA_021828005.1 Actinomycetes bacterium | reverse complement strand
GGCATCCAGGTGCTTGGCGCGCGGGCGCGCATCGCCGGCAACACCGTGGCCACAGTCGACTGGACCGGGCAGGCCGCAGCGTCGTCCCCGCGCGCGACATTCGCGTCGGGCATCCTCCTCTACGGGGCTGAGGGCGAGATCCAGGTCCAGAACAACACCGTGCACAACGCCCAGCTGGCCGTGGCGGTCGTCGACAGCGACGCCACGGTCCAGAAGAACACCGTCACCGAGACAAAACCAGGCCTTGCCGGCAGCGTGGGCGTCTACGCGGTCGCGTGCACAACGTACTGCGGCAAACTCGGCTTCTCCCCGGGCACGATCCGCGTCGTCATCGTCCGCAACTCGATCGCGCTCGCCACAGCTGCGGGGACGACGGGAATCTGGGTGGGCGACCCGACCGCGACCAAGTCAGGATCCGTCGACGTGACCGCCGTGGGCAACACGATCACCGGCGCGACAGAGGACGTCGTCCTCGGGCCCACCGCCTCGGGGACGGTCCAGACGTCGTCGGACGGCGCCGACGGTCACCACTCGGCACCGAAGGGTGGGCACCACGGCCACTGAGTAGGGCTTCGTCCACGCACGAGCAGCGGGCTCCGGCCCACCGCTCGTGCGTGCGGCGTGCGGGCGAGAATGAGGCGATGGTTGCCGTGGCGCCGCGGGCTGTCCCGAGTCCGGGCGGGCAGGCTGCTGGGAGGGCCCGGGAGGGGCGTGACCCCTCGAGGACGGTGCCGAGGCAACCGGAGGGGCCGCTCGTGCGTCTGTGGTGGACGTGGGTGAGGGAGCGCTGCTCGCCGTCCGGGTCCGACGGGGACCGCGAACGGCCGTGACCCCCGGACGCGACGCGGCCGTCGTCGCGCTCTTCGACGCGCACTACGCGGGGCTCTGCCGACTGGCCGCCCTGCTGCTCGACGATCCCGGGCAGGCGGAGGAGGCCGTGCAGGAGGCGTTCCTGGCGACGTTCGTCGGGTGGCGGCGCCTGCGCCACCCGGAGCGCGCCCACGCGTACCTCCGCGCCGCGGTTGTCAACCAGTGCCGTTCGCGTGGCCGGCGCCACACGACGGAGCAGCGCAAGAACCGCGTAGTCTGGGCCGGGCCTGCAACGGACACCGGAGTGGCCGATGTCGAGCGGACCGGAGACGTCTTGGCCGTGCGGGGAGCCATCCGCCGCCTCCCCGCCCGCCAGCGCGAGACCGTCGTGCTCCGCTACTACGCCGATCTCTCCGAGGCGGACGTCGCCAAGACGCTCGGCTGCTCCGTCGGCACGGTGAAGTCCCAGCTCTCCAAGGCGCGCGCGACGCTCTCGAGGCTGCTCGAGGTCGCCTCC
>JAKATJ010000130.1:0-3841 GCA_021828005.1 Actinomycetes bacterium | reverse complement strand
CCTCGTGCGTCCGGTGCGGTCACCGGGCGCGGCGCAGCAGTTCGTCGTGGCGACGGAGGCGCCGGCCACCGTCGTGCTCGAGTCGGAAGACGACGTGTTCGCCGGAGAGGGGGCGGTGCCGGCCCCCGCCGCCGGACCCACCGACGTGTGGGCCCTCGAGCTGAAGGTGGAGGGAACGTGAGCGGACTGCGCACTGAAGGATGGACGCGCGTGGTGCTGGTCGCGGCGGCGCTGGCCGTGGCGATCGGCGGCGCGGCGGCGGGAGCCGCGCTCGGCTCGGGCGGTCCCACACCACCGGCAGGCGGCGCCGCGCACGGTGCGTCCGCCGCGCGGCCCGACTGCGGCGCCGGGGCGCCCAAGATCACCGAGACGGGCTTCGGGACGGTGTCGATCACGCCCGACCTGCTCACCCTGAGCCTGGACGTCCACACGACCGCGCCGCAGGCGAGCAGAGCCCTGTCCGACAACGACGTGGCGACGGCGGCGGTGCTGCACGCGCTGACCTCGGGCGGTGTCGCGCCGCGCGACCTCCAGACCACCGATCTCACGATCCAGCCGGACTACGCGCGCACAGGGACAAAGGTGACCGGCTACGGCGTCGACGACACGGTGGTGGCCAAGCTCCGCAAGCTCTCCACCGCAGGCACGCTGATCGACGCAGCGGTCTCCGCCGGCGGCAACGCCGCCAGGATCGACTCCCTGTCGTTCTCCACCACACGGCCGCTCCGTGCGCAGGCGCGGGCGCGGGGCCTGGCGGTCCGTGAGGCGGTCGGCCACGCGAGGGCGATCGCGGCGTCCGCGAGCGAGAAGATCGGCGGGATCTGCTCGATCGACGACCAGACGGCCACATCGACAACAGCGCCCGTTCCCTTCCAGGGCTTCGGGTCGGCGGCCCCGAGCGCGCACGTGCCCGTCGAGTCGGGCTCCCAGACGGTGACCGCGAGGGTGTCGGTCGTCTTCGCGCTCGGGTAGGAGCCCCGTCGCCACGGCGGGCGGTCCACGTCGCCCAGGCGACCTCGGCCCTCGCTCAGAGGTCCGGCACCTGCTCATCCCAGCGACGAGGCTGTCTCCCACGGCGGTCGGGGAGAAGCGCTGCCCCCCGTTTGCGCGACGCCGGTCGTCAGGGTAGAAAAGACGCGGGGAAAGCGGCCGCTTGCCGGCCGACGGGAGCACAGGGGAGAAGAGAGGGTGGCGCGCTCTAGGGATGGGACCGCGCATGCCAGGGTGCGCGGGAACGCCGATACGCGTCGTCTCGTCGGGGCCCCGGCGAGGCGCGCAGCGGACACGCGCACCGCGCTGACCAGAGGGTCGGGTCCGTGCGGTGAGGGCTCGGAGACCTTCGGGGACGATCCGAGAGGCCGACCGATGTGGGTTCGGAGCGACCGATGAGCCGCGGCCACCGGCTCACCTACGAACGCCGGGAGCTCCCACCAAGCGCGTACCAAACCGGCGTGGACACCGGGTTGGTGGCTCGCGGCAGGGAGCTCGGGCACGTCGAGCAGCTGCTGTGGCTCACCCGCAGGGGGAAGAGCGGCACCGTCGCGCTGCGCGGCGAGTGCGGCGTCGGCAAGAGCTCGCTGATCGAGGCGGCCGCCGCGCGGGCGACCGACTTCCGCACGGTCCAGGTGTGCGGGCGGGCTGAGGGGGCGTCAGCCCTGCCGCCGGCGGACTGGCCGGACCCGCTGGGCGAGCTCGCGCGCGCGTCGGACGATCGCGGGGCCGGCTGGCCGTCGATGCCGCGGTTCACGTCGGCCGCCACCGTGGCGACCTCGCCGGTCGTGCCGTCCCCCGCGCTCGTCAGCTCGGCCGTCAGGGCGCTGCAGCGCCTGGTGGCAGCGGGTGGACCGTGTCTCGTGACGGTCGACGACTGCCACCTGCTTCCTCCCGGCCTGGTCGCGGCCATGGCAATGGCAGTCGAGGTGCGGCTGGCGGACAAGCCCATCAGTCTCGTCCTGGCCTGGAGGGACACGCCACACCTCCAGTCGTTCGAGCTCGACCGCCCGGACATCCCCGTCCACCGTCTCGGGGGCCTCACGGTCTCGCAGGCACGCGAGCTGCTCGGCACGCGTGTCGAGCAGATGCCCGACGAGGTCGTGCTGAGCAGGCTCGTCAGCCGAACGGGTGGCAACCCGCTCGCGCTGATCGAGGTGGTCGGGCAGCTGACCCCGGCCCAGCTCGCCGGCTGGCACCCGCTGCCCGATCCGCTGCCCGTCAGCGGGGACCTGAGGGAGGCGTTCGACGTCGTCCGCTACCTGCCGGCCCCCACGCGCCGTGCGCTGGTGGTCGTCGCGGCCGGCCGCGCGTCGCGCGAGCACGTGGTGGCTGCGATGGAGCGCCTGACAGTGGAAGCCGCGGACCTCGCTCCTGCAATCGAGGCCCAGGTGCTCTACCAGCGCGGCCCCAGGGTGGACTTCCGTCATCCGCTGGTGCGCAGCGTCGCCTTCTACCGCTCGCCGGCAGAGGTGCGTCGGGCCGCGCGCAAGGCACTGAGCGACGTCTTGGCAGAGGCGCACGTGATCGAGGCGAGCGCCCACCACGCTTCGGCTGACCTGGCCGTGCCCGACGAGCTCGCCTCCCGCCGTCTGGCCGAGGCGGCGCGGGTGGCGCTCGAGCGGGGCGATCCGGCCGCTGCGGCCCGCCACGAGGAGCTGGCGGCCATGTGCACGGCCGATCCCGACGGCGTCGGCCAGCACCTGGCGGACGCGTGCGGTCACTGGATCGCGGCGGGGGAGCGTCGCCGGGCCGAGGAGTGCGTGGAGCCGGCGCTCGAGCTCGAGCTCACCCCGCCGGTGGCGGCCGAGCTCGCCTATCAGCGCGCTCGGCTCGGGAACGGCCAAGACCAGGGGACGGCCGGCGAGCGGATGGTGGAGGCGGCGGGAGCCTGCCTGTCGACGCGTCCGCACCGCGCGCTCGCCATGCTCGTCGACGCGGCCGCGTGGTGGATCCTCACAAACCGGCCCGCGGACGCCGAGGCGGCCGCCGAGCGGGCGGTCGCCGTCGCGGGAGCGGTGAGCAGCCACTCCGAGGTCCTCGCCCGCACGGTTCGGGCGGCGGCGAGCCTGGCCCGGGGCGAGGTCATCGACGGCGTGGCCGAACGGAGTCGCGTCTCGCTGCTCATCGGTCCGACCGAGCGGTTCCCGTCCACCCCGGAGGTGGCGCTCGTGATCGGCGTCAGCCTGGCCCGGCAGGGACTTCGTCACCAAGCGCACCGCTGGGCGCAGTGGGTCGACCGGTGCGCCGAGCGCAGCGGCGACGTCGGGCTGTCGGCGGTGTGCCCGCTCGTCGAAGGGTCGGCGCTCCTGGCCCAGGGCTGCATCGCCGAGGCGACCGGCACAGTCCTGCGCGGAGCGTCGGCAGCGGCGCGCGCGGGCAGCGTCGCCGCCGCCGCGTGGGGTTCGCAGCTCGCCGTCTTGGTCCACGCGGTGGCCGGCGACTACGAGCTGGGCTTCTCCGAGGCGTCCAAGCTCTTCGCCCTGACCGACCGCGCCGCCGGCCTGGCAAGAGTGAGGGCGTTGCCGGGGCTCGCACTCTTGGAGCTGCAACGCGGCCGTACCGGCGCGGCGGCGGCATGGGTGAGGGCGGTCGAGCACGACCTGCTCGCGTCCGCAGCGCGTCCGAACGGCAGGCCGGGAACCGAAGTGGTGACGAACGATGTCCACGCGACGGGCGCGCTCGCGACCGAGCTCTCGGCCGGCGTCGGTGCCCTCTTGTTCCTCGCACGCGACCAGAGCCAGCTGCGTCAGTGGGCGAAGGTCTGCGCCGACGCAGCGCAAGCGCAGTGCTCCATCGCCGGCGCGCCGGCCGGCTCGACATGGCTGGCCGGGCTGATGGAGCCCGACGG
>JAKATJ010000129.1 GCA_021828005.1 Actinomycetes bacterium | reverse complement strand
CAGCTTCATCGCGGCGACCGAGGTCGTCTACTGGAGCGGCTTCTCCGTTCTCGTCGAGGTGGTGACGTTCGTGATGATCTCCATCACCCTCTACCTCATGTACTACGCGCCGGCGAAGGGCTTCATGACCCACAACCAGGGTCTCTCACTCGGGCTCGTGTTCCTCGTGGTGTGGGTGTGGATCGCGGCCAAGGGTGGCTGGGTGCTGCGCTCGGGAACGCTCCCGGTCGCAGGATCGTGGACCTTCGGCACCTACTTCACCGCGTTCGCGGTGGCGCTCGTGCTCGTCACGACGGCGACCTGGCTCCTCTCGAACCAGGAGGGACGCAAGCATGTCCAGGCGTCGTGGTGGTTCATCTTCTTCGTGATCTCCCTGTTCCTCCTTTCGTACTACGGAAGCCTCGGGGTCAGCGCGTCGAACCCCACCGTGCACTTCCCGTACGACTACCTCATCGCGGCAGCGATCGGACTCGTGTCCTTCCTCTGGGCCGTCTACAGCGCCTTCGAGACCGACGAGCTTCGCGAGCTCCATGGCGCCCTCACCGAGGGCCGCCCGCTCGCGTCCGTGCCGGAGACGGAAGCGGCCTGGCACCCACTGCACGGGGGGGACGCTCCCTCGGCGGAGGGCGCCAGCTGAGCCAGTCAGTCCTCGCCGGGCTCCTCGGCGGCATCCCCGCCGCCGGGGCCACGCGCCTTCAACCAGTCGCCGAGCTGGCGACCGAGGCGCTGGATGTCGCCGGCGGTGCGCTCCATGAACGAGGAGAACTTGGAACGGTAGGCGGCGACCGCCGCGTCGAACTCCGCCGACGACGGTGGCTCCTGCCCGCGCCGGGGGTAGGAGCCCGAGTGGATCCGGTCGTAGTCCCCTGACTGGACCCACTCGACGAGCTCCTTCACGCGGCGCACAGCGAAGGGGTGGTCCATCCCGAGCTCTGCCCAGAACCGAGCGTTGCGCGAGAAGAGGTCGTCTTCTCCGTGGTACTCGGTCGCCTGCTTGAGGAAGGCTTCGAAGCTCATGCCGGGGAGGGCGCCTCCGGCGAGCCGCATCATCACGCGGCAGGGGTCGAGCGGGTCCGCCCGCACGAGCGCCGCCGCGCGGTCCGAGGAGAGCTCGGCTGCACGAGCCCACTCCAAGAGCGCGTAGTAGAGGCCCCTCGCCGGCAGCCCGAGCAGGAGCGACTTGGGGAGGGCGCCGTTCAGGAACTGGCCGAGAAGCACGAGCGCGGTCGTGTAGTAGTAGTGCTCGGACAGCACGTGGCCGGCCTCGTGCGCGAGGACCGTCTGCACCTCGTCGATCGTGTAACCCGATACCAGCGACGCGTTCATCACGACGATCGGCTTGTTGGCGCCCAGCGTCATCGCGTTCACGTCGGCCCGGTTGTAGACGTAGAGGTCGGGAACGGACGGCAGGTCGAGGATCGTCGCTGCCTGGATGTAGCGGCGCCACACCTCCTCGAGCTGATCGGGACCCAGCTTCACCGCGTTGCCGAGGATGATCTGACGAAGCCGCTTCTCGTGCCCGAGGTCGATGAGCCGTTTGATGACCTTGTCGAGAAGCGGAACGGCGTGGAGCGCCGACGTCGCTGCGCGGTCTGCGGGATGCTCGTACGCCTTGGCGCTGATCTGCTCGTAGCGGTACGACGCCTCGATGGTCATCGCGCCTCCCTGGTGCGAACGCCGTCCCCTCGTCGCAGAGGGCGCCTGCGAGCGTACCGCGCTCACGGTCGGCGACCGGGGCGCCGTTCGGGTGCCTGAAGACGCGCTGACGGCGGGCATGATGGGTGAATGGACGCGGTGGAGATCGGTGCGGGCGCGTCCCGTGGCCCGTCGTTCCCCCCGGGCGTCGCCGTCATGGTGCGGTCGCTGTCCGCCGCGGTCGCGCTGCAGTGGGCCGGCGCCGGGGCCATCCTCCCCCTTCTTCCCCTCTACGTGAAGTCGCACGGCGGCTCCGACGCAGTCGTCGGGGCGGTGATGGCGGCGTACTTCGCCGCTGCCTTCGTCTTCCAGTACGCATCCGGGCGGATGTCCGACCGCTTCGGGCGGATCCCGGTGCTCATCGGCGGCCTGCTCACCTATGCAGCCGGCAGCCTGCTCTTCCTCGTGCCCGGCCCCGCCGCATTGGACGTCGTGTTCCGCGCGCTGCAGGGGGCGGGCGCCGGCGGGGCGATGGTGGCGGCCCTCGCGATGCTGGCGCACGCCGTGCCGCTCTCGTTCCGCGGCCGCGCGACCGGGCGGATCTACGGCGCCGAGCTGGGGGGCCTGGCGGTGGGGCCCGTCATCGGGAGCGTGGCGGGCGTCGGCGCGATGCACTGGTTCTTCGTCGCCGCAGGGGCCGCCTCCGTCCTGGCGATCGGACCGGTCCTCGTCGCGAGCCGCGCCGCGAGGCAGGCGGTCGAGCAGACGACGAGGCAGGCGGACGGAGCCGCATCGGAGGGCGCTGCGCCGATCACGGCGGGGCTCGACACCGGACCGGCGGCCCCGGGGGATTGGGCGACGGGCGCCACGACGTGGCCCGCGGGCGATCTGGGGGAGGCCGGCACGGGCCTCCCCAGGGGTGTCGCCGAGCGGGCGGTCTGGGGGGCGCTCCTCGCCTCTGCGACCGTCGGCGTCACCTCGGGCGTCTACGAGTCCTGCTGGACGCTCCTCATGACGCACCATGGCGCGGCCCCCTGGGAGGTGGGCGTGAGCTGGACGCTGTTCGCCCTCCCGTTCGCCCTCATGTCACGTCCGGCGGGCTGGCTCGCGGACCATCTCGACCGGCGATGGATCGGGGTGTCCGCGCTCATCTGGACGGTCCTGTTCTGCGCCGCCTACCCGTTCGTCCCCGGGGTCCTTCCGCTCATGGTGCTGGGGATCTGGGAGTCGGCCGGCTTCTCGCTCGCGTTGCCGGCCACGCAGTCGCTCCTCGGCGAGGGAACGGCGCCAGAGCGCCACGGCCACGCACAGGGCCTGTTCGCGGCGAGCCAGACCGGCACGACGGCGCTCGCCGCAGCCGCCGGGGGCGCGCTCTTCGGCGTCGCGCCGTGGGTGCCCTTCGACGTCGGCGCCTCCTGCTGCGCCGTGATCGTCGTCTTGGTGGCGGTGTCCTGGCGGCGGGTGCCCGGGCACGTCCGGGCGGGGGTGGCTGCTCGCGTCGCTTCGGCCGACGTGTGAGCCGGCGGGCGCGCCGGGGCGCGGATCGGCTACGAAGGGCTCCATGAACGCCACCGACACCACCGACGCCACGCGCTGGGCCGACGTGGACCGCTACTTGTCCGACACGCTCCTCCCGCACGACCCTGCGTTCGAGGAGACGCTGCGCGCGGCCGACGCCGCGGGGCTGCCGCAGATCGGCGTCTCGCCGCTGCAGGGCATGCTCCTCCGCCTCCTCGTGTCCGCCGTCGGCGCCCGGCGGGTGCTCGAGATCGGGTCCCTCGCCGGCTACAGCGCGATCTGGATGGCCGGGGCGGTTGCCGAGGGCGGCACCGTGACCACCCTGGAGCTCGATCCGCACCACGCGGAGATCACCCGGCGCAACGTCGAGCGTGCGGGAGTGGGCGGTGTCGTCGACCTGCGGCTCGGGCCCGCTCTCGACTCGCTCGCTGCGATCGAGGAGGAGGGCGGGGACCCTTTCGACCTGGTCTTCATCGACGCTGACAAGCCCGCCTACCCCGAGTACGTCCGCTGGGCTCTTCGGCTGGCCAGGCCCGGGACGCTCATCGTGGTCGACAACGTGGTGATCGGCGGCAGGATCCTCGATCCAGCTGCGAAGGATGCCGTCGTCATGGGGACCCGCGGCGCGCTGGAGCTCTTGGGGGCAGAGGAGCGGCTGCTCGTGACGGCCGTCCAGACCGTGGGATCGAAAGGGTACGACGGGTTCGCGCTCGCGCTCGTGACCGGCTGATCCCAGCGCGCTGCGGGCCGGGCACCGAGCTGTGCGTGCATATGCACGACGCCGGGCAGCGAGCGGTCCGAAGCAGCCGCAGTCGCGGCCCGCCCTGGACGCAGGCGCATAGCGTGGCGGGCGTGACGAGGTCCCTCGACGGCGAGCCACGTGCCTCCGTCGAAGAGGTGCTGGCGCTCGTGCGGGCGAGCGGGGGGCGTGCCACCGCGTCGCGTCGGGTCCTCCTCGAAGTCCTGTTCTCGTCGAACGACCACCGCTCGGTCGAGGAGCTGGCGGCCGCCGTCCAGGCGCGGGCGCCCGAGGTCCACCTTTCCACTGTCTACCGGAACCTGGAGGAGCTCGAGCGGCTGGGCGTGATCGTCCACACCCACCTGGGCCACGGGCCGGCCACCTACCAGCTCGCACGCGACGCCCATTCGCACCTGATCTGCGGGCATTGCGGGCGGCGGTTCGAGGCGCCCGAGGCGCTCTTCGTCGGGCTCGCCCGGGAGGCGTCCGAGCGGTACGGCTTCACGATCGACCCGCGGCACTTCGCCATCCTGGGCCGCTGCGCCGAGTGCCCGCCGGATGTGCCAGGCGACGGCGCGTAGGGCAAGCTGTGCGGCGAACGCGACGTCGAGCGCCGGCAGGATGGCGCCGGCGAGGAAGGTGAGGAGAGCACGCCGTGCGGACGCTGTACCTGACGCTCATCGGGCTGACCCTCGTGTTCGCCTGCGCGATGAGCTTCGCCACCCTTGCCGTCTACACGGACACCTGGTGGCCCGGGGTGGTCGCCGGGGGCGTCCTCCTCGCGTTCCTCGCGATCGTTGGCGCGGTGATCCCGAAGCTGCTTCGCGCGCTCTCCGGTGGCTATCGCCGGACCGCGCGCACCGCCGTCGTCGCGGCGAGCTCGTGGTGGGGACTCTGGTTCTTCCTCATGGCGCTGATCACGTGGATCCTCGGGAAGCGCTCGGTGGGACCGAACAACGCCTACCTCACGCTCGGGCTCCTCATCTTCCTCGGCTTCGTCGGTATGGGCATCCAGGGCGTGCTCGCCATGACGGCCTGGTTCGTCCACGTCCGCAACGAGTCGATCGTCGTCCCCGCCCGTCGTCAGCGGCTCGAGCGGGAGCAGGGTCTCGGGCTCCACGGCCCCGAGGAGCACGGCTCGATCGGCGGCCGCACAGCACCCGTGCCGCAGGGATGAGGCGGGTCCGCGCCGGCCGAGCAGCCGGGCTCGCCCGATCGCAGCTTCCCGGCTGACGCAGCCGAGCGTCGTCCCGCGCGTCAGGGCCGCTGACCGAAGAGGTGCCAGCCGGCCTCTGCCCACGCAGCGAAGGCGAGCACCCGTCCGAGCCACGAGCCGAGGAAGGCGTTCACCACCGAGCCGATCCCCGGCAACGCCCGGAGGCACCGGGTGGCGACGAGCCACGCCAGCCAACCCGCCGCGATGACGGTCCATACGACCGCCCCGACGGTCATGCG
>JAKATJ010000128.1 GCA_021828005.1 Actinomycetes bacterium | reverse complement strand
CCGCGTCCGAGGGCCGGACGGTGGCGGTCGTCAGCGACGCCGGCATGCCTGCGATCTCCGACCCAGGCGCACGCCTCGTCGCGGCCGCCGCGAGCGCGGGTATCACGGTGACCGTCGTCCCGGGGCCCTCCGCCGTCATCGCTGGACTCGTCGTGAGCGGTCTGCCGACGGAAAGGTTCTGCGTCGAAGGCTTCCTGCCTCGCTCGGGCGGAGCGCGCCGCCGCCGGCTCGACGCCGTGGTGTCCGACCCGCGCACGACGGTCGTCCTCGAGTCGCCCCAGCGCCTCGCGGCGACGCTCGGGGACCTCGCAGCACTCGCCCCCGATCGTGCAGTCGCCGTCTGCAGGGAGCTCACGAAGCTCCACGAGGAGGTGTGGCGCTCCAGCGCGTCGGAGGCCGCCGAGCGGTTCTCCTCGTGCGAGGTGCGGGGAGAGGTGGTGGTCGTCGTTGCCGGCTCGGGCACACGCGCCAGAGCCCCGGAGCCGCCCAGCTCAACCCGGGCTCGCAGCCCAGCCGGGACCGGCCCCTGGGCTGGACGGGATGCCGGCCCCGCGGACGCGCATGCGGGCGGCCTGCCCTCCGCGCAGGCGGAGCGGTCCGACTCAGAGCTTGCTCGGGCCGTCGGAGCGGAGCTCGCTGACGGAGGGTCGGTGCGCGACGCTGCTGACGCAGTGGCGAGGAAGCTCGGGGTGAGCCGCCGGCGCGTCTATCGCGCCGCGATCGCCGTGCGGCACCGAGGAGAGGGTCGTCGCTGATCGCAGGGCTGCGCACGCGCTGCGGGCTGCAGGGCTCGACCGGGCCGGATGCGCAAAATGTCCACCCGGTACTCTACGGGCGGTGCCCCGCTTCTACGTCACGACGCCCATCTACTACGTGAACGACGTGCCGCACGTCGGCCACGCCTACACCACCGTCAACGCGGATGCCCTGGCTCGCTGGCACCGACTGGTCGGCGACGAGGTCTTCTTCCTCACCGGTACCGACGAGCACGGAGCGAAGGTGGCCGAAGCCGCCGCGGAGCACGGTGTGTCGCCCCAGGAGTGGGCGGACACGGTCGTCCAGCGCTTCCTCGAAGCCTGGCGCCACCTCGACATCGCGAACGACGACTTCATCCGCACGACCGAGCCGCGTCACCACCACGCGGTGCAAGCGCTTCTCCAGCGGATCTACGACAACGGATTCATCCGCCTCGACGTGTACCGGGGCCTCTACTGCGTGTCGTGCGAGGACTACTACACCCCCGAGCAGCTGGTCGGCGGCCAGTGCCCCATCCACGGCCGACCCGTCGTGGAGATGGAGGAGGAGAATTACTTCTTCGAGCTGTCGCGCTTCGAGGAGCGCCTCCTCTCGTGGTACGAGGAACGCCCCGACGCCATCCGGCCTGCCACGAAGCGGAACGAGGCCCTGGCGTTCGTGCGGGGAGGCCTCAAGGACATCTCCATCACCCGCACGTCGATGCAGTGGGGCGTACCCGTGCCCTGGGACAAGCGGCACGTCTTCTACGTCTGGTACGACGCGCTCATCAACTACCTGACCGCAGTCGGCTACGGCGAGGACGAGGAGCGCTGCCGCGACTGGTGGCCCACGGTCCACCACCTGATCGGCAAGGAGATCATCCGGTTCCACTGCGTGTGGTGGCCTGCCATGTGCATGGCGGCCGGTGTCGACCCGCCCGCGCAGGTGTTCGTGCACGGCTGGCTGCTCGTCGGCGGCCAGAAGCTGTCCAAGACGCTCGTCCGCCGCCAGGCGAGCCTGGAGGCCGCCCGTGACGGTGAGCACGGCGGCGCCCGTGACGGTGAGCACGGCGGCGCCCTTGGCGGTGAGCACGGCGCCGCCCGTGGCGGTGAGGCGGCCGCGGGGGGGACAGGCGACGGAGCCGACAGGCCGGTGCGGCTCACCGAGATCGCGCCGCAGGCGCTCACGGACGACTTCGGGGTCGACGCGACGCGTTACCACCTGCTCCGTGACGTGCCGTTCGGGACCGATGGGGAATTCTCCTACGAGGGGCTCGTTGCTCGCTACAACGCGGACCTCGCGAACAACCTCGGGAACCTCGTCGCTCGCGTGGCGACGGTCGTCGGGACCAAGTGCGGGGGGATCGGGCCGGCACCGGACCCGAACAGCGCGCTCGCGGCGGTCGCCGCCGAGGTGGTCTCGGGTGCCACGAGCGCGTGGACGCGTCTCGCGCCGCACGAAGCCCTCGAGGCAACGTGGCGGCTGATCGGCGCGGCAAATGCCGCCCTGGAGGCGGCCGAGCCGTGGAAGGCGGAGCCAGGGCCCGCTCTCGAAGCGGTCCTCGGTGACGCGCTCGAGGTGCTGCGCCTGGTCAGTCTCCTCGTGTCGCCTGCGATGCCGTCGACCGCAGCCGAGATCTGGCGCCGGATCGGGCTCGAGGGTGCACCGCAGGACCGGCGGCTCCCGGCGGACGCGGCGTGGGGCGGGTACCCCGGAGGCACGCCGGTCGAAAAGGGTGAGCCGCTCTTCCCGCGTCGGAGGGCCTAGCGTGCCTACCCTCCCTCACCGACGACCCGAACGACCCGAACGACCCGAACGACCCGAGCGACCCGAGCGACCCGAGGACATGGGGTGGTTCGACTCTCATTCGCACCTCCAGGACACCTACCTGCTCGGCGAACGCGGCCCCGAACCTGCCGGCGACCCCGGCGCGCCCGGCGGGGCAGGCGCGATAGGCGGGGAAGCCGGACCCCTCGACACGGGACAGCTCCTCTCCGGCGCGCTGCGGCGGGCGCAAGAAGCCGGCGTGCGTCGGATCGTGTGCGTCGGCACCGGTCCTGCTACGTCCAAGGGCGCGCTCGCGCTCGCGGCCCGCAGCGGCAATGGCGATCTCGGCGGCGACGCCCCGGCGCTCTGGGCGACCGCCGGGCTCCATCCGCACGACGCGTCCGAAGGCACGGCAGAGACGATCGACTTCCTCGAGGCCGCGGCGGCCCGTGGCGACACGATCGAGCGAGGCGGCAGGCTCGTCGCGGTCGGGGAGTGCGGTCTCGACTACCACTACGAGCACTCTCCACGTGACGCGCAGCGCCGCGCCTTCGCGGAGCAGGTGGACGTCGCGAGGCGGCTCGGGCTCGCGCTCGTGGTGCACGCGCGCGACGCCTGGGACGATCTCTTCGACGTCCTCGGCGCCGAGGGGGTCCCAGAGCGCGCCGTGCTGCACTGCTTCACCGGCGGTCCCGACGAGGCGAGGAAATGCCTGGACGCCGGCATGGTGCTCTCTTTCAGCGGCATCGTGACGTTCAAGAACGCAGACAAGGTGCGCGAAGCGGTGGCGCTGTGCCCGATGGACCGCCTCCTCGTCGAGACCGACAGCCCGTTCCTCGCACCGGTTCCGCACCGCGGGCGGGCCAACGAGCCGGCGTACGTGCCGCTCGTCGGCGCGGCGATCGCCGAGGTGAAGGGGCTCGACCCCGCGACGGTCGCGAGGACGTCCAGCGCCACCGCCTCCCGGGTCTTCGGTCTGTGAGTCTCGGCGCGCCCGACGTCCGCCGGCTGATCGACGAGCACGGGTTGCGGCCGAGCAAGGCCCTCGGTCAGCACTTCGTCGCGGACCCGAACACGATCCGCCGCATCGTCCGGATGGCCGGAGTCGACGCGTCGTCGCTCGTCGTGGAGATCGGCGCTGGACTCGGCTCCCTCACCCTTGCGCTCGCACGGACCGGCGCGAAGGTCGTCGCAGTGGAGCTGGACCGCCGTCTTGTCCCCGTTCTCCGCTCCGTCGTCGCCGCGCAGCCGAACGTGCGCGTCGTCGTGGACGACGGTCTCCGTCTCGACTGGCAACAGCTGCTCGGGAACGTTGGGCCGTGGGCGCTCGTCGCCAACCTTCCCTACAACGTCGCGACCCCGATCGTGCTCCGTGCCCTCGAGGAGGCGCCGGAGGTGTGCTCGATGCTCGTGATGGTCCAGCGCGAAGTTGGCGAGCGGCTCGCAGCTCAGCCGGGTGGTCGTTCGTACGGCGCAGTGTCGGTGAAGCTGTCCTACTGGGCGCGCGCTGCGGTCGTGGGCCTGGTGCCGCCGACCGTGTTCGTGCCACGGCCGTCCGTGGAGTCCGCGCTCGTCCGCATCGACCGTCGCGACGTGCCCGCCGTCTCGCCGCAGCTCGCCTCTTACGAACGGCTCTGCACCGTGGTGAACGCCGGTTTCGGACAGCGAAGGAAGATGCTCCGCCGGTCTCTCGCCGCGGTCGTGGCGCCGGAGGCGTTCGTCCGCGCCGGCGTCGCGCCGACCGCACGCGCAGAGGAGCTGGACGTCACGCAGTGGGGGATGCTCGCGACTCCGAGCGACGTCGGCGCGGAGGACGTCGGCGCGGAGGACGTCGGCGCGGAGGACGTCGAGCAATGACGGACAGCCGTGCCGTGCTCGTCGCCCCTGCCAAGCTCACGATCTCCCTCAAGGTGGTCGCACGCCGTCGAGACGGCTACCACGACATCGAAGCGGAGATGGTCTCGGTGGACCTCTTCGACCGTCTCGTCGTGGACCCTGCACGTGCGGGCATCGAGATCGTTGCCGGACCAGGCGCACGCGCGGAGCACCTCACGGCAGGTTCTGACAACCTCATCTCCCGAGCGCTGGCTGCAGTCGGGCGCACTGCCGCGGTGCGGTTGGAAAAGCGCATCCCGGTCGGGGGCGGCTTGGGCGGAGGATCTGCCGACGCCGCCGCGATTCTTCGATGGTCCGGCGCCCGCGATCTCGAGGCCGCGGTGGAGCTCGGGGGCGACGTGCCGTTCTGCGTGCACGGAGGACGTGCCCTCGTCGAGGGGCTGGGCGAACGGGTGACGACGCTCCCGTACGAGCCGCGGGCGTTCGTGCTCCTGGTCCCGCCGTTCGGGGTGGACACGGGCTCGGTGTACCGGCGCTGGGACGCTCTCGGAGGGGGACGGAGCGGGCGCGACGAGCGCGACGCCGGACGCAACGAGCTCACGCGGGCCGCGCTCGCTGTCGAGCCGCGCCTGGCGTCGTGGCGCGACCTGCTCGGCGACACGACGGGAAGGACCCCCGTCCTCACGGGGAGTGGCTCGACCTGGTTCGTCGAGGGCTCAGCAGAAGAGCTCGGGGTCGCAGGGCGTGACGTCCTGGTCGCCGGCCGCGAGGTCGGGCGCCTGATCCATGTCCGGACGGTGGCGGCCACATGGACCGGCCCGGGCACGGGGGGGACCCCTTCGCAGTAGTACCGAGCTGGCGCTCAGAAGTCCGCTGCGCTCACCCGCCCGTGGTCACTTCCCCGCCCGCCGCTGCCAGCGCGTCGCCTTCAACATCTTCTTGTGTTTTTTCTTCCGCATCCGCTTGCGGCGCTTCTTGATGAGACTTCCCATGGCTCGGGGCAGGTTACAGGGC
>JAKATJ010000127.1 GCA_021828005.1 Actinomycetes bacterium | reverse complement strand
CGGTCGCCCAGGTGCTCCACTGCTGGCTCGGGCTCGGCCGGTGGTGCACCACCTTCGGCTTGCCCTTGCTCGTCGTCGCTGCGCTCGGGTCGCGTGGTGGCCCTGCTCGCCGGACGCTCCGGGTCCTTTCGCTGGCGGTCGGCTCGGCGCTCGTGGCCAGACGTGCCGGTCCGGACGGCGGCGCTCGGCGCCTGCTCGTGGACGACGTCCTTGGTGAGCTGGCGTACGGCGCAGGGGTCCTGACCGGCTGCGCGCGAGCCCGGGTGCTCGCGCCGCTGGTGCCGAGGATCGGCCGGCCGCGACCCGGCCGGTCGCCTCGCAGGGCCACGCCCCGGGCTCAGGCGCTCAGGCGCCGCGTCTGCGCCATGGCGGGTTGACCGGCGTTCTCGGCACAGCCTGGTGGGGGGTCTGCCGCTGCTCCGATTGCCGGATCTCGCTCTCGAGGGTGGCACGGCAATGCCTACAGAGGCCGCCGTGGACGTCGTCGGCGCCCCCGCACCGCCCGCACACGCGCGTCTGGTCGTGCGCGGCCCGGTCGGCGTGCGCCACCGCACGACCCTGCGCGCCCGTTCGCGTGTGCGTCCGGGACCGGTGACGTGGTCTCGTCCTGCCCATGGGCCCATGCTGGTCACACGGGCCACGAGCGTCCAAGGGTCGAACGACCCTGTGCGGCACCGGCAGCCGAGGCGGCGCGAGGGCACGCGGGTGAGAGGGCACATCGGTGTGAGGAGGAGCGATGCTGGAGCTGAGCGCGGTACCGATCGAGATGGCCGAGGACGTGAACGTCGTCATCGGCCAGTCCCACTTCATCAAGACGGTGGAGGACCTCCACGAGGCGATGGCGGGTGCGGGACCGCACCTGCAGTTCGGCCTCGCGTTCTCCGAGGCGTCGGGTCCGTGCCTCATCCGCCGGTCGGGCAACGACGCCGAGCTCGTGGAGCTCGCGACGAGGAACGCGGAAGCGATCGCAGCGGGGCACGTGTTCGTCGTCTACCTGCGTGGAGGCTTCCCGATCAACGTGCTGAACGCGATCAAGGCCGTGCCGGAGGTCTGCACGGTCTTCTGCGCCACGTCGAACCCGCTCGAGGTGGTCGTGGCGCAGACCGAATTCGGCAGGGCGGTCCTCGGCGTGATCGACGGCATGCCCCCGGCCGGCGTCGAGACGGCGGCCGACGTGTCGGCGCGAAAGGCGCTGCTGCGGACGATCGGCTACAAGCTTTGAGCCGGTGAAGTGCCCCGCGCCCGCCGCACCGCTCCGCGTCTGCTTCTTGCATCACCGTATGGTTTCGTTCATCACGTAACACTTGATGTGCGCACTGTCAAGGGAGACCGTGAATCCCTCCGGTGGCGGATGGCACCGGTCACGACGGGTCGAGGGCGGAAGGGACAGGCGGCGCTGGCGCGGATGGTGACCTTGTTCCTTGGCACCGGCTCTCCCCGGCGCCCAAGATCGTCCCATGGGCCGCATCGTGGTCGGGTTGGACGGGTCGGCCTCCGCGAAGGAGGCGCTCCGCTGGGCTGTGGACGAAGCCGAGCGGCGAGGAGACGTCGTCGAGGTCGTCTACGTGTGGGACAACCCGTACCGGGACATGTGGCTGCCCAAGCTCCGTACGGAGGATCCGCTGGCGCACTTCCGGGCCGCCCTGGACACGACGGTGTCGAGCGTTCTCGGCGAGCGTCCGCCGGTAGGCGAGCGTCCAGCGGTAGAGGTGAAGACCGAGGTGGTGGAGGGTCACGTCGCGCAGGTCCTCGTGGATCGGGCGCGCGGCGCGGACATGCTGGTCGTCGGGAGCCGCGGCCACGGAGGTCTCGCCGGCGCCTTCCTGGGCTCGGTGAGCTTCAGCTGCGCCGCGCATGCGCCGTGCCCGGTGGTCGTCGTCCGAGGGGGGGTGCCCCGCTGACGGCCGGCGAATCGGGCCACCGACAGTTACCCCACGCAGCGGACTGCCTGCTCGAAGCATGGGGGCCGGACCGGGCGACCTGCCTCACCCAGGCGCTGCTCGCGCTCGTCGACACGTTCGCCGAGGTACACGACTCGGTGACCACCGAGGTCCTGCCGCTTGCGACGCCTGCGAACGGTGCCGAGGACGCGCTCGTGTCGCTGCTCGAAGAGGTGATCTTCCTCGTCGACGCGCTCGGCGTCGTGCCGGTCCGGTTCCACCTCGCCGAGGCGGAGGACGGGGGCCTTGCAGGGGACATGGAGGTGGTGCCCGCAAGCCGCGTCGATCTCGTGGGGCCGGTGCCCAAGGGCGTCTCGTACCACGCGCTGCAGGTCGCTCCCTTCGACGGAGGGTGGCGGTGCCGGGCGCTGGTGGACGTGTGATCCGTCCTGCCTCCGCTCGTGCGCAGCCGCGGCGGCGTGTGGCACCTGCGTGACGGACGCAGCCTCGACGGGGTGCTGCGGCGTGGTGCGCGCGCCGCGCTCGAGGCAGGGCTGGGCAACGAGGCCGGCCTCGCACGCCGGGTCGCGCGGCTGCGTCCCGTAGGGGTGTTGAAGGGACGAGCAGCCCTCGGGGACCTGATCCGGGCGGTGCCGGCGAAGGGATGCCATCTCGCGTGAACCGTTCGCGCCGGTCGTGCCAGAGCGCCTCGGCTACTTCGAGAAGCCGGTCAGCCTGGTGAGGGCGGAGGGGCGGCGTCGCCCGCCGCCGTGATCGGGGCATGATGAGTGCGAAATGAGGCGGTGGTTGACATGCAGGGGCCGTCCGCCGAGGGGGCGCGGCGACCGGTGAGGCCGATGCGGAGGCCCCTTGGCTTCGCGCTGTCGGGCGCCCTGGTCGTCGTGGCGGCGAGGGCCGTGGTGAGGCGCGCACGGGCCAGGGCAGGGGACCGTGACGCGGCGCCGATGGGGGCAGCCACGTGCGCCGCACCGCCTCCGGCCGACGAGCCCGCTCACCCGAAGCAGGGCAGGCACGGCGCGATGCAGGCGATGGTCGTCCTCGTCGGCCTCCTCACGTGTGCGGGGGTCGCCATCCCGCTCGCCGTCCCGGGTACGGCCGGCAGCCGCTCGCACGCGACGTCCACCTCGAGGGAGGCGGGGGGCACTCCGGATCCCTCGGGCCGCAGGTCGGGAGACGTCCGACGTTCGACGGCCCGTCCGCAGCCGGAGGTGGTCACCTCGGTCGCGCCCTCGAGCGGGTCGACGGGAGTGGCCTCGGACACCACGATCGCAGTGAGGTTCTCAGAGCCGTTCGCACCCGGTTCGCCGTACCCGTCGCTGAGCCCGGCGGTCGCGGGAACCTGGCAGACGGTGGACCCCTCGGAGCTGCTCTTCACGCCCGAGGCGTCCTTCGTGCCGTCGACGACGTACACGGTCACGGTGCCGGGCGGGACCACTGGAGTCCGGTCACGCAGCGGGTCCTTGCTCGCCCACTCCGTCACGTCGTCGTTCACGGTCGCGGCCGGCAGCGTGCTCCGGCTCCAGCAGCTTCTCGCGAAGCTCGGCTACCTCCCCCTCGCCTTCACTGGGCCGACACCCGTGCCCGCCGGGATGGCGATCGCCCAGCCCGGAGCCTTCGTCTGGCGTGATCGGGGCTTCCCGGAGGCGTACACGAGCCAGTGGTCGCCGACACGGGTCACCGCCATCACGCAAGGCGCGATCATGGCCTTCGAGACACAGAACGGCCTCCAGGCCGGCGGCACAGTGGGCCCGGCGCTCTGGTCGGCGCTGCTCGCCGACGTCGCAGCCGGCAAGAGGGACGCCGAGCCGGTCACGTACGTGCTCGTCACAATGACCCTGCCCGAGCACCTCACAGTCTGGGTGAACGGCGTGCTCACCTTCGCCCATGTGCCCTGCAACACGGGCGTCCCCGGCGCGGCGACGACAGTCGGCACGTACGAGGTGTTCGAGCACGTGGAGGTGTCCAACATGCGCGGCACCGACGTCACAGGGACGAGCTACGACGTGACAGTGCCCTGGGCGAGCTACTTCCACGGCGGCCAGGCGCTCCACGGCTATCCGCGCGCCGCGTACGGCTTCCCCCAGTCGAACGGCTGCGTGGAGATGCCGATCTCCACAGCAGGGCGGGTCTGGCCCGACACCCCGATCGGGACGCTGGTCACCGTCGTCTGATCTGGACGTGGCCGACCACCAAGTGCTCGTGACGTTCTCGTCGCCGGCGTCCATGCGCGAGGCGATCTCCGCCACGATCGGCTCGCTGGCCGACGTCGGGTACCTCTCCGACGTCGAGCCGTCGGCACGGGCGGACGCGCTCGGGGCCGCGGACGCGGTGCTGGCCTGGATGCCGGACCGGGAGCTCAGAGGCCCGGAGGAGTTCTCCGAACTGGGCTCCGCGCAGCTCGTCCAGCTGTTGTCCGCGGGTGTCGATCAGGTGCCGTTCGGGCGGATCCCCGAGGGCGTGCCGGTGGCGTCGAACGCCGGGAGCTACGCGGGACCGATGTCCGAGCACGTGCTGGCGATGGCCCTCGCGCTGGCGAAGCACCTGCCTCAGCGGCACTCCGACCTCGTGTCCGGGGTCTTCGACCAGCGGACGCCGAACCGGGAGATCCGCGGCTCGGTCGTGAGCATCCTCGGCTACGGCGGCATCGGCCGGGCGAGCGCGCTGGCGTTCAGGGCCCTCGGCGCGCGTATCCGCGCCGTCGCCCGCTCACCGGTCGCCGACGACTGGGTGGAGCACGTGGGAGGCGCCGAGGCCCTCGACGAAGCGCTCGATGGTGCGGACATCGTGGTGATCGCTCTTCCGCTCACCCGTGCGACCCGTGGGGCGATCGGCGAGCGCGAGCTCTCGCTGATGCGGCCCGACGCCGTCTTGGTGAACGTCGCCCGGGCGGCCATCGTCGACGAAGACGCGCTGTTCCGCCACCTCGTGGACCACCCGACGTTCCAGGTGGGCATCGACGTGTGGTGGGACGAGCCCAGGGGCGGCCCGTTCTCCCCGCGACTGCCGTTCCTCGACCTGCCCAACGTGCTCGGCTCCCCGCACAACTCGGGCATCACCGAGACGTCGATGGTGGACGCCGCGCGCACGGCCGCGGCAAACGTCGTGAGAGCGCTCAGGGGGGAGGCGGTCCACCACCTCGTGGAACGGAGCGAGTACGTGGGCTGAGCTCGACGGCGCCGACGACCCCTTGGCCGGACTCGGGGGTCATCGCCGGAGGCGGTCGAGCTCCCGTCGGTCGCGCTTGGTGGGCCGGCCGCTGCCGCGCGCCCGCGCGAATGGGGCGCCGACTCCAGGCGGCTCGGGCGGACTGCGGTCGACGAGGCAGGTGGCGGCGAGCACCGCGCCGACGCGCTTTTTGATCGGGTCCACGACTTCGAGGTCGCGGATCCTGCCGCGGGCTCGAGCGGCGACGCGGTCTCCAGGCACGACCCTGGTCGCGGGCTTCGCAGCGGC
>JAKATJ010000126.1 GCA_021828005.1 Actinomycetes bacterium | reverse complement strand
CGGCGTCTTCGCGGGGATCGCGATCGGCACAATCGGAGGGGTCACGGGCGCGGTGGCCGGCACGCTCGGCCAGGAGATGTACGCCTTCAACGCCACAACGGGCGCGATCCTGCCGGGGTTCCCGTGGTTCCAAGCCGACACGAACTTCACCACGCCTGCGATCGCTGACGTGGAGGGGGGGCATACAAACCAGATCATCGTCGGCGGCGCGCAGAGCGCGGGCATCGCGTACGGGCGCAAGTACACACAAGGGGGCCACATCCAGGTCCTGAGCGCGACAGGGAGCCTCCTCTGCGCGGACACAACCGACGAGTCGATCAACTCCTCGCCTGCCGTCGGGAAGTTCCTCGCCGGCACAGCGATCGGGATCGTCGCGGGCACCGGGCCCACATTCAAGACGGCTTCGCAGCGCGATCAGGTCATCGCGGTCAATTCCCACTGCCAGCAGGTCTGGGCGACCACGCTTGCGGGAACAACCGGCTACGAGAGCCCCGCCCTCGCCGACGTCCTCGGCAACGGGCAGCTGCAGGTGCTCGTCACGACACACTCCGGCGGCGTGTACGCGCTCGCCGGGGTGAACGGCGCGCGGCTGTGGCACACCCAGCTCGCGCACGACATCTACGGGTCGCCGGTCACTGCCGAGCTCGGCACAGGCCGCCAGGACGTCGTCGTAGGCACGATCAACGGCTTCGACGTGCTGACAGGCAGGAACGGGGACGTGCTGGTCGCCACAGTGAACCCGGCGGTCGGGTTCCAGAACGCCCCGCTCATCACCAAGGACGCGAACGGGACGATCGGCATCACGGTGGTCGGCTACCAGCCGGGCGACAGCTGGGCGACTCACTACGAGATCGCCACATCCAACGGCAACCAGGTGGACGCGCCCGGCACCTGGCCGGAGTTCCACCACGACCCGCAGCTGACCGGGAACGCCGGTGCGCCGATCGCGACGACGTTCGCCGCGTACACGAGGATCTGGGGAAGCACACCGGACGCGACCGCGGCAGCGGAGCTGGAGCACCAGTTCAAGGTGGCGGGCGGGAATTGCCCGGGCACGACGACCACACGTCCCGTGCTCCTGACGACCGCCAAGACGTTCCCCGACGCGCTGGCGAGCGCACCCCTGGCACGAAGTCTCGGGACCGGGACGCTGCTCACCACACCCACAGCGCTCTCGCCGCCGACGGCCGCCGCGCTCGCTCGCGAGGGGATCACCCACGTCACCGTCCTCGGCGGCCCGCTCGCGGTGAGCACAGCGGTCGTGGCGAGCCTGGAGGCGACGCCCGCCACGACCTGTGGCGGCAGGGGGAGGACCGGGTCCGACATCACCGTCACCCGCATCGCCGGCGCGACAGCGTACGAGACCGCGGCGCACATCGCCGCTGCGGCTGCGACGAGCGGCGTCGGAAGCCTCGACCTCGCCCGCGCCTACGCGGGGAGGAACGCGACAGGGGGCGACGGCCGGTTCAACTTGACCGCCGGCACCGCGTCCCGCGCGCCCGTCTCGGGCGGAGCGCTTGCGACGGCCGTGCTCGCCACGGGCGCCGGGTTCCAGGACGCGGAGGCGGCGAGCACGCTCGCCTACGCGGAGAAGCTCCCGGTCCTTCTCACGGCGCCCACATCGCTGTCGGTGGCCGCGGCCGCGGCGATCTCCTCGCTGCACATCGCCCAGGTCGTCGTGATGGGCGGGCAGCTCGCGGTCTCCGACGCGGTCGTGGCCGCGCTCGAGGGCATGGGGGTCTCGGTGCTCAGGGTCGCCGGGCAGGACGCGAGCGGCACGGCCGTCGAGCTCGCGAGGCTCGAGACCTCGCCCGTGGGCGCGGGTGTCGGGTGGCACGGCACCGGCGACCTGACGCTCGCCCAGGGCGGCTACTTCAGCGACGGCCTGGCCGGCGCGGTCGTGGCCGCGGACGGCCCGGCGGTGACGGACCCCGAGCCGCTCGTGCTGACGGAGAGCCCGACGACGGTCGGCGCGCCGCTCGCCGCCTTCCTGCACCAGGCGGGCACGACCGGATTGGACGGCACGGCGGTCACCCACCTGACGATCCTCGGCGGCCCGCGCGCCGTCACCCCGCCGACCGTGCAGGCGATGGGGCGCGACCTGTGAGTGGACCCGGCTGTTGGCGCGGTTGACGCAGGCTCGTTCGCTACGGGAGACTGAACGTGATGACCGCCGCCCACCGCCTGGATGTAGCAATCGCCTAGGCGCGCCCGACTGCCGAGCGCGCCCCGACCGTCCACTTGGTGGGCGGTCGTTCCATGTCCGACGCACGTCCTCCACCGGCGGACCGAGCGCCCAACAGGCCGAGCGCCCAGCACACCGAGCCGGTAGGCCGAGCGCCCAGCACCACCGAGCCAGAGGACGATCCACACGACGATGCAGACGACCAAGAGCCAACCAACCGAGCCCCGCTCCGGCCGTGCCGCCGCGCGTCCTCCCGTCCGTCACCGGGTGGCGGTCGTCGGCGGGGACGGGATCGGCCCCGAGGTGCTGACGGAGGCGCTGAAGGTCGTCGCCGCGGCGGGGATCGTGCTCGAGACGACCGAGTACGACCTCGGCGCGGCGCGCTACGTGCGGACGGGGGAGGTTCTGCCCGATCCGGTACTGGACGAGCTGCGCGCGCACGACGCGATCCTTCTCGGCGCGGTCGGTCCGCCGGTTGGGGACACCTCGGTGCCGTCGGGGCTGCTCGAGCGGGGGTTGCTCCTCCGGCTCCGGTTCGAGCTGGACCTCTACGTGAACCTGCGCCCGTTCCGCGCGGTGCCGGGCTCGATCGCCGCGTCGGGCGGAGACGGCCCGGCCGAGTTCGTGGTCGTGCGGGAGAACACCGAGGGCGCGTATGCCGGCGAAGGCGGGTTCTTGCGCAAGGGGACGCCGGACGAGGTCGCGACCCAGGGCTCGGTGAACACCCGCATGGGGGTGGAGCGGATCGTCCGGTTCGCGTTCGGTCTCGCTGAGCGCCGCTCGGCGCGCAATGTGACCCTCGTGCACAAGACGAACGTCCTGAACTTCTCCGGCGATCTGTGGAAGCGCACGTTCGACGCGGTCGCCGCCGGCCACTCCTCGGTCGCCACCGGGTACCAGCACATCGACGCTGCGTGCATCCACATGGTCGAACGGCCCAATGGCTACGACGTGATCGTCACCGACAACCTCTTCGGTGACATCCTCACCGACCTCGCCGGCGCCGTCTGCGGGGGCATCGGCTACGCAGCCTCGGCCAACCTGCATCCAGGTGCGGTGTCGATGTTCGAGCCGGTCCACGGAGCTGCGCACGACATCGTCGGCACCGGGCAGGCGAACCCCGTCGCCGCGATCGTCTCGGCGGCGCTGATGCTCGAGCACCTCGGGGAAGCGGAGGCCGCCGAGCGGATCAAGAGCGCGGTGCAGGACTTCATGGAAGACGTCGCGGCGATGCGCGGGGGTACGCGCGGCGCCACACACGGCGCAGAAGGCTTTACGTCTCGGACCACCGCCGCCATCGGCGACGCGATCGCAGAAAGGCTCTAACGTGCCGATCACCCCCTCGAAGAAGATCTGGATGGACGGCGAGCTCGTCGACTGGGCGGACGCCAAGGTGCACGTGCTCTCGCACACGCTGCACTACGGCTCCGGGGTGTTCGAGGGCATCCGCGCGTACCCGACCTCTGAGGGCGTGGCCGTCTTCCGTCTCGCCGACCACATTCGGCGGCTTGTCGCGTCGGCGCGCATCTTGATGATCGACGTCCCCTATACGGTGGACCAGCTCGTCGACGCGTCGGCGGAGGTGGTGCGGGTGAACGACATGCGAGACGGCTGCTACCTGCGCCCGCTCGTCTACCTCGGCTACGGGGAGATGGGCCTGAACCCGCTCCCGGCACCTGTCAACGTCTCGATCGCCACGTGGCCATGGGGCCCGTACCTCGGCGAGGCGGCCCACGGTCGGGGCGTGTCGGTCAAGGTCAGCTCGTGGCGCCGGCACGATCCGAACGCGATGCCCACCGCTGCGAAGAGCATCGGGATGTATGTCAACTCCTCACTCGCGAAGGTCGAGGCGATCAAAGCCGGCTACGACGAAGCCGTGCTGCTCACCTCGGACGGAAGGGTGAGCGAGTGCACCGGCGAGAACATCTTCGTCGTGCGCGACGGGGTGCTGTACACCCCGCCCACTTCGGACGCGGGTGCGCTCGACGGGATCACCCAGGACACCGTCGAGGTGCTCGCGACGGACATGGGCAT
The DNA here is from genome assembly GCA_021828005.1 of Actinomycetes bacterium. Classification (GTDB taxonomy): domain Bacteria; phylum Actinomycetota; class Acidimicrobiia; order Acidimicrobiales; family RAAP-2; genus JAJYVT01. The sequence goes on along the minus strand of JAKATJ010000126.1, from coordinate 1,166 downwards.
CGAGGTGCGTCACGAGGCGCTGATCCGCACGGACCTCTACCTCGCGGACGAGGTGTTCCTCACGGGAACGGCGGCGGAGCTGGTCCCGATCCGTGCCGTCGACGACCGGACCGTGGGCTCCGGCACGCCGGGACCCGTCACCACCGAGCTGCAGCGCGCCTATTTCGCGACGGTCCGCGGCGAGCTCGACCGGCACAAGGACTGGCTGCACCTCGTCGGATGATCCCAGAGCGGCGCAGGTCCCGACCGTCCCGGGTGCGATGTGCGGACCCCGCCTCGAACGCCGGACCCCGCCACGGGTAACGTCGTGGCGTCATGACCCAGCCGAGCTTCGTACCCATCACCGAGGCCGACCAGGTGCGGCCGGCCCTGCGCCTCCAGGTGCCCCGCCCGTGGGTGGCCGCCAGGCCGGCGGAGCTCCGCTTCCCGGTCAGCCCGGGCGGGAAGGGTCGCGGCACCCCCGGGCCCGACCAGGGGTATGCCCTTCGTCTCGCTCGCCGGTTCGCAGACCGTGTCCGGCTCGGTCCCGAGGAGTCCGAAGAGGACGTGATCGTCGGCGCCGCGCTTCTCGCCTCCCGACGGTCAGCGCTGTTCGGGAGAGCGCCGACGGTCCATGACGTCGAGACGGCGCTCAGCCTGTGGGGCTTCCTCGACGACCACCCTCCCGCAGAGCTCCTCGCGGTCCGCCGCCGTGCGTTCTCGTCCGCCGCGCGTGACTACCACGTGCAGCGCGCCCTCGTGGATCGCGTCCCCGAAGCCGTGATCCGCCTGCCGGCGTCTGACGTGAGCGGCCGGCGAGACGATTGGGCGACGCTCGTGGGCGCAGACTGATCCTGCGTCACGCGCTGGCTCCCTGCAGGGGCAGGCTCTGCCAGCCGGGGCGCCGGACCCCGACGGTGCGGCCAGCGGCCAGCGACGGGGGTTGCGCACACGGTGGCCGGCGCGAAGCAAGAAATTGCCTGCGACAAGGGATTCTCGGACGTCCGTCCTGGTCAGCGCCGGCCGTTCAAGACCGAGTCTGACGCGTCGAACTCCTTGACCGCGTTATCTTCTTGCAGGTTGCCCCGGCTCCTCGCACCTCTCGCACACGCAGCAGCCGCCGTCGCCTGCGTCGGGCTCGCGCTGGGCCTCGCGATGTCGATGGCGACAGCGGCTGATGCCGCCTC
>JAKATJ010000125.1 GCA_021828005.1 Actinomycetes bacterium | reverse complement strand
AGGTCGCGGCGGCCCTGTCCACCCGCACGGTCGCGCGGCGAAGGGAGTACCGGACTCAGCTGGTGCTCGTGGCACTGGCCGTCGCGCTGACGACGTTCGCGGTCAGCGGATGGATCATCTCGGCTCGCAACCGAGATGCGCGAGCGGAGCTCGGGGTGGGCGCGTACAAAGTGCTCGACGTGTCCGTCCGGACAGGCACCACATTCGTCCGCGCGGTCAGGAGCTCCGACCCGACAGGCCGCTACGCGATGGCGGCAGTCGTCGAGCACGCGGCCGACGGCACCACCCTCGCGGTGGACGCCCAGCGGCTCGCGACCGTGGCCACATGGCCTGCTGTGCTTGGCGTACCGGCCTCCCAGGTGGCTCGCCGATTGCTGCCCAAGGGTCTGGCCCCTCAAGTGCTCGTCCGCGGAACCGCCATCTCGGTCACCGCCGACACGACGGGCTCGCTCCGCGGCTCGCCCGAGCTCGCAGCGAACGTCTACGACATCAACACACAGTTCTCCTCGCGGGTCACACTTGGGCGCCTGAGCCCCGGTGACCATCGCTACGAAGGAAGGCTGTACTCAGACTGCCCCGGTGGCTGCCGATTCCTCGACTTGTCGGTCACATGGTCGACCAAAACAACGGCGCAAACTCCGACGGTGCAGCTCGGAATCACCTCGCTGGCCGTTCGTACCCGATCCGCGGGGTGGACCCCGCTTCGAGCGGGTCTTGACAACCCGCATCGCTGGACGAGCACCTCGAGTCGAGCCCGGTTGTACAGAAGTGGAGACGGGCTCGGTGTGCGGTTCTCCTTGGACAGCTTCGGCACAGTTTCGGTCTCTCCCGCAGACGTGCCCAAGGCGCTCCCGGTTGTCGTCACGCCTACATCTCAGTCGACAGCATCGGGCGACGCGGGGCCGCTCGTCGTCGGACTCGACGGAAGCACGCTCCCGGGCCATCGGGTCGCAGAGGTACCGGCTCTTCCGGGCGTCGGGACGGACTCGGTCCTCGTCGACCTACGAGTCGCCGAGCTCTACCTCACAGACGGCTTCACGACAGACACCGCAGAGGTCTGGCTCGCCAAGGGCGCGCCGCCGTCTTTCGTCTCCGTGCTCGGGCGGCACGGCGTGCACGTCGCCGGCGTTACAAGTGCAGCCGGCGCCGTCGCGGCGCTGGCACGCAGCGGACTGAACCTCGCGTATCTTCTCTACCTCCTCGCGGCCGCGGCTGCGGCCTTTCTCGTGATCAGCGTGACCGCCTTCACCTTGTCGTCGGCCGCAAGGAGGCGACAGGGCGAACTGTCGGCCCTCCGAGTGGTCGGTGTGGACGCCGCCGCCCTGCGCCGAGCCGTATGGGCCGAGCAAGGTCTCGTGCTCGGAGTGGGCGTCCTCGCGGGCGCTCTCTCAGGCGCGATCGCCGCAGCCGTGGCGATACGCTCAGTGCCGGAGTTCGTGACGAAGACGCCTGGACTGCCGCTTCAGCTCGGGCTTCCCGTGACCGCGTTGACCGTTGCGCTTCTCGCCCTTCTGCTTGCACTGGCCGTCACGGTCTTGATCGGCTCGACTCTCGTCGTTCGCGGCGCAACGGCCGTCCGGCTGACGGGGAGCCGGACGTGATCTTCGGCCGTCCGTCTCGAAGCTCCGCGGGAGCAGCTGGCGCTGTCCCGGCTCGTCGAAGCCAGTCCGGTGTTTCAGCAGCCCGCGGCGGAATACCCGTCCACCTCTTCGGCGTCGTCCACCTCTACCGGCAAGCAGGAGAAGACGTCGTAGGTCTGCGTGGGGTCGATCTCGACGTCGGCGCCGGCGAGATGCTCGCGCTACTCGGCCCGTCGGGCATGGGCAAGACCACCGTGCTCCGGCTGATCGCCGGCGTGATGACGGCGTCCGCCGGGGTGGTCCGCGTCGGGGACGTCGATCTTCGCAAGCTCAAGGGTGCTGAGCGGCGCAGGATGCGCGCAGGTGAGATCAGCTACATCGTCCAGGGGACGTGGGCGAACGTACTCCCCTTCGCGACCACCGTGGAGAATCTGTGGTTCGCGCAGCACGGGGCCAGAGTGCAGGGGCGGAGACCACCGTGGGAGCCGCGCGAGATGCTCGCCCTTCTCGGGCTGAGCCACCTGGCCGACGCGCGGCTGGCCGAGCTGCCACGGGGTGCCCAGCAACTCGTCGCGGTCGCTGCAGGGATGGCGACGGGGCCGAGGTTGCTCCTGGCGGACGAGCCTACCGCCCAGCTGACATCGACATCTGGGTTCAACGTCGTGCAGCTGCTCCGGCACATCAGCTCGGAGCTGGGGACGACGGTCATCATCGTGACCCACGACAACGTGATTGCTTCGTTGCTGCCGCGCGTCGTCACGATTCGCGACGGGCGAGTGGGGGCCGACGCGATCCGAGGCGAAGAGTACGCCGTCGTGGACGGCTCGGGCTCGGTTCAGCTTCCGCCGGACGTCCTCCAAGTGCTGCCTCCGAACACGCGAGTCCGAGTCGTGCGGAGCCCGGGTGGCATCGAGCTGCGGAGCCCGGAGTGGGAGCCATGACCACACCGGTCGGGTTCCGCCTCCGGCTGGAGGGCGTCGTGGTTCACCTCGGTGGCCGCGTAGTGCTCGAGGGGCTGGATTTCGCCGTCCATGCCGGTGAGACGGTCGCGATCACCGGACCGTCCGGCGCGGGGAAGACCGTGCTCTGCCTGCTCCTCGCTGGAGCACTGGAGCCCTCGAGAGGGCGGGTGTGGGTGGAGGTGGAGGGGCCTGCGGACGAACAGCTCGAGTCCCGGAGCCCCCCCAGGGTGGGTGCGACGACCGGGCTCATCCTTCAGACCCACGGTCTCGTCGCCAGCTTGACTGCAGAGGAGAACGTCGCGCTGCCTCTCCAATCGCGAGGTCTGGCCCGCGAGGACGTGATGCGCCGGACGGCGCAAGCGCTGGCCGACGTGGGTCTCGCTCGCCACGCTTCCCGTCCGGTCGACGAGCTCTCGGGTGGCGAGCGCCAGCGTGTCGGCATCGCTCGGGCACTTGCGTCAGACCCTGCGATCCTCGTCGCCGACGAGCCCACCGCCGAGCTCGATCCCGACAACCGGGCCAGGGTCCTCGACCTCCTCCTCGCCCTGTCCCGGCGGGGCCGGGCCCTCGTCGTGGCATCCGACGACCCCGAGGTGGTGGCGACCTGCCAGCGTACGATGGTGCTCGAGGCGGGCAGGATCGCCGAGTTGCCGGGCGGTGTGGCGCGCCCGGACGCGCGCTCGCTCCGATGAACACCCGCCGAGCGAGAGCCGGGATCGCACCGCCCGAGGCGGCGGGTCGTCGTGCCGCGGCCGACCCACCCGGCGGTCGCAACAGCCCTTTCCGTCTGCCGCTTGCCCTTCGAAGCGGCTAGATTCCCTCCGATGCCGTTGGTGCTGGAGCTGAACGAACTACGCACCGAGTTCCACATGCGCAGCGGCAACGTGGTCGCAGTCGACGGCGTGTCGTTGAGCGTTGCCCAGGGCGAGTCGGTCGGCATCGTCGGGGAGTCGGGCTGCGGCAAGACCACGGTCGGTCTGTCGATCATGCGCCTGCTCCCCAGCAACGGGCACATCTCGGGCGGGAACGTGGTCCTGAACGGACGCGACCTCGCGAAGCTCTCGGAGAAAGAGATGCGACGCGTGCGCGGCAACGAGGTCGCGATGATCCCCCAGGACCCGATGACCTCGTTGAACCCGACGATGACCATCGGCAAGCAGATCTCCGAGGCCGTGCGACTGCATCGCGACGCGTCCAAGCAGGAGGCCAGGGCCCGTGCGCTCGAGGTGCTCCAGCTGGTCGACATGCCGCGGCCCGCCGAGCGACTGGACCAGTACCCTCATGAGCTGTCAGGCGGCCTCCGCCAGCGTGTGATGATCGCAATGGCGCTTGCCTGCGACCCGACGCTGCTCATTGCCGACGAGCCGACCACCGCCCTCGACGTCACCATCCAGGCACAGATCCTCGACCTCATCGACGAGCTGAGGGAACGCCTGCGGATGTCGGTCATCCTCATCACCCACGACATGGGTGTGATCGCGGGCCGGACCGATCGGGTGATCGTGATGTACGCCGGCAGGGTCGCCGAGGAGGCGACAACCGAGGCCCTGTTCACCAACATGAGGCACCCGTACACCGATGCGCTGCTCGCCTCGGTGCCCAAGCTGACCGCCCATGCCGGTGACCGCCTGGTGAGCATCCCCGGGCTCCCGCCGGACCTCTCGAAGCCGCACACGAACTGCCGGTTCCACCCCCGTTGCCAGTACGCGACGGACCAATGTCGCCAGGAGGAGCCGCAGCTCGTCGAGACCGCTGAGCCCGAGCAGAACGGCCAGAGCCCGCACCGCTACGCGTGCTTCCACCCAGTGAACGTCGAGCACGCGCCGGTTGCAGTCGAAGCACGCAGCGCGACGGAGATCGAGAGCTACTCAGTGCAGCGAGCGACCGAGCTCGCGGCGCGCCCGGTGCTGCTCAACGTCGAGGGCCTCGTGAAGGAGTTCCCCGTCATGAAGGGTGGGGTGTTCCGACGAGCGGTGGGCACGGTGAAGGCCGTCTCCGACGTCTCCTTCTCCATCCGAGAGGGCGAGGTCTTCGGACTGGTCGGGGAGTCGGGCTGTGGAAAGACGACCGTGGGGCGGCTCGTCGTCGCACTCGAGCGGGCGAATGCCGGCAAGATCCGCTTCGAGACCCAGGAGATCCAGTCATTGCGAGGCAAGCGCCTGCGTCGGGCAAGGCGCGAAGTCCAGCTCATGTTCCAAGACCCGTACGCGTCGCTCGACCCGAGGATGCGGGTCGGCGGCATCGTGCGCGAGCCGCTCAAGGTGCAGCGCATCGGCTCCAAGCAGGACCAGACGCGTCGGGTGGCCCAGTTGCTGGAGGAGGTCGGGCTTTCGCGCACCTCCGTCGACCGTTACCCTCACGAATTCTCTGGCGGCCAGCGCCAGCGCATCGGCCTCGCCCGTGCGCTGGCGCTGGGCCCGAAGCTGATCGTCGCCGACGAGCCGGTCTCCGCGCTCGACGTCTCGATCCAGGCTCAGATCCTGAACCTGATGAAGGACTTGCAGTCACGGCGGAACCTCACGCTCGTGCTCATCTCCCACGATCTCGCCGTCGTGAGGTACATGGCCGACACCATCGGCGTGATGTACCTCGGCAAGCTCGTCGAGATCGGACCGGCCAACTCCGTGTACGACCGCCCGTCGCACCACTACACGAGAGGCCTCCTCGACGCGGTGCCTGAAGCCGACCCGGCCAAAGCCCGCCTCAAGGTGAGGGCGAAGGGCGTGCGCGGCGAGCTTCCTTCTGCCGTAGATCCTCCCTCCGGATGCCGGTTCCGAACGCGCTGCCCGCGGGCAGAGGACCGCTGCGCCGCGGAGGTGCCTCCTTGGCTGGACTTCGGCGAAGGGCACATGGCGCTCTGCCACTTCCCCATCGAGACCCCTG
>JAKATJ010000015.1:8653-28529 GCA_021828005.1 Actinomycetes bacterium | reverse complement strand
GGGCGCACCGGTCCCGAGGTCGCCTGCGCCTCCAGCCGCATGCCGGCACTGTGCCAGATCGGGCCGCGGCACGCGACGCGGCCGGGCCGGTCCTGCGCGACGCCGCCTCGGTTACTCGTGCTCGGTGATCGTGACGGATTCGATGACCACACGCTCCTTCGGCTTGCCCGACGGGGAGCCTGCCGCGTCGATCGCCCCGACGACGTCGCCGCCCGCCACCACCGAGCCGAAGAGCGAGTAGGCGGGCGGGAGCCTCACGCCGTCGGGACCGCTGATGATGAAGAACTGGCTGCCGTTCGTATCGGGTCCGGCGTTGGCCATCGCGAGCGAACCGACCTGGTAGCGCCCGGGCTTGGGCAGCTCGTCCGCGAACCGGTAGCCGGGCCCGCCTCGGCCGGTGCCCTCGGGGTCGCCTCCCTGGATGACGAAACCCGGGATGATCCGGTGGAGCACGATGCCGTCGAAGTAGTGCCACCGAGCGAGGAAGACGAAATTGTTGACCGTGATCGGTGCGCCGATCGCGTCGAGCTCGGCGACGATCGTGCCTTTCGACGTCTCGATCGCCGCGGTGTAGCGCTGCCGCGGGTCGATGACCATCGGGGGAGGACTGGCGAACTGCTGACGCTTCGGGCTCGAGCCGTCCGGGGCCGGGACGTCTGTCATGGGCACCTCAACTCTCGTGGATGGTGACGGTGAGGATCCTCTGGACGACGTCCGGCGGCACGCCATTTGCCCCGGGTGTCGAATTCCCCTCTGCATTGATCTTCTCGACGACCGGCATGCCCGACGTTACCGTTCCGAACAGGGAGTATTTGTCGCCGGCCTTCAAGTCGTTGTTCAGGGTGGTGGCTCCTCCGGGCACCAGGATGAAGAACTGGCTCCCGTTGGTGTCCGTGCCGCCCGAGTTGGCCATGGCGACGTCCCCGGTGGCGTAGGCGGTCGGGACGTTCTCGTTGGCGAACTCGTAGCCCGGCCCGCCCGACCCGGTGCCCGTCGGGTCGCCGGTCTGGTCCATGAAGCCGGGGATCACCCGGTGGAAGACGTTGCAGTTGTAGAAACGGTGGCGGGCGAGGAAGACGAAGTTGTTCACCGTGTGCGGCGCCGCCTTGGCGTCGAGTGCGATCACGAAGGGTCCTGCCGTCGTCCTCACCGTCGCGGTGTAGGTCTTCGCCGTGTCGATCGTCATCGCGGGCGGCGAGGGCCAGTGCAGCGTGTTGGCCCTCGCCTTCGGTGTGGCGGGGCAGCCGGCGGCGACCGCCGCCTTGTCGGCCGCTGCCTGCAGCGCCGTGTTCTTGGCGGAGGTGGTCGTGGTGGTCGTGGTGGTCGTGGTGGTCGTCGTGGTCGTGGGGGAGGGGTTCTTCTTGGGCGGGGGAGGGCTGCTCGAGAACGCGCCGGTCGTGAGCAGGACCAAGACGAGCACCACCGCGGCGCCGACGGTGATGAACCCGCCATTCCGCAGCCGCCGGCGCGTCTGGACCCGGCGGCGCTCAGCAGCCTTCTTCTTCCTGCGTGCAGCCTTCTGCCTCGCTCGTTTCTCCGTGGGCACGGGCGCACACGATATCGAAGCCGGGGCTGCTGCGGATAGCGTCTTTGCGTGACGCTCGTGGTCCAGAAGTTCGGCGGCACCTCCGTCGGGGACGCCGACCGCATCCGCGCGGTCGCCGATCACGTCGCGCGCACCCGGCGGGCGGGCAAGGACGTGGTGGTGGTGGTGAGCGCGATGGGGAAGACGACCGACGACCTGATCCGCCTGGCGAGCGAGGTCAGCTCGGTGCAGCCTCCACGCGAGTACGACATGCTCGTCAGCGCGGGCGAGCGCATCTCCACCGCGCTCTTGTGCATGGCGCTCGCGGAGCTCGGCGTCGCCGCCTCGTCGTTCACGGGGAGCCAGGCCGGGATCGTCACCGACACCTCCCACACGAAGGCGAAGATCGTCGACGTCCGCGCTGGACGGATCACCGAGGCGCTGGAAGCCGGGAAGGTGCCGGTCGTCGCGGGGTTCCAGGGGGTGTCGACGGATCGAGACGTGACGACGCTCGGGCGCGGCGCCTCCGATCTCACGGCGGTGGCGCTCGCGGCTGTCCTCGGCGCCGACGTCTGCGAGATCTACACCGACGTCACCGGCGTCTTCAGCGCCGACCCCAGGATCGTCCCGGACGCGCACAAGCTGTCCCGACTCAGCTTCGAGGAGATGCTCGAGATCTCCGCGGCGGGGGGCAGGGTGCTGCAACTACGGTCTGCGGAATTCGCGCGGAACCATCGCGTGCCCCTGCACGTGCGCAGCAGCTTCACCTGGGAGCCGGGTACGTGGATCTTGGAGGAGGATGTGTCAATGGTGGAGGAGGAGGCGGTCGTCACCGCGGTCGTCCACGATGCCTCGCAGGCGAAGATCACCGTGACCGGCGTCCCGGACAAGCCCGGGGTCGCGGCGCGCCTCTTCCGGACGCTCGCGGACCGGTCGGTCAACGTGGACGACATCGTGCAGAACGCGTCGGTCCGCGGAACGACCGATATCTCCTTCACGGTCCCCCGCATCGATGTCAACGCCGCCGTCGAGGGCGTCTCGGGCCATCTCGCCGCCCTGGGCGCGGAGGGGGTGACGTCGGACGAGGGCATCGCGAAGGTGTCGGTCATCGGCGCGGGGATGAAGTCGCACCCCGGGGTGACCGCCACGATGTTCGAGACGTTGGCCGAAGAGGGGATCAACATCGACCTGATATCGACCTCGACGATCCGGATCTCCTGCATCGTGCGCGAACAGGACGTCGAGCGTGCGGTGCGAGCGCTCCACCGCGCGTTCGAGCTCGGATGATCGCTCGGCGATGTGATCCCGGCTCCCCTTGATCACGTCGAATAGTTCGGGATCGCTGCGTCCTGTTGATGTGACTCAGGCCAAATTGCCCGGGAAGGCTTCGCTTGGGACCAAGAGATCACGGTAGGCTCGGCGCCCGTGGCGAGGCTAGGTGTCTTCGGCGCGACGGGACAGGTCGGCCAGGTGCTGCGGTCGGTGCTCGTCGAGCGCGCCTTCCCCGTCGAGGAGATCCGCTTCTTCGGGTCGTCCCGTTCGGCGGGGACCACCCTCGACTGGCAGGGCGCGGTGGTCGTCGTCGAGGACGCTGCGACGGCGGACCTGAGAGGGATCGACGTCGCTCTCTGCTCGACCGGTGCCGCCGCATCTCGCGAGCTCGCGCCCCGCATCGCGGCGGCTGGTGCGGTCGTGGTGGACAACACGTCGGCCTGGCGAATGGACCCAGACGTGCCGCTCGTCGTCGCCGAGGTGAACCCGGGCGCGCTCTCGTCGATCAAGAAGGGCATCGTCGCGAACCCGAACTGCACGACGATGGTGGCCATGCCGGTCCTGAAGCCGCTCCACGACGCGGCCGGACTGGAAAGGCTCGTGGTCGCGAGCTACCAGGCGGTGTCCGGAGCGGGCCGCGCGGGGGTCTCGGAGCTGGCCGGCCAGCTGGCGAAGACGGCGGACCGGGCCGCGGACCTCACCTTCGACGGCGCTGCGCTCGACTACCCCGAGCCGGAGAAGTTCGCAGCGCCCATCGCCCACAACGTCGTCCCGCTCGCCGGCCGGATCGTGGACGACGGCTCGCTGGAGACGGACGAGGAGCAGAAGTACCGGAACGAGAGCCGCAAGATTCTCGGGATCCCCAGCCTTTCCGTCGCCTGCACCTGTGTCCGGGTGCCGGTCTTCACCGGGCACTCGGCGGCGATCGTCGCCCAGTTCGCCAGGGAGCTGTCTCCTGAGGAGGCGACGGAGCTTCTCGCGGGCGCGGCCGGCGTCGTCGTCACGGAGCTCCCGACGCCGCTGCTCGCCGCCGGCAGGGACCCCTCGTTCGTCGGGCGGATCCGGCGCGCCGACGGGGGCGGGCTCGCGATGTTCGTCGCAGGGGACAATCTCCGGAAAGGTGCCGCGTTGAACGCGGTGCAGATCGCCGAGCTGCTCGTCGCCTCACGCTGAGCGTGACGTCAGGCGGCACGCCGGTCGGTCCGCCCCGGGGCTTGGGTTCCCTGCGTCCTCACCGCCTGCGTGACAGCCCCTCGTTACTGTGGCCCCGGTGGCGATCAGGGTCGCGACGCACATGTACGGCGATGCCGCCTTCGCTGTCCTGGCGAACACGGTCCGCACGGCGAAGGAGGCCGACCCGCTCTCGCCGGCGACCGTTGTGGTCGACCGCGGCCCGCTGGCGCTCTCGGTGCGGCGCCGGCTCGCTTCGACGCCTCCCGGGGTGGTGAACCTCCGCTGCACGACGTGGGTGCGGTTCGCCGCAGAGCTGGCACAGCGTTGGCTGTCGGCCGGCAGGAGGGTGCCGACCTCTCCTGCGATCGAGCTCGAGGCAGTGCGCTCGGCGCTCGTCGAGGAGACGCCCTCCCACCTCGCGGGCGCCCTCGATCAGCCTGCGACCCTGCGGGCGCTCGCGCGCACCTACCGGGACCTCGCGACGGTCTCGGCCGTGGCGCTCGACGCACTGGCAGCTCAGAGCCCCCGGGCTGCCGACGTGGTCGACGTCGTGCGACGCGTGCGCTCGGCGCTCTCGGACTGCGTCGGGACGACCGAGCTGCTCGCCACGGCCGCAGCGGCGGCCCGGCGCACACCGGGGCGGGCAGCAGAGTCGTGCGGGCAGGTCGCCGTCTACCTCCCGCGCCGGATCGGGCCGCCCGAGCTCGAGCTGATCGAGGCGCTCGGCGGGTGCACCGACGTGGAGGTGATCGTGGGCGTGGTCGGCGACGTCGTCGCCGACGCAGGGGCCCGTCAGCTCGTCGCCCGCCTGTCGGGGGGTATCGGACGGAGCGGCACCGTCGACGGAGGCCCCGAGGAGGACGGATCGGGCCGCGTTCTCGCACCGACGTGGGTCCGGTCGGCGCCGAGCGCCGACGCGGAGGTGCTGATGGCCCTCCGCCATCTGATGGGCAGGAATGCCGAGGGCGTGCCCCTCGAGCGCATGGCGTTGCTGTACGGCGGCGGACCCCCCTACCGCCAGCTCGTCCACGACGCCCTCGCCGCGGCCGGCATCCCCGCCCACGGGGACAGCGTCCGGCCGTTGTCGTCGACGGTCGCCGGGCGCGCCCTTTTGGGCGCCCTTGCCCTTGCGGACCACGATTGGCGGCGCGACGACGTCACCGCGTGGCTCGCGTCGGCGCCGATGCTCTCCGGCGGGCAACTGGTCCCGGCTGCGGAGTGGAACGCGCTCTCGGCCGAGGCGGGAGTGGTCTCGGGCCTCGGCCAGTGGCGCGAGCGCCTCGGCGTGCACGCCCGCTCGTTGCGGGAGCTCGCGCGGGCGTGCGGCCTGGCCGAAGCCGAGGATGGTGCCGACGAGTTCGACGGCGCCGAGGACGGCAGCGGCCTCGACGCGGCCGGCGGCGATCCTGCGTCGTCTGCGCGCGTGCGGCTCCTTCAGATCGATGCCCGTCGGTGCGACGAGCTGCGCGCCTTCCTCGACGCGATGGCGGAACGACTGGGGCGGGCGCCCGCCAGCTGGGAGGCGTGGGGCGAGTGGGCCCGCAGGCTCCTCGCCGACCTCCTCGGGCCCCCAGCGCGGCATGCCGGCTGGCCGGACGACGAGGTCGTCGCGTTCGACGCGGTCGGCGAGGCGCTCGGCAGGATCGGAGCGCTCGACTGGCTCCGCGGCCTCGCTCCGACTGCCGCGGACTTTCGCACGGCGCTTGCCGCCGAGCTCGACGCGCCGGCGCCCGGAACGGCGCGCATCGGGCACGGGTTGCTGGTCGGGCGGGTGGAGGAGGCGATCGGGCTCGACCTCGAGGTCGTCTGCGTCGTCGGCATGGTCGACGGCGCCCTCCCCGCGCGCCAGGGAGACGACGTCCTCGTCCCCGACCGCGAGCGCGAGCGCGCTGGTGATGAGGTCCCGCTACGCGCGGTCGACGCCGCGTCGGCCCGGCGAGACTTCCTCGCGGCCCTCGCGGGCGCGCGCGAGCAGGTGCTCTCCTGCTCCCGCTACGACCAGCGCCACGGCCGAGAGCTCCGGCCGGCTGCCCTCTTCCTCGAGGCGGTCGACGCCCTCGTCGGCGACGGGAGGCGCCGTGCGGCGCGGGAGCTGAGGAGCGGGCCGCCGCCAGGGCTCGGAGAGCGGTTCCAGTTCGTCTCGTCGTTCGCCGGCGCCGTGGGTGACGGCGGACGCAGCTCGGACGCCGTGTCCGACGCCGATTGGCGGCTTCGCAGCCTCGTCCGATGGGTGGCAGCGCGCGGACGGGTCTCCGACCACTTCCTCGCGCGCGACGACGCGTTGCTCGCCGGCTCGCTGGCGGTCCGGCGCGCCCGCCGGAGCGCGCAGTTCACCCGGTTCGACGGTCTCGTCGAGCACCTGGAGATCCCCTCGCCGAGGACCGGAGCCGTGCAGTCGGCGACGAGCCTCGAGCGCCTGGCGCGCTGTCCCCGCAGCTACCTCTTCTCGCACCTGCTGCGTGTGACGGCACGCGAGCTGCCCGAGACGTTGCTCCAGCTCGCTCCGGCAGAGCGCGGCCTGATCGTCCACCGGGTGCTCGAGCGGCTCGTCGCAGCCGAGATGGTGGCAGGGATCTCCGTCGAGGAGGACCCCTCGGCCAGGGAAGCGCGCATGCTCGCCTACGCCGAAGAGGAGTTCGAAGAGGCGAGGCGTCGAGGGGTGACGGGTCACCCCGCCCTGTGGGCCCTCGAGCGGTCGAAGATGACGAGCGACCTGCGTGCGCACCTCCGGGAGGAGAACGAGTACCGGGTCGCGACGGGCGCGAGGTCGGTGGCGGTGGAGCTCGACTTCGGTCCGGCGTCCGAAACCGTCGTCTCGGTGGACACGCCCCGCGGCGCAGTGCGGTTCCGCGGGAGGGTCGACCGGGTCGACGAGCTGGCGGACGGCTCGGTGGCGGTCGTCGACTACAAGTCGGGAAGGCCGTACAGGGCGCTCGAGGGCGGCGACCCGCTGTCGGGCGGTCAGCGGCTCCAGCTGCCCGTCTATGCGCTCGCAGCGAGGGCCGCCTTCGGCGCGTGGCGCCGCGTGCGCGCCGGGTACTGGTTCGTCGGGTCCCCCGATCCGCCTGAGTGGCTGGATCTCGACGACGCGGTCCAGAGCCGGCTGCAAGAGGTGCTCAGCACGCTCGCCGAGGCGATCGAGACGGGTCGGTTCCCTGCACGTCCCGGTCCGAGCGACGGACGCCCTGTGCGCGGGTCGAATTGCACGTACTGCCCGTACGACGGCATGTGCCCGCCCGATCGAGCGACGAGCTGGCGCCGGAAGCGCGCCGACCGCGCCCTCTCGTCGTACGTGGCGCTCGTGGGGGAGACATGAATGAACGCCGCGAGGAAGGCATGACGAAGCGTGAGTCCGACGACGGGATGCGGTCTCTCTTCTTCGGCGCGGGTGAGGACCGGCGGGAAGACGCACGCATCGCAGGCAGCCGGCCCTCGTCGGTTGGGCAGGAGCGCGGAGGAAGGGGCGAAGCGAGCGGTCCTGACGGACCGCCGCTCGACCACGACGCCCGGGTCAGGATCGCCGCCGCGCTCGACGAGACGATGTTCGCAGTTGCGGGGGCGGGGAGCGGCAAGACGCGCCATCTCGTCGAACGCGTGCTGCACGTCCTTCTCTCGGGCAGGGCCCGGATCGACCAGCTCGCGGTCATCACCTTCACGGAGGCCGCAGCCGCCGAGCTGCGCGAGCGGATCGCAGAGGAGCTCGACCACGTCGTGATCGCCTTCGACGATCCCGTCGCCACCCAGCGCGCGAAGGACGCGCTCAGCACCTTGGACGGGGCCGCGATCACCACGCTGCACGGCTTCGCACGCAGGATCCTGTCCCGGTTCCCGCTCGAGGCAGGACTGCCGCCGACGTTCGATGTGCTCGACGAGGCGCGTTCGCTCGCGGACCTCGACGAGCACTGGGTGGACAGCGTCGACGCGCTGCTCGCGGACCAGCGCCGGGCACAGGCCGTGCAATGGGTCATCGTCGCGGGGGCGAGCCTCGGCAAGCTGCGCGCCATCGTCCGGCGCATGGGGGAGAACTGGGACCGTCTTGTCTCCGTCGAGAGAGGTACGGACGCACGCGAGCTGCCGCGACTCGACGCGAGCGCAGTCACCCGCCCGCTCCGCCGTGCGCTCGAGCTCGCGCCGTGCTGCACCGACGCGGACGACAAGCTTCTCGCCCACCTCGCCCACCTCCGGACCTACGTCGCGCATCTGGAGCGAGCGGATGGCGACGAGCTGCAGCTCCTTCGGATGCTTCTGTGGCCGCCTCAGCGCCTCCCCGCCCGCGGAAAGGGCACGGCTCGTGCGTGGGGCGGACGCAAGCCCGACGTGGTCGCCCTGCTCGAGGAGGCTGAGACCGCCCGCAGCTCGGCAGCGAGCCACGCGGTCGGCGCGGCCATGGAGGTCGTCGGGGACGCGCTCGCAGAGCTCGCCGTGGCCTCGGCGCGCCGGCGCCAGCGCGAGGGCCGCGTCCAGTTCCACGATCTCCTCGTGCTCGCGTGCGAGCTCGTTCGGCGCGACTCCCAGGTGCGGGCTGCGTTGCACGACGAGTACCGGTACTTGCTCGTCGACGAGTTCCAGGACACCGACCCGCTGCAAGCCGAGCTCGTCACGATGATCGCGGCCGAGCCCGACGAGCGAGTTGGCGAGGTGCCGTGGTGGGAGCTCGCGACGACGGCGGGCGCGCTCTTCTTCGTCGGCGATCCGATGCAGTCGATCTACGCCTTCCGCCGGGCGGACGTGGGCACCTTCCTCCGCGTCCTGCGCGACGTGGCCACGGAATCAGCGCAGCTCGTGACGAACTTCCGCTCGGTGCCGGGGATCGTCGAATTGGTCAACGGCGTCTTCGATCGGCTCGTCGGGGACGGAGAGCCCGATGTCCAGCCGCCCTACATCGCTTCGTCCGCCGCCCGACGCGTGCGCGAGGGTCCCCCCCGCGCGGTCAGCGTCGTCGGAGCGGGGGCCGACCACGAGATCCCCGCGGCGGAGGCGCGCCGCGTCGAGGCGGAGGAGGTGGCAGCGCTGCTCAGGCGCGCGGTGGACGAAAGCTGGCCCGTCGGAGCGGGCGGCCGGGCCGTCCAGCTCGACGACATCGCGGTGCTCGTCCCCTCCAGGACCTCGGTCCCTGCGCTCGAGTCGGCTTTCGACGCAGCCGGCATCGACTACCGGCTCGAGTCGAGCTCGCTCGTCTACGACACGCGCGAGGTGCAGGAGCTGCTCCACGTTCTTCACGCAATCGACGATCCCTCTGACAGCGCTGCAGTGGTCGCGGCCTTGCGCACGCCGGGCTTTGCGTGCGGCGACGACGACCTGCTCCGTCACCGGCTGGGCGGAGGATCGTGGGACTACCGCCTGGACGCTCCGCCGGTCGCGGCCGGTGACGACCCGGTCCAGGTCGGCCTCGTCCGACTGCGGCGTCTGCACGAGGCCCGCACGTGGGCCGGGGTGAGCGAGCTCGTCGCACGCGTGGTGGACGAGACGCGCCAGCTCGGTGCTGCGCTCGACGGGCGGCGGTGGCGGGAGGAATGGCGGCGCCTCCGTTTCGTCATGGACCAGGCGCGCGAGTTCGTCGAGACATCGCCGGGGAACCTTCGCCAGTACCTGGCCTGGGTGGACGTCCAGCGCGACGAGGACGCGAAGGTCACCGAGGTCGTGCTGCCGGAGGCCGACGCGCCGGCAGTGGCGGTCATGACCGTCCACGCTGCGAAGGGTCTCGAGTTCCCGGTCGTCGCCCTCGT
Source organism: Actinomycetes bacterium (assembly GCA_021828005.1). Classification (GTDB taxonomy): domain Bacteria; phylum Actinomycetota; class Acidimicrobiia; order Acidimicrobiales; family RAAP-2; genus JAJYVT01. The sequence continues at coordinate 18,833 of JAKATJ010000015.1, read as the reverse complement.
CGGTCTCGGCGTTGCAACGAAGGGTGTCACGGCGCCGACGGTGCTCTTCGGCGGAGACGCGATCGAGCTGGCGGTGAACAACGGGGTGTGCACCGTGGGCTACGACGCGGCGCGTCAGCACGAGCAGCAAGTCCTCGCGCGCGAGCGACTGCGCCTGCTCTACGTCGCGCTGACGCGGGCGCAGAACCATCTCGTCGTGAGCGTCCACAGCTCGCAGCGGGCTGGCTCGAGCACCGCTGGCGCGCTCGAAGCCGCGTTGTCGTGCCTCCCCCACCTGTGGGACGCCCACCCCCAGGCAGTCGACGAAGCCGCAGTGGAGGTCCCGGACGCGCCGAGCCACCCTCCCGGGGCGGACGCGCCGAGCCACCCTCCCGGGGCGGACGCGACCGAGGGCGCAGAGGACCTCCAACGCTGGGCGCGCTCCCGGGCCAAGCGGCTCGCTGCAGGTCCCTTGGTGGTCTCTGCGACGGGGATCGCGAAGCTCGCCGCGTCCTGGGCGCTGGACGCGGGCGAGGGTGCGGGCCCGGTCGAGCCCGGGCAGCGCGCCGTGGAGCGCGACGACGCGGGAACAACAGGTCCCGGTGACGGCGGAACGCCCGGCACCTTGTCCGCTCGCGAGCTGTGGCGCCGCGGCCGTGCGGGCACCGCGCTGGGCCGGGCGGTCCACGCCGTGCTGCAGACCGTCGACCTGCGCACTGGCGCGGGGCTGGAGGCGATGGCGAAGGCGCACGCCGCTTCCGAGGGCGTGCCGGCGCGCTGGCAGGAGGTGGCGGCGCTGGCTCGCACGGCGCTCGACAGCGCGCTCGTCCGGAGGGCGGTCGAGGGTCGATTCTGGCGCGAGCTCTACGTGGGAGCGCCCATCGGCTCGGGCGTGATCGAGGGGTTCGTCGACCTTGTCTTCGAGGGGCCCGGGGGGCTCGAGGTCGTCGACTACAAGACCGACGGGGTGGGCAGCGACGAGGAGGTCGACCGGCTGGCCGCTCGTTACCGTCTGCAGGGCGCCGCGTACGCGGGGGCGCTGCGCGCAGCGACGGGGAGGCACGTCGGGCGCTGCACGTTCCTCTTCCTGCGCGCCGGCGTGGCGGTCGCGAGGCCCGTGGCCGACCTGGAGCGAGCGGTCGCCGAGGTCGAGTCGGCGATGAGAGCTGGCTCCTGAGGGGCTCCTGGCGCAGTCCTCGGCCGCAACCGGACGCCTTCGGCCCCGCGCAGCGCATCGCCGGCAAGATCGCCTCCTGCAAGTGGCGCCAGGTGCTCCTGTCCCGCACCCAGCGGGTCACCCCGCACCTCCCCCTTCCCGCCAAGGCCGCCGCCGGCCCCTGCCGGGCGCTCTCGCGACCGATGCAGGTCCTGGGGGCAACGGGCAGAAGAAGGTCGTAAGGGAGTTCTCGCCCGTTTCCCAGGTCATTTTCAGGAACGCCGGTCAAAGTGTTGTTTCGAAAGCATTGCCGGCTCGGCGCGGGTGGAGTCTGTCGCGCCCGCCATCGGGACGGCCATCGGGTACGGAGGAGAGGAGACGGTCCGTGAGGATCCTGGTTCTAGGCGGCGACGGGTACCTGGGCTGGCCGGTGGCGCTGCACCTGTCGGGTCGCGGCCACGAGGTGGGCATTGTCGACAACTTCGCGCGCCGCCAGTACGACTTCGAGATGGGCGTCGACAGCCTCGTGCCGATCAAGCACCTCCAGCACCGGGTCCGGGTATGGGAGGAGGTCTCGGGGCTCCGGATCGCCGCGTACGTCGGCGACCTCACCGACGCGCCGTTCGTGCATCGGACGATCAAGGAGTTCGCGCCGGACGCCGTGGTGCACTTCGCGGAGCAGCGGTCCGCCCCTTACTCGATGATCGACCAGAACCACGCGGTCTACACGCAGGTGAACAACGTGGTGGGGACGCTCAACCTCCTCTACGCGATCGCCGACGTGGACCCGTCGATCCACCTCGTCAAGCTCGGGACCATGGGCGAGTACGGCACCCCCAACATCGACATCGAAGAGGGGTTCATCGAGATCACCCACCGGGGCCGGACCGACGTCCTGCCCTACCCCAAGCAGCCCGGCTCCTTCTACCACCTGTCCAAGGTGCACGACAGCCACAACATCATGTTCGCCTGCCGGATCTGGGGCATTCGCTCGACCGATCTGAACCAGGGCATCGTCTATGGCCAGGAGACCCCGGAGACCGTCCTGCACCCGGACCTTGCCACCCGCTTCGACTACGACGGCGTCTTCGGCACCGTGTTGAACCGGTTCTGCGTCCAGGCGGTCGTCGGCCACCCGCTCACGGTCTACGGAAAGGGAGGTCAGACGCGCGGGATGCTCGACATCCGAGACACCCTCGCCTGCGTCGAGCTCGCCTGCCTGAACCCGCCGGAGCCCGGCGAGTACCGCGTGTTCAACCAGTTCACCGAGTCCTTCTCCGTGCTGCAGCTCGCCGAGATGGTCATGGAGACCCACCCGGGCAACGCCGAGATCGCCCACCTCGACGACCCGCGTGTGGAGAAGGAGGAGCACTACTACCGGGCGGCGCACACCAAGCTGCTCGACCTGGGCCTCGTGCCGCATCTGCTCAACTCCCGCACGCTGTCATCGCTCCTTTCGGTGGTGGAGCGCCACCGTGACCGGGTCGACCCGCGCGCGTTCCAGGCGACCGTCGAGTGGAGGAGCACCGCCAGCGTCCTGCCCACCTCTGGTGGGGCTGGTCACAGGACTCTCGTGGAGGCCGAGCCGACCGAAGCCTGAGCCGGGGGCGGTCGCGAGCGTCACCGTCGGCCGACGTCGGCCTCTCGCCCCGCCTTCCCGAAGCATGGAAGTAGCGTCACGCGCCGGTGGCTCCTATCGATCGTCGCCGTCGCCGGCGCCGCGTCCCGCGCGTGAGCGGAGCCGCCGTCGTGGCCGTGGTGGCGGGGGTACTGGTCTTTGCCGTCCTGGTGGGAGGGGCGCTCAAGGAGCCCTCGCAGTCGGTCGGCTACGAGCGTGCGATCGACCGGTCCTATGGTGTTGAGGCGCGCCTCCTCGGCGAGGAGTCCAACCGGCTGGACGAGGAGTACCGCAAGCTGCTCGCCTCGATGGCGGGCGACGACCGAATGACGCTCGAAGAGGCGCTCGACACACTCGTGCGGTCGACGGCGACCCTTGCGCGCGCGGCGGACACAGCCGCCTCGCCGGCTCCCTCGGGTGGCGCAGGGGCCGACGTCTCGGCGGCGATGGCCGACCGCGCCGACGCGATGCGAGCCCTCAGAGCGGCCGTGGACGGGCTGCTCAGGATGGCGCCGCTGCCGGCCGTAGGGGCCGCCGACCTGTCGTCGCGCGCATCGACGCCCCGGAGGATCTCGGCCGCAAGGGCTGCGATGGAGCTGGTGAAGGTCGGGACGCTCCTCGAGCGAAGCGACCGGATGTACGCCGCCGGTCGACGCGCGTTGCGCGCGGGCCCGGGCCACGCGCGGCTCTCTCCATCGGTGTGGTCCGGCAGGACGGGGGCGTGGACGTCCAGCACCGCGCGCTCGGAGGTCGACGCCCTCAGGAAGTCCCCCACGCTCGCCGCCGTCCACAGGGTCGAGCTCGTCGCGCACGCCGTGGCGCTCACACCCGCGCCGGTGCCCTCTTCCGCAGCGACCTCTTCTTCCCCGTCTCCGGTGCTGGTGCTTCCGCCGACGGGCCGCATCGGCGTCGGGCTCGTCGTGGCGAACCTCGGCAACGTTGCCGAACGCGGGATCGCGGTGCGCGCCGCTCTCACCCGCAAGGGCGGTGTCGCTCACCCGGGGAAGATCCTCAGCGTCGCGCTCACAGCAGGCAGCTCCGTGTCGGTGACACTGCCACCCTTGCGGGTCGTCCCGGGGAACACGTACTCGATCACCGTGTCGGTCGACCCGCCGGTCGCGAACGAGGGCGGCACCCAGACCTCCGACACGATCTCCGTCGGCGTGGCGCCTCCGGGCCCCCCGACCGTGTCGCAGCTCCTGCCCGCCAAGGGCCCCAGGGCCGGTGGCACGGTTGTCGCCGTTCTCGGTTCCGGGTTCACATGGGTGAGCGGCGTCACCTTCGGCAGGGTGCGGGCTCGATTCCAGGTCGTCTCGAACAGCCAGATCGACGCTGTGGCGCCCCCTGGAGCTGGAACGGTCTCCGTCCGCGTGACCAACCCCGGCGGCGCGTCCGCGCCGTCTGCGGCCGACAGGTTCGCCTACGGCCGGTAGAGACCCACTCGCCGACGGCCGGTCGAGACCCACTGGGCTATGGCCGGTCGAGACCCACGGCCCCGACGTTGAGCCGGCGCGTCGACCGTGCCCCCATGGGACCGTAGGATCGTGGCGGCGCCGCGTGCGGAGTGGTCCGCGCGGGCCCGCGCGGCCCCGAACCGCAAGCCGCGTCGACCCGACAGCACAGGAGGCCTTGGCCAGTGACCGAGAGCATCACGATCACCGACAACCGGAGCGGCGAGAGCTACGAGATCCCGGTCGTGAACGGAGGCGTGAGCGCCACCGATTGGGCGAAGATCCTTCCCGGCATTTGGTTCTACGACCCGGGCTTCATGTCCACCGCGGCGGCGGAGAGCTCGATCACGTACCTCGACGGGACAGCGGGGATCCTTCGCTACCGGGGCTACCCGATCGAGCAGCTCGCCGAGAGCTCGACGTACCTCGAGGTGGCCTACCTGCTCTTGAACGGAGAGCTGCCGACCGAGAGCCAGTTCGAGCAGTGGCGCCACGATGTCACCTCGCACACGTTCATCCACGAGAACGTCCGGAAGCGGTTCCTCGACGGTTTCCACTACGACGCCCATCCGATGGGGATGCTCGTCTCGGCCGTCGCGGCGCTCTCGACCTTCTACTTCGACGCCAAGGACATCTTCGACCCCGCATCGCGGCAGAAGCAGATCATCAGGTTGATCGCCAAGATGCCCACGCTTGCCGCTGCCGCCCACCGCTTCAGCGTGGGGATGCCCTTCGTCTACCCGGACAACTCGCTCGACTTCCCGTCGAACTTCCTCTCGATGATGTGGAAGGTTGCCGAGCCTCGTTACGAGACGGACCCTGCACTCTCCCGGGCGCTCGACATCCTGTTCATCCTCCACGCCGACCACGAGCAGAACTGCTCGACCACCGCGATGCGCGTGGTCGGCTCCTCGCATGCCGACCCGTATTCGGCCTGCGCGGCGGCGTGCGCCGCCCTCTACGGACCGAGGCACGGTGGAGCGAACGAGGCCGTCATCCGTATGCTGTCCGAGATCGGGTCGATGGAGAACGTCCCTGCGTTCATCAGCGAGGTGAAGGCCGGTCACGGTCACATGCGGTTGCAGGGATTCGGGCACCGCGTTTACAAGAACTACGACCCGAGGGCGCAGATCATCAAGAAGGCGGCGGACGACGTGTTCGAGGTCACCGGCAGGAACCCGCTCCTCGACGTCGCGCTGAAGCTCGAGGAGATCGCCCTCTCCGACGAGTACTTCACCTCCCGGCGGCTGTACCCGAACGTCGACTTCTACTCCGGGCTCATCTACCAGGCAATGGGGTTCCCGCTCGAGATGTTCCCGGTCCTCTTCGCGATCGCGAGGACCGCCGGCTGGCTGGCGCACTGGCAGGAGATGCTCGATCAGGACTCGAAGATCGCCCGGCCCCGCCAGCTCTACACGGGCGCCGACGCCCGGGACTACGTGCCGATGTCACGCCGCGGGGCGTGAGCCACTCCCGTCTTTGAGCCGCTCTCGTGCTCAGGACCGCATCCTGGCGAGCCCTTCTTGGGCCATCGACACGACGAGCCGCCCGGACCGCTCGAAGAAGAACCCGCGCGCGAGGCCGCGGCCTCCCGCCGCCACCGGAGAGTCGGTGTCGAAGAGCAGCCACTCGTCGGCACGGAACCGACGGTGGAACCACATGCAGTGATCGAGGCTCGCACCCATGAACTTCGAGTCCTTCCAGCGCACCGCGTGCGGGTGGATGATCGTGTCGAAGAGGGACAGGTCCGACGCGTAGACGGCCACGCAGGCGTGCAGCAGGGGATCGTCGGGAAGCTCGCCGTCCGCTCGGATCCACAGCCGCTGATGCGGCTCCAGAGGCTCGAGCCGCAACCACGGCAGCTCGCCGATGTGCCGCTGGTCGATGGGGCGTGGCCAGTCGAACCACTCGCCGAGCTCCTCGCGCCAGGGCTCGAGGCGTTCGGTCATCGTGGGGAGCGTCTCGGGGTCGGGAGCGTCGGGCATCGGGAACTGGTGGTCGAAGCCCGGTTCGTCGTCGTGAAACGAGGTCGACATGTTGTAGATCGCCTGACCGTGCTGGATCGCCACCACTCGGCGCGTCGTGAACGAGCGGCCGTCACGGATCCGGTCCACCTCATAGAGAATCGGCACGGTGGGGTCGCCGGGGCGCAGGAAGTAGGAGTGGAGGGAGTGCACTCGTCCGTGCTCGACGGTCCGCCCCGCCGCCATCAGGGCCTGTGCGGCCACCTGGCCCCCGAAGACGCGCTGGCGCTCCTCGTCGGGCTGGGTCCCACGGAAGATGTTGACTTCGATCGCCTCGAGGTCGAGCAGCCGGACGAGGAGGTCGAGGGCGTCGTTCACGATGGTCATGTTGGCAGGGCTGGGGGGAACGGGCACGATTTTCCGGTCCCAGGGGTGGACGACCGTTGCCGTAGACTGAGCTTCGGCTGAGCTCCGCGCGGAGCGGGACCTTGGCGCGAGCGAGGTCTTGCCACGAAGGCCGAAGGGTAAGGTTGCGAATCGATGTCCGAGCTCCTCCTCAGACTTCGGGTGTGGCTGCACACGCGGGAGGGCAGGAAGATCTTCCGGTACACGATGACGTCGGTGATCACCACCGGCGTCTCGCTCTTCGTGCTCGGGCTGGTCTTCGGGGTGTTCAGGTTGTGGACCGAGGTGCCGAGCACCATCTTCGCCAACGTGGTGGCGGCCGTCCCGTCGTACTACTTGAACCGGATGTGGGCCTGGGGCAAAGGCGGTCGCTCACGTCTCGTGAAAGAAGTCCTGCCGTTCTGGGTGATGTCAGCCGCAAGCATCTCGTTCTCGATGGTCGGCGCGGCCCTGGCCCGCTACCTCGGACATCGCTGGCAACTGGGCCACCTCGAGCAGACCGGCCTCGTCCTCTTCGCGAACGTCATGTCCTTCGGGATCTTCTGGGTGCTGAAGTTGATCGTCTTCAACCACACCTTCCGGGTCCCCTCCCTCCTGGAGGAGATGGACGAGCACCTGGCTGCCGAGGATGCAGCTGCGCATGCCGAGCAGGTCGTCATCGGCGCGGGAGACGACGCCGCAGTCGGCTGAGGGTCGCAGCCCCGCCGCCGCCCGGATGCCGTCCGCAGCGTGCCTGTCACCTGGTCTTCGCGGTCAGCTCCGTGACGGCGGGTGGGACGCGAGGTCTTCGTCGCCGTCCCCGAGCCGTGCAGGGGCAGGAGACGCGCTGGACGCGGTTGCCAGTCGTTCCTACGTGTTGGACATGGGCGTACGGGCTGCAACCCGGGAGGGATCAGTCCCGGAAGTTCTCGAACTGGAGCGGGATCCCGAAGTCCTCGCCCTTGCACGCAGTGATGACGGTTTGCAGGTCGTCGCGCTTCTTTCCGGTGACTCGGACCTGATCACCCTGGGTCTGTGAGCTCACGTTCTTCAAGCCGAGGTCCCTGATGAGCTTGTGGAGCTTCTTCGCGTTGTCCTGGGAGATGCCAGCGCGGATTGCGATCCTCTGCCTGGCGGTGCCCTTGGCCGCCTCCTCCACCTTGCCGGGATCGAGGGCCTTCAGTGAGACGCGGCGTCGTACGAGCTTCTCTTCGAGCACCTGGCGCAGTGCCGCGAGCCGGTCTTCCGTGGAGGAGTGCAGCGTCAGGTCGTCGGTCCCGAGGTCGATCCGAGAGTCGGTGCCCTTGAAGTCGAATCGCGTCGACGCCTCTCGATTTGCCTGGTCGACCGCGTTGCGCACCTCTTGCATGTCCACCTGCGACACGACGTCGAAGCTCGGCATGGCGCTTACCCTACTGACCGCCAGCCGAAGGATCGGGACGAGGAAGCGGTCGCCGGCGATGCGGTACCCTTCCTTCGGGTCGGTGTCCGAGTGGCCAAAGGAAGCAGGCTGTAAACCTGTCGGCGAAAGCCTACGGGGGTTCGAATCCTCCCCGGCCCACCAGCCAATGTGTACTCAATATGGTACACTTCAAGCATGAGCAAGACCGTTCCGGTTCGCGAGCTTCGTAGTGAGCTCAGCCAGGTGATCGATCAGGTTGCCGACCTGCGTGAACATGTCATCATCACCCGCCATGGTCGTCCCGCGGCCGTCCTTGTCCCAGTAGATGAGTACGAGGCATTGGAGGAGACGGCGGAGATCCTGTCAGACCCCGAGACGCTGGCGGCGATCGAGGAGGGGCGACGCGAGGTGGGGCGCGGGGAGACCGTCACGCTCGAAGAGCTCCGTCGAGATCTGCAGTCGCTTCGTCGTAGGTGAGCCGAGTCGAGCTCGTTCGGCGAGCCCGCAAAGAGATCGTCGATCTTGACTGGCCGCTGTCCGACGCCGTTGTCGGGGCTCTCGGTCTCCTCGAACGGGAACCGGAGGCAGGTCACCCTCTCCGGGGACGGCTTCGCGGGCTGCGGTCGCTTCGAGTCGGCACCTATCGGGTCATCTACCAGCTCGATGACGATCAGCGCATCGTGCGCGTGCTCGCCGTTCGTCACCGGTCCGTCGCTTACACGACTGACCCGTGCTGACCTTGGTCCCCGAGCAGGGAAAGGAGCTGTCCTCGCACATCCAGTCGGTTCCAATACGAGAGAGTACGGTCCACGAAACTTGCGACGGGAAACCGCTATGCGAACCGCTCTTGGGCGGGAAAACCGGAGCGGTCCCAGCTCAAACGCCGATGATCTCGATCAATCTCCCGAGGCCATCGAAGTCGTCCGGGTTCCGCGTGTAGAGCGGCAGCCCGTTGGCGTGCGCCGTCGCGACGATGAGCAGGTCGGCATTTCGCCGATGGTGGGAGCGACCAATCGCCACGACTGCGGCGACGACCTGACCATAGCTGCGGGCAGCGGGGGCATCGAAGGCAATGGCGTCGAAAGTCACCTCGACCTGCTGCGGGCGAGCTTGTCGACGCGCCGGTTCGTCACCGGTCGAGGCGAGATGCGGCCCGGCGGTAAGTTCGGCGAGGGTGATGGAACAGATCGCGGCCTCGTCGGGGAGTGCCGAAGCGACGGTGGGGTCATCCCAATCGATGACCACGGACGTGTCGAGCAGGCCGAGGGACATCTACAGGCGCTGATCGACGATGCGATCGAGGTCGGCCTTGAACGCGCCGAGGTCGACATGTGGTCCGCCGGCTCCGAGGGCAACGAGGTCCGCCCTCGCGACGAACTTCCGCCGGGGCGACGTAATCGGACGGAGCTCCGCCACCGGGACACCATTGCGCGTCACGACGCAGGATCTCCCCTCGCTCGGACCTGGAGTCCGCCGCATCGAGCTCGGCCAGCACCTTCCGCTTGTAGGCCGCCGGATACACCTGGCGCACACGACGCACCTCCGGATCGGAGCCGGCCACGGCCACCACAGTAGTTACCGACATCTCCCCTTCTCATTCCTCGCCCTGCCTCATGGTTTCACTCACCTTCGGGCGGCAACACCAATACTGACAGAGAGGGATGGAGCTCGGCACCGCCGTCTCTGCCGGCGTCCGACGACTCGGTCCGCGCGAACCCGCCGAGCTGGCTGTGCGCTACGGGCTCGGACTCGTCTTCTGCGGCAGCTCGCCCGGTCCCTGAGACCTAGCCAGGGTCAAGACCGAAGGGAACAGGGCACCGACTTGGTGCCCACCCGTGCCGAGGTGTGACCGCAGCGTCTTGATGCCGGCGTGGCGAACGCGTCCACCGGCGACAATGGCAACGGCCCGGCACCCTGTGCCGGACCTGATCGTCCACAACCGCGTCATCACGTACGGCAGCGACGTTGGAGTTGCTTCACCGCGACAACCGAGTTGACTCCGGGAATGCCGGCACCGAAGTAGGTCGTGGGGGGCGCCGGTGCGGTCCGGCGCAGGACGGCGGAGGGCGCATTACGGGACCACTTGACGGGTGGCGCGCCCGCGTCGCTCTGCACGCAACGCTTGCCGCCGGATCCCTTGGTGGATCTGCCCGTCGTTCCGGCGATGGCAGGAGGGTGCCGTGAGTCTTCTGCAAATACGACGCACGATCGCCGAGGCCGTGACCG